>JAQBUF010000046.1 GCA_027623995.1 Nitrospirota bacterium
CATCTTCTTCACCATTATACTCTTCAGGAAATTGCGCTTCTAATTGAAACCGAAGATTGAATGTTTTTTCTTCTTGATACATGCGATCCTATCCTTTACTTTTTTTGAGACGAACCTGAAACCTTTATTGTCAGATGAAGCCCCACTCTCCTATAATGGTGCGAGTTGACGATTTTATTTCAGGAAATGTTGAAAAAAGCCGCCAGCAGCGTTCTCGCCCTTTTGCCGTGCTCACGTACTGAGAGTACGCTCCGCGCGTCAAAAGGGCTGTGGCCTTGCTGGACGAACTTTTTTGAACATTCCCTCCCGTTGTCGATGCTAGACTCATCTAGGTCATTTATTGGCTATTGACGTAAATTATTCAACAGGCCCTTTCACTGACACATTAAGGAGAAACCTGACTATGCCTCTATACGAATACATCTGCAAAGAATGTTCGCATCAATTTGAACTGATTGTCCATGCTTCAACCAAACCTGCCTGCCCCAAATGTGAGACGAACAACCTAGACAAGCAGCTCTCGGCCTTTGCCGTCAGTGGTGGTGGAGATGGGAGTATCGGATATGCAGATCCTGGAGACTGTGGAAGTTGCGGTGACCCCAGAGGACCTGGAGCCTGTTCTATGGACTAGGGAAACGGACACCACGTGTCAGGCGTGATGAGTAATGGGTGGAAACACAAGCGACTCTATTCTTTACTCATCACGCTTTATGCATCACTCTTCCTATCGAGCGGACCAACGCCCTTTACTCACGAAGATCTTTCGCCCGGCTATCAAAATACCCCGATCGAACGGCACCATACAAATCGACCGTGGATTCTTCAATCCCCGCAAACTTATCAAGATTAAGAGATCGATCATTTACCGTCCGATCCACATTTAATCCAAAGTTCGGAAAAAATGGAATAAAATAATTAAGAGGATTCATGGCGACATCTCCGACATAGCCAACCGCATCACGAACCGTTAACGGCGGCATAAACGGCAGAATCAAAAAAGGCCCAGATTCCATTCCATACAACGCCAAGGTCTGCCCAGTGTCTTCAGAAGGCGGAGCTTCCGTCTCAAACACATATTTCGCAACGTCAAATAAACCGGCAACTCCGATAGTAGAATTGATCAAAAACCGTTTCGTTTCAATTCCCGCACGCCCGTACTTTCCCTGAAACAGGCTATTTAAAAATCGTGTCATGAAACCCATGTTGTTAAAGGCATTCGCTAGCGACCCTTGAACATCAGGAGGGATCACGGCGTTATATCCCTTCGCCACAGGCTTGAGCAGGTAACGATCCATATCATAGTTAAATTGAAACACATCAGCATTAAACGACTCCCATGGGTCGTTCACGACCGTTTGGGGTCCGACATCAAAAGGATCAGGAAATGAATCGATGGCAGAACCCTCAACCACGGTTTCAGCCATCACCGGAATTCCTTCATCCCCAACATAAGGCTTTTCTGAGGAAATGGATTGGGTGACGGATTCTTGCTCGGAAGCAGTGTTGGGCACAGAAGAAGCCGGTGCCTCATTTGAGGAACCAAAATATTGGAGAGCAGAATTTAAACGAGGACTAGGAGGCATGCTGGCCTGTGCATTGATAGATTCTGTCTGAGCATGGACCATGGGCACCGGGAACAATGCTTGAATCGAGAATATCACCCCTACAGCCAATAGACTAACTGTCGATAGAGCCGCAGACGATTGTTCCGAAAAAATCTGATGGAACGTGGCCATGAATTCCTCCCTCTACAACAAAATGTTGACTCATCCCTGAGTGTGGCATGCCTATGACGCCGGCTAGCTGAGAGAATGTACCAAAAACAGAAATATCTGGCTACTCCAGATATTTTTTGAGAGAAAAACCCTGAATGAGCCTATTCTGAGCTACCCAGCATGTCATCAACCAACGGCCGATTGAGGTCCTCACAACCTGGGCAAATCGTATCAAAGAGGGCTATGTGGTCTTCCACATAATTTTTTTCATCAACCAATTTTTCCTCCAACACGTCTTGATGGCACTCGTCACATAACATCATGAGCCCTCGCATCACCTTTACCGTCTTCCGACCTTGACTTCCCGCCATGAGTCCCCTCGCCATAGTAAGTGATTAATAAAATTTGGTCTGCAAGATCACGAACGATATTCTTTACCCAAAGATTACGACCAGCCACGCTGTTGGGCAAGCATAAAATCCTCGGTTTCAAGGTCAATGCCACATGCGGGACATTCCCAAGGCTGATCAGGAGGAGGGACCGATAATTCGGAATTCTGGATCCGCCCTTGGCAAACATGGTAATAATGTCCTCCAGAATGATCTGAATCTAAGGGGTCATTTTCAAACTTTAAAATCATAAGAGTACTCCCTCATCAAGTGTGGCCAAATCATTTTATAGCAGTCAGAAGAAATTAGGTGCAATCCCTGATGATTCCAAGGTCCAAAGGCCGTTCAACCGACGGACCCTTACGAGAACCATGTTCATGAACCATCCTATTCAGGAAAACCTACGCCTCCTCCCTCTTCGGAATACACCTTTCCCTCCCATGGTCATGCCGAAAATCGCCTTGATTCTCCTGTCTATTTTGGCCCTTCCCCTGACAGCCTTTTCCTTCGCCACACCACCACCCAGCACCGGCATGACACTCATTCCTCTGGTCACCCAAGATCTCGAACAACCCGTACTGCTCACTCATGCCGGGGATCATCGCCAGCGCCTGTTTATTGTCGAACAGGCCGGAAGAATTCGCATCCTGGAACAGGGGCGACTCCTTCCAACTCCATTCCTGGATATCTCAGGCAGGGTCAACGTTGGCGGAGAACGAGGACTCCTGGGAGTGGCCTTTCACCCTCACTTTCTTAAAAATGGCCGTATGTTTGTCAATTACTCACGAAAGAACGATGGCGCAACGGTGATCTCGGAATTCCAAGCATCTGGCGTAATGAACGAAGTCACATCCATCGAACGCATCATCTTAGTCATTCTTCAGCCCTACGGAAACCATAATGGAGGCATGATCGCCTTTGGCCCAGATGGATTTCTGTATATTGCCACAGGCGATGGCGGAGCCGGGGGAGATCCAGAGGATCGCGGACAAAATCAAAATGAACTATTGGGGAAAATTCTCCGAATTGATATCGATCACAAGCCCCCCTACGCCATTCCCGAGACCAATCCTTTTGCGACTAAACAACATGGCCAGGAAATTTTTGCGTGGGGATTTCGCAATCCTTGGCGATTTTCTTTTGACAAAACCAACGGAAATTTATGGGTCGCTGATGTTGGACAGAATCAATGGGAAGAAATTGACCGGGTAGAAAGAGGAAAGAACTACGGATGGCGAATCATGGAAGGGTTGCATTGCTTCAAACCATCGAACGGATGCGACAGGGATGGCATTTCACTACCCATCGCCGAATATGCCCATGAGTCTGGACGATGTTCGATCACCGGGGGCTATGTGTATCGAGGCCAACACATGCCTCACCTACAAGGCACCTATATTTTTGGGGATTACTGTAGCGGGGAAATCATGGGGCTGGTGGGTACGCGAGTTACCGTGCTTCTTTCAACACGATTACACATTTCTTCTTTTGGCGAAGACGAAGCCGGAGAACTCTATGTGGTTGATCACGGTGGTGGGATTTATCGGATTGCGGATTCAACGCTACCGAATTAGATTGAGAGCCGCCAATATAGTGGGGTCGATCACCGATACCCATACCCCTTATGCCGCTCAGAAGTGAGCAGGGAAACTTTTTTGAACAATTCGATTTCATCCAGAACTTTTCCCACGCCTAAGACCACAGAAGTCAGCGGGTCATCAACGGTAATAATCGGCAAATTCGTTTCTTCTTGGAATCTCGTGGCTAAACCAGGCAGCATGGAACCGCCTCCAGTGATCACGACACCACGATCAATGATATCGCCGGCCAGTTCCGGTGGAGTATTTTCCAACGATGTTCGTAGCGCATTGATAATCGCATGAATTGGTTCTTCTAACGCTTCACGAATTTCGGCATCGTTTACGACCACGGTACGAGGGATACCGGAAATCATGTCCCGCCCTTTGACCATCATGGTTTTGCGTTCTTCGAGCGGATAGGCTGAACCCACTTCTATTTTGACCCTCTCGGCCATATGCTCGCCAATGAGCAAATTATAGCGGCGCTTGATATAGCTCATAATCGCGTCATCCATTGAATCGCCCGCGACTTTAACGGATTCGCTACACACAATACCGCCCAATGAAATCACGGCGATATCAGTGGTGCCTCCTCCGATATCCACCACCATATTGCCGGATGGTTCGGTAATGGGCAGACCAGCGCCAATAGCAGCCGCCACCGGTTCTTCAATCAGGTAGACTTCCCGAGCCCCCGCATGCATGGCGGATTCTCGAACCGCTCGCTGTTCCACTTCGGTAATCCGTGAAGGCACGCCAATAATACATCGAGGGCGAACAAAGGCGTTACGATTATGGGCTTTCGTAATAAAATACTTGAGCATCTTTTCGGTCACTGCAAAATCCGCAATCACACCTTCCTTAATTGGGCGAATCGCGATGATGTTCCCAGGAGTGCGTCCAACCATACGCTTGGCCTCAACCCCAACGGCTAAGACCGTATTCGATTGTTTTTCTATAGCCACAACAGAGGGTTCACACAGGATGATCCCCTTACCTTTACTATAGACCAGCGTGGTCGCGGTCCCCAGATCAATCGCCAAATCACTCGAAAACCAGCCTAGTATGTCACCTGCAAACCCCACATGCACTCCTTAGGAAAATTGAGATTGTCCTGACCTCAAGGTACAGAATCTTGAAGATTAAGGAAAGTGACACCGTAATCGGTGTCATTCCTTACTCTTTGAGCTATATCAATAGATGAAACCCATTCTCCTCGAAATTTCGATTAAGTCAAGAAGGAAATGATTTCATCAACACGCTCACCTTCAATGAGACCTTCAGTGAATAAAATGTCAAAGCCGCTCATTGGGCTCATCCATGCAAGGTTCCTCACCAGCACGAATAATCTCCCAACCCATCTCCGGTGTTGACGGAATGAAAATATCTTGTTATTCCCCATATCCGTGAATAAAAAAATAATTTTCTACGTGCTCGCCCTCTCGATTGTTGCCGCCTACGTCGCCCTTGTTGGGTCTATACGATGGGGCGACCATACGCCTCCAAGCATTACCCTTGCACAACCGTTGACTCTCGTGGGGCCCACGACACCTCTCTCGATCCACATTGAAGACGAAGGAACAGGCCTTCAAGAGATTTCAATTCAGCTGATTCAGAATCTCGAACATTACGTCCTCGCCGAAGAGCGCTTTCCCTCTCACGGCGCGCTCTCTCTGGATGGAGGCACCCAACATACGTTTGATCTGAATATCATCCCATTTGGGGACGATGCCATTCCCAAACGCAAGGGACCCGCGACACTCATTATTTCTGCCAGGGACTATTCCTGGCGAGGATTCTTCGAAGGCAACTGGGCCAGGGTAAATCAGGATTTCATCGTGAAATTCACCCCCCCAAAGTTGGAATTGTTGTCCACCCCCCTACCCGTCACGCAAGGAGGAGCGGGAGTCGTCTTCTACCGAACATCAGATGACGCCAAAAATTTTGGGGTCAAAATTGGTGACACCGTATTCCCTGGATATCCCACCCCTGACGAAGAATTTACTTATTTTTCTTTTATCGCATTTCCCCACGACCTGGCGGCCAAGACCCCCGTGGCACTGGTGGCCGATGACGGACTCGGCAATCATGCCATCTACCCCATTGGAATCAAAATCCTTCCCAAGCAGTGGCGTACGCGAAACATTAAAATCACGGACCGCTTTATTGAACGAACAGTCCGGCCCATTATCGCCCAAACACCAGGAGTCGAAGACCAGGGTGATCCGCTTAAAAACTTTCTTGCCGTTAATCACGACTTGCGTGACACCAACACTAAACAGCTCAAAGAGTTGGCGGCCAGCAGCAAGCCTGAGTTTATGTGGGACGGTGGGTTCATGCAGTTGTCCAATTCGCAAGTCGAAGCGGCCTATGCGGACCATCGCAAATATGTGTACCACGGCAAAGTCGTCGATACCCAGTATCATCTCGGGTTTGATTTGGCCGTCACCAAGCAGTATCCCGTCGAAGCCGCCAATCATGGTCAGGTGGTCCTCGCCGAATACTTTGGCATTTATGGAAACACCATCGTGATTGACCATGGGTATGGCCTCCAATCATTGTATGCGCACTTATCCTCCTTCGAGGTCAAGAAGGGAGACTATGTCCGCAAAAGCCAAATGATTGCACGCTCAGGGATGACCGGATTGGCTGCCGGTGATCATTTACACTTCAGCCTGCTCCTCCACGGAATACAGATCAATCCGCTGGAATGGTGGGATCCAGATTGGGTGAAATCACGAATTAGTGAACGCCTTCGAAAAAATGAACCGATTGACCCAGCGAGTTTACTTCCAGGAGAACTTCCACCATCGCCCTTTCCCTATGCACCCCCTCCCAAATTATAGGCAAGATGTTGAGAAAGCCCGCCAACTGCGTTCTCGTAACTTTGTCGTGCTCACGTACTCACGTACGTTCCGCGCGCCAAAGTTTCTGCGGCCTTGCTGGACAGACTGTCTCAACATCCTGCCTAGCAATTGATGTTTTGAGTTTTTTAATAGAATGAGTCGCACCTAAGATCTTTTGATCTTTTTAGAAATTTTGTTAGAAGATTTTTTTAATGGCACGAAAACCCCGAACACCCAAAGATGGAAACACCGTGAGCGAGCACGTCACAACCGTGCCCCTCGATGAAACCACCCGCCAACGATATCTCAATTACGCCTTATCGGTCATTACCTCACGCGCATTGCCGGATGTCCGAGACGGTCTCAAACCCGTCCAACGTCGAATTTTATTTTCGATGTTTCACAATCACCGATTAGTCCCTGAACGACCACCGATCAAAAGTGCGAAGGTCGTAGGATCGGTCATCGGTGAATGGCATCCTCATGGCGATTCCGCGGTCTACGATGCCATGGCGCGTATGGCGCAATGGTGGTCTCTTCGCGCGCCCTTGGTTGACGGTCATGGCAATTTCGGCAGTTTGGATGGCGACCCTCCAGCCGCCTACCGTTACACCGAAGCCAAACTCACCGCCATCGCGGTTGAACTCCTGAACGAACTCAACAAAGACACCGTTGACTTCCAAGCCAATTACGATGGAAAAGATGAAGAACCTCTCGTTCTCCCTGCTCGCTTTCCAAATCTGTTAGTCAACGGCTCCACTGGCATTGCCGTGGGCATGGCCACCAACATTCCCCCACATAATCTTGCGGAGGTGATCGAAGGTGCGATTGCGTTAATTGATGATCGCAACAGTTCGATTGCCGACCTCCTGAAATTCATCAAAGGTCCGGACTTCCCAACCGGTGGTGAAATCCTCAACACCAAAGCGGAGCTCCGAGAAATTTATGAAACCGGCCAGGGCTCCATTCGTTTACGTGGAGAATATACCGTCCAAAAAAATTCCAATGGCCAGGATGAGATCCTACTCACCTCGATTCCCTTTGCCGTCGATAAGTCCACTATCTTGGAACGCATCGGCGATCTCATTATCGCCAGAAAAGTGCCTCAGCTTGTTGATGTCCGTGACGAATCCACCACCGATGTTCGCATGGTGTTAGAGCTACAGAAAGGCGCCGATCCACAATTGGCCATGGCCTATGTGTATAAAAATACGCCACTACAAAACAATTTTTCCGTCAATCTCACATGTTTAATTCCCATAACAGGCGCCTCCACCACACGTCCGCAATGTCTCAACCTGAAAGATTTCCTCGAACAGTTCATCGACTTTCGCTTTGAAACCGTGAAACGCCGCTTCTCCTATGACCTCCGGGTGTTGGAACAACGCATTCATATTCTGACAGGCTTCAAAACCATATTTGATGCCTTAGACCAAGTGCTCAACATCATTCGTCAAAGTGAGGGCAAAGCCGACTCGGCAGAAAAAATCAAACGCCAATTTGACCTCGACGACGTCCAAACCAATGCTATTTTGGAAACGCCGATCTATAAACTCTCCCGTCCAGAAATTAAAAAAATGATGGATGAGTTGGCCGAAAAAAAGAAGCAAGCCAAGGACCTCGAGCTCCTCCTTGCCTCAAAAGCCAAGCTCTGGAACGTGGTCAAAAATGAACTCCAAGAGGTGTCCAACACCTATGGAGATAAGCGACGGAGCAAAGTGGGCCAACGTCTCACAGAAGAAATCGAATTCGATCCCGACGCCTATATCGTCAAAGAAGACGCCGTCATCACGGTGTCGACTGATGGCTGGATTCGCCGCGTCGGCATAGTGAAGGATCTCTCAAAATCACGCTTGCGAGAGGGTGACAATTTACTCACGGCTATTATTGGTAGCACCGTGGACACCGTCGCGTTCTTCTCCAACTTCGGTAGCGCCTATACCATTCGCGTGGGCGACCTTCCCCCGGCACGAAGTGGCTACGGCGATCCCGCACAAAAATTGTTTAAATTTAAAGATGGTGAACGCATACTCGCGGCGCTCAGCTTAGACCCCAGGTTTTATGTCGTGCCGCCAGAGCCAAAGAAGAACAAGGCTCCCGTGCTTCCGTTGTTTGACGGACCAACCATTGGGGCCGAGGATCCAGTCTCTTTAGGACAAGTGGTGGGTGTCTCATCCTCTGGAATGGGAGTGCGCTTTGACCTCGCGGCGTTTAAAGAACCCTCGACTCGACTTGGACGAAAATTCATGAAGGTTCGAGAGGGGGAAGAAGTTGTACATCTTGAAGCAGTGAGTGTGGCATCAAAAGCACCCATCCTCGCTGTTGTTTCTCAACGCGGTCGAGTGCTTTTGTGTAAAGCGGAAGAGGTCGGCGTCCTCTCAGGCCCAGGACGAGGCGTGACGGTGATCAAACTCGATTCAGCCGATCGGCTGTTAGCAGCCCGCTTGCTCTATCAAAAAGATGATCAACTCTTGGCACTCAAACAAGAAGGCAGCAAACTGCCTATCACCATGAGAAAGTATCAACCAGTCGGCCGTGGCGGAAAAGGTCATGCAATGTTTAAACGCGGTAGCCTCAAAGGGGTGCATATTCCCCCTGTCGAACTCCCCATGCTTGATTCAGAACAATTCAAACCCAGCAAATAAATCAGAGCCACAGGACCACTCTCATCCGCCCTTTCCATTGCCACCATCGCAAATGATCGCGGCGTTCCTGTAGAATGCACCCCTCAAAAGTAAATTTTCAGTTCAATCCCTCAACGTAGGAGAAAGATCCTATGCCTCCAACCTCGGAAAGCCTTGGCCGTATATTCGATCAATCGCTCATTGAATTTTTCATCATCAGTGCCAAAACCTTTCGTTTTCTTTACGCCAACCAAGGGGGCCTAAAAAATCTAGGGTTTACCATTGAAGAGCTTCAAGGCATGTCCCTCATGGATATCTCTTGTGAGATGGAGCCCAACACCTTGCAGCAACTCCTTGCCCCGCTCCACTCTCACGAGAAGGAAAGTGTTCACTTTTAAACGATTCACCACCGGAAAGATGGATCACAATACCCTGTCGAAATCCACGTTCAATTATCAAATCTTGACTCGACACCGGCCTATATCGTGATGGGTCTCGATATTACTGAGCGAAAAAATAAAGAAGAGGCCTTGGCCAACTTGGTAGCAGGGACAGCCACCGTGGCCGCCGAACAATTTTTTCCCCAACTCGTTCGACACCTGGCGTCAGCTCTCAATGTCACCTTTGCCGCAGTCACTGAATTATCTGGCCCCAACAAAGTTTCGACCCTCGCCGTGTGGCATGGGAATGCCCCTGGTGAACATCTGGAATATGACCTACTCAACACACCCTGTGCACAGGTGTTGAAAGGGAAATCGGCCATCTATTCCAGGAACGTCCAAGCTCAATTTCCAAAAGATAAGGACCTGCAAACCCTGCAAGCTGAAAGTTATGTAGGAGTCGCTCTCACCAATGAGCAGGAAGAACCCTTAGGCCACTTGTTTATCATCGATACAAAACCATATCTCAAAACCGATCGAGCCATGTCCATTCTAAAAATCTTCGCGGCACGCGCCTCGACAGAACTCATTCGGCAAAAAACTGAGTTGAAAAATGCGCAACGAGAATCGCTCCTCACCCTCATGCTCAATACGGGACCTGGCTGTATTAAGAGGGTAGCCCGTGATGGCACCCTTCTCTCGATGAATCCTGCAGGCTTAACACTCATCGAAGCCCCCACTGAAGAAGAGGCGCTTGGGCTCTCAGTCTTCGATTTGGTCACTCCTGAACATCGCTTGGCATTTGAGCAGATGCACCAAAAGGTGCTCGAAGGAAATTCCCAAACCCTCCAATTTAAAATTGAAGGCTTGAAGGGCACCCAGCGTTGGATGGAAACCTATGCCACCCCTTTCAATAATCCAATTACGAATCATTTAGAACACTTAGCCGTGACCCATGATATTACCCTGCGAAAAACCTCCGAATCTCTCATCCACGATCAAAAAGATACGCTTGAACGTCTTGCACGGGGAGAAGGCCTTCAATCGATACTGGAACACATTTGCCGAATGATAGAAGCCCAATCTCGAGGCCTGCGGTGCTCCATTCTTCTTCTTGAGGGTGACACCCTATGGCTTGGTGTCGCCCCAAGTTTACCGGCCACATACTCCCAGAAAATTAACGGCATCACAATAGGACCGAAAGCTGGGTCCTGTGGAACAGCAGCCTTCACAAAAGAACTCGTCATTGTCTCTGACATTGCCATGGATCCTCTCTGGGAACGCGGGCATCGGTTAGCCCTCAACCATGGACTCCAGGCCTGCTGGTCGACACCGCTGCTTTCTTCCAAAGGTCAGGTTCTTGGCACCTTTGCCATGTATTACAACCACCCAAAATCCCCTGAACCGCATGATCTAGACCTGGTCAAATCCGCCTCGAATCTGGCGGCAATTGCCATCGAACGGAGGAAAAATGAACAGGCGCTTCAAGACACCATGGAACGATTTGATTTAGCGGTGAAAGGTTCCTACGACGGGTTATGGGAAGGGGTGGTTTTACCTCACGAGCCTTGGTACGCACCTCATACGCCGGTATGGTGGTCACCTCGATTTAAAGAACTCTTGGGATTTCAGGATGATGAATTCCCTAACGTGTTAGAAAGTTGGACGACGGTTCTCCACCCAGACGACAAGGATAGGATTTTTGCAGCTCTCCATGCTCACATTGAACGACGACAACCATTTGACGTGGAATATCGGCTTCTCACCAAATCCGATGGCTACCGATGGTTTAGTGCCCGAGGACAAGGCATTTGGGATGACCAGGGAAACCTACTTCGCATGGCCGGATCGGTACGGGATATCACGGAAAAACGAAATACTGAAGAAAGCCTAAAACGGTGGGCTTCAATTTTTGAACATACTCAATGGGGCGTGGCCACGAGTGCAGGAACTAGCCCCTATTTAGACCTAGTCAATCCTGCCTATGCGCAGATGCATGGCTATACGGTTCAGGAACTCATAGGACAACCCTTAGCCACTATCTTTGCCCCAGAGGAACATCAAAAAATTCCAGGATATATTCAACAGATTCATCAACATGGCCATGCCTCATTTGAATCAACCCATATTCGAAAAGATGGGACGACATTTCCCGTGCTCATCACCGTATCAGCAGTGAAGAGTCAGGACACGGGTGAACAGTATCGCATTGCCAATGTCATCGATCTCACGGAACAAAAGCAATATGAAGAAGCCCTCACAGAGATGAATCTGGCTCTTGCGCATGCCATGCCTGGCATCTCACAGATCGACCCCTCCGGATGCTATCTTTCTGTCAATGATAACTATGCCAATCTGTTAGGGCGAGAACCCTCTGAGTTACTTGGACAATCCTGGGAACATACCGTTCACCCCGATGACCTCCCCACGGCATTTCAAGCCTATGAAGAGACAATTCACACTGGCAAAGGGGAATTTGAGGCGCGCGGCCTTCGAAAAGATGGATCCATATTTTATAAGCACGTGTTAATGGTGAAGGCAGACCCACTCAAAAATCCCAGCGTATCTCATCACTGCTTTATGCGAGATATCACCGATCGGAAAGAAGCCGAAAACACTCTGCAAATCAGTGAACATTCTATTCGAGAACTCTATGAGATTACGTCTGCTCAAGATTCGACCTTTGATGATAAAATTCGATCAATCCTCAGACTCGGCTGTCAACGTTTTGGGCTACCCATTGGCACACTCACCAAACGAATTCATGAAAATTTACAACTGGAATATCTCCACGATCCCAACGACACCTGGGCCGAACAGGCCCTGGTCCCCATCTGTGACTCGATCTGCGGAATTATCCTAGAACGCACCACACCCTTAATATTTGAGGATGTAGGAGAAACGGATTTTATAAACAGTTCCGCCTACAAGACCCTAGGGTTAAAAGCCTATATTGGAACCAGAGTCCTGGTTGGGAATCATGTGTATGGCTCATTATGTTTTTTAGACCGAACGCCTTATTCGGGAAAATATTCCTCATCGGACATTCAGTTCTTGCAACTCATGTCCCGATGGGTTGGAGGAGAGCTTGAACGAAAGCAGGCTGAAGAGGCTCTGCATGAGGCCAATGAACGACTCCGGACATTGTCCCAACAGCTTCTCACCGTTCAGGAAAACGAGCGCCGACAATTGGCTCGTGACCTCCACGATGAAATCGGGCAAAATTTAACCGCCGTCAAAATGAACTTACATACCCTTGGGCAAGGAAAATCCGCTGTACAAACTCATAGAATTTTCCAGGACAACATGCAAATCCTGGATTCCATGCTCAAGCATGTGCGAGAACTTTCCCTAGACCTTCGTCCGTCGCTCCTCGATGATTTGGGACTGGTGGCGGCGGTCCGTTGGTTTGTCAATCGACAAGCCGAACGAGCGGGCTGGACAGCCAAGATCGTAATTGACGATAACATTCCGTCATTACACCCAGATCATGCCACCGTCAGCTTTCGAGTGATCCAAGAAGCCCTGACGAACGTGATGCGCCATGCACAAGCCACTCACGTCACTGTGACGCTTCAGATGAAGGATGAACACCTTGACCTCTTGATTGCCGATAATGGAATCGGGTTTAACTCTTTACAAATTCTGGAACGCTCGGCGTCCGGGCAAACACTAGGGCTCCTCAGTATGCAAGAGCGTGTTCGATTTTTGAATGGGAACCTGAGCATTACCTCGCAACGAAACCAAGGAACTCAAATCCGTGCCCATATCCCCGTCACAGCTCTTGTTAAAGATGCGACGGCCAGTTAACTTCTCCTCGGCATAATGCAGCGCCGCAAGACTACCCCCCCAGAGAGGCATGGAAACGACATTACGTATTTACAATTAAGTCAAATAAAGATAAGAGCCGAAGGGGTTTGAAGAACCGACGAAATTCACAAAAAACGCATCTTCTAATTCGATATCTCAGGCCATACGTTTTATACTGCGTTCGAGCAATGGCCAAAGGCATGAAACAGGGAGGCTGAACAAATGATTAGAAATATCAGGAAATGCTTAAGACAACTCCGCTGCGTAGGCATTTCAGGAAATACAGGTCAGGCGCGATCTTCTTTGATTCAGGTCGTATTAGTTCTCCCTCTCCTCATAGTCCCATCATCCGCCATGGCCACCCCCGGTCTCGAAAAACTGTTCGGTTTTGTGAACATGGCTGGCGAAGCGATTGGCTCTTTAGCGGATGGGATTGAGAAAGCCTTTAACACGGGGACTCGCATTTACGATGATGTGTCCATCAGGTAAGAAAAAGAGCGCTTACTCAATCTCAGTGCCAACCTTAGTCATTTGGGAATGATTCAGACTGAATTCGTGGAGACCTTAGGAGGATTTAATGAGCAACCCGAAGTTGAAAAATGGGAGCGACTGACAGAAAACTCTCAGATGATTTCAGAAGATGTTCGAGGACTGATTGGACATTTAAAAACAGAACGCAGCCCCCTCGTGGCCAATGGCCAGGCGTATGATGGCCTCTTGCTCACCCTCCAACAAAGAGGCGCGACCATTTCAGCGTTCCAGAAAATTCAGCTCCCCTTGACGGCAGAAGATTTAGAAAACTTGAAAAAGATCGAAGACACGTACTCGATTCTGTTGACCAATTTATATCGTGCGAAAGAGGCTCTCAATAAATATATCGAGCAGCGGTTTGCGGCACCGAGAAACTAAATTTAATGTTGGCTTGCCCCTATGATATACTGCCTCGGCTTGAGGATTCGACGAGATTCAATCATCGATCACAGATGTTGCGCATTGAGTCCTTGCCCAGACTCAATGCGGGTTTACCCTGCAGTTGGCCTGTAGTGTAATAGACCAGCTTATTCACCTCGTTTCTTGAAAGACTTCAATTTGGCTTCGACGATCCGACAGCTTGATCTCACCCTGACAACCACCTCTGGCGAAATCAGCGTCCAGGTGGACGTCCCGACTGCGTTTATTCCCATTACCGATATTGTGCCGATCCTCAGGTCTATGGGTGAACAAACCCAGGCTGTCGAGACCGCCTCAACCGTTCAGGCAGGAAAAGAAATCACTTGTATGAAAGGATGTTCAGCATGTTGCGAGAGGATCATGGTTCCTGTGTCACCACCTGAGGCATTTGCCTTGGCCGAGATGATGCAGAGCTTACCGATCGCCCATCGTCGCCGAATTGAAGAACGGTTGGCTCACACACGTCAACATCTCGAAAAAGTTGGACTATTATCGGCGTTGGAGGACATGGCTGAATCACCAACCCAATGGAGCGATGAAAAAGTCGATCCCCTCAATCGAGCCTATTATGCCCTACGGCAGCCGTGCATCTTTCTCGAAGACGGTGCCTGTTCCATCTACGAACATCGTCCTGCAGCGTGTCGTGAATACCTGGTCACCTCCCCCGCTGAACTCTGTGAGGACACCGAAAAGAATTCCGTAGCAGTATTACCCATTCCCCTCCGAGCCGGAACGGCCTTAAGCATTCTCTGGGCTGATCTGATGGGGGGGCCAGTCAGACTCATTCCTCTACCCGAGGTCTTTGAATGGGCAGAACGACATCGATCGTTGCTTGAGCAAAAATGGCACGGTCTGGAATTGTTTGATAAGGCCTTGGAAGGATTAGATAAGTTTCTCAATCAGGCATTGCAGGGCACTTCCAAGAATGATTAATAACATCGCCCTGGATAATTTTTGGTGAGTGGGGAATGGTGAAATGGCTTAGCATTAGCAGAGTCAGACTCGAAGCTTCATAAGTACTCCCTGCCCCTGGTGGTCAGATAACGCACAATTTCTACCCTCTTCACCGTCAACGTACACTCGCCGACCTACGTCTTCCGCAACTAGTCCTTCCACAAAATACGGCGTTCCACCGGTGAGCAAGTGCCCATACTTTTTGGCTAAGAAAGAGGACATCTCCTCCATTAGTCCTTTAATTTATTAGAGAATAAAGGGTAGCGTCCCCTTTTTAAGACAATGGCCTCGGATTTGCGTTCTGAAATAATGGTTATAGCTGCCACAACGACGACTCCTCCATGAATACCACCTGTTCGCGCAATTCCAGGATGCGCTCTTGCCAATAGCGTTGGGTATTGAACCAAGAGAACGTCTGCTGAAAGGCGGGGTCATCCCAGCGCCGCGCGAGCCATGCCGCATAATGAATCAAGCGCAGGGTCCGTAGTGCCTCAATCAGATGAAATTCACGTTCATCGAATTCGCAAAAGACCTTATACCCGGCCAGCACATCGGTTAACTGCCGCACCATATCAGTACGTTCGCCAGAAAACAGCATCCACAAGTCCTGCATCGCCGGCCCCATGCGGCTGTCGTCAAAATCCACGAAATGTGGACCTGCATCCGTCCACAACACGTTGCCCACATGGCAATCACCGTGTAGACGGATTTGGCGCACGTCCCCTGCCCGCTCGAAGCAATGGCGCACACCGTCAAGCGCCTGAGCCACGACGCGACGATAGTCCGCATCAAGGTCAGCTGGAATAAACCCATGCGTCAGCAAATAATCGCGCGACTGTTCACCAAAGCTGGCAACATCCAGCGTGGGACGTTCGCAAAACGGTTTGAGTGAGCCGATAGCGTGGATACGCCCAAGAAAGCGTCCCATCCATTCCAACGTCTGGCTGTTCTCTAGTTCGGGCGCACGGCCACCCTGTTTGGAGAACACAGCAAAGCGGAATCCTGCAAAATTGTGCAGCGTTCGTCCATCCAGCGCCAACGCAGGCACCACAGGGATTTCGCGCTCGACCAACTCCTCTACGAACGCATGTTCTTCAAGTATAGCCACATCCGTCCAGCGCTCGGGGCGATAGAACTTGGCCACCAACGGCGCACCTTCTTCTATCCCCACCTGATACACACGGTTTTCGTAGCTGTTGAGTGCCAGTAAATGACCATCACAGCCAAGACCGATGCTTTCTAGCGCATTTAACACGCAATCTGGAGAAAGGGTAGAAAAATTATTGGGCGGCGGATTCGTTGGTGTTATCATGATAGATTCTTTGAATGAATATTCCGTCAGAATTTCATCTTCCGACAAGTATGGGGCTGTGATGCGAACAATGTGTATGGTCTTTTCGTAAAATGTTGCAAGCCGTCTAACTCAAGCTCAAGGCTCACGCTGGCCATGAATGTCCCCAATATGAATCTCACCCCTGGCTTCAGCTAACTTCACCTGTTTTTCTCGTTCCCGGTACCTGGCTCTGTCTTCATCCGAGCGGTCATGATAGCAAGCGGCACAACTGACGCCCTGCTGATAGTACTCGCTTAATGTATCTTCTTCTGAAACAGGCATACGACAAGCGCGACAAAGATCATAGCTACCTTGTTCAAGCTGATGATTCACCGTCACCCGTTCATCAAACACAAAGCACTCGCCCTTCCATAAGGACTCCTCCTTGGGAATTTCCTCAAGGTATTTCAAAATACCACCCTGCAAATGATAGACCTCCTCAAACCCCTGTTGCTTTAAATACGCAGTGGATTTCTCACACCGAATGCCACCCGTACAATACATCGCCACTTTTTTATCCACAGAGGGATCGAGGTGTTGAGAAACATATTGCGGAAATTCACGAAAATGTGTGGTTCGAGGATTGACCGAATTGGCAAACGCACCGACCGCGACTTCATACTGGTTGCGTGTATCGATTAACAGCACGTCAGGATCGTTAATTAAATCATTCCACTGTTGTGGTGCCACATAGGTTCCCACCGATTGCTTCGGGTCGATGCCTGCAACCCCCATTGAAACGATCTCTTTTTTCAATCTCACCTTACTTCGCTTGAAGGGCAACTGGTTCGCCATCGAAACCTTCACCTTTATTCCAGCAAACTCAGGGATCGTCTCCATCCACCCTAAAACGGCATCAATGCCTGATCGGCTGCCTGAAATGGTACCATTTACGCCCTCTTCCGCCAGCAACAGCGTCCCCTTGACCTGGTGTTCAAGCATCTTCGCCTGCAACGGACGCTGAATCTCCCTATATTGTGGCAAACCGACAAATTTATAAAATGCACAAACAACCAATGTTGACATCCTAGGGTTCTCTTAATTTAATCGTCAATCAAGTGCATTAACAGAATAAAGAAACTGAACCATTCAAGAAGGAATAGGTTTTTTAAAGGGACTTTTTGGACAAACAGGAAGGTAGCAAAGAACCCGTCGTTGGGGCAATCTGCGAACTTCGCAGTCTGATATGAAAAAATGCGCCCTGCGAGTAGGAATCAGGATGTCTTCTCTAGGATCGCGACAAAAAAACCATCCGTCTCGTGGACATGCGGCGCAAGCTGCAGACATTCACTGAGGCTCGAAAGCGTATGCGGTGCCGGGCTTTCGAACACACTCGCCCAGATATCGCGGTAGTCCAGCAGACACCAGTGTTCGCTATTGTCCGCCAAAAATCGCTCAATGATCGCTTCATTTTCATCGACAAGCACTGAGCAGGTCATATAGATCAGGCGCCCGCCAAGCGCGACCATCTTGGCGCCTTCCTCCATCAACTGGCACTGGGTTTTCGCCAATGCAGCCAAGCGTTCGGCGTCAACACGCCAACGCTGATCGGGACTGCGACGCCAGGTGCCGCTGCCAGAACACGGCACGTCAACTATCACGCGGTTAGCCCGACCCTGAAGATCAGCAAACGCCGCGATGCGGCCCTCAGCTTCGGTGCCAATGCGCATGACCTGAATATTACGGCAACCCGCACGCTGTAGCCGTGTGCGGAATTCCCCTAAACGCCCCCCGGAAATATCAAAGGCATGAATCTGGCCTTTGTTGGCCATGGCGACCTCGACCGCCAAGCTTTTGCCACCAGCACCTGCGCAGAGATCTATAACCTGATGACCAGGTTGGGCATCCACAAGCGTCGCCGCAACCTGCGCCGCCTCATCCTGAACTTCGATCAGACCGGATTTGTACGCTTTAAACCCGCCCAGATTGATGCCACCAGTGGCCCGATAGCCGAATCCAGAATATGGTGTTTTTTTAAAGTGCTCTGAGTCAGTGCCTAGAATATTCTTCAAGTGAATGTCGTTGACTCGAAGTCCGTTGACACGAATATCCAGCGGAGCTTTGGCGTTGAGCGCTGCGGCGGCGATCTCAAAACGGTCCGTGAACCGCGCCTCGAGCCGTCCAGCAATCCACTCCGGGATATTGTGCCTTGCAGCCTTTGGTGCCGCTGACCAATCAAGATCGGTAAGAGTGGCAACAAGAACGTCTTCTTCGGCGCTGAGTGGCGCACTGCTATGATCGCCCTCGCCGCCAAAATGCGCGAGTTCATCGGGTGCGTGTTGGTGCAGGTGGCAAATCAAGAGAGCCCGTGCATTCACTCGGCACGCTGCAACCTCAAGCGCCCACAGGTAAAGCGCCCGCGCCCGCAACACACCATACACATGGTCAGTAATCGCCCGGCGATCCTTGGAGCCAGCATAGCGCCGCGCGCGGAAATAGTCGGCAACCAATCGGTCAGCAGGCGCACCACGCCCAAAAATGCTCGCCTCAACCTTGGAGAGAAGCTCAATCGTGGCGGCAAGTCGGGCGGATGGCTGCATATCTAGGCTTACGTAAACGGACCGTTGGGGGATTCATGCGAGATGGTCACATCACGCACAGGACTTCTCTAAACCCGGAGTGGGAGATGCGCAAAGAAACTGATGGTTTTTCGGATCATACGCAATATATGGTTCTACCCCTACCGCCATCCAATTCTGAATAGATGGAACTTCTTGTCCCTGTCTTTCTTTCTTGTATAGCTGCACGATCTTACCAGCCTCCGCCGTAGCGGCTTCGCGCAGGCAGGTCATGCTCTCTTCCAACGCAACAATGGCTTCTGATGCGAGGAGAAGGAAGAAGCAGCATGAGATGCTGCAGCTACACAAAAAACTCGACGACGCGCTTCGCTCGAAAGGAGAGGCGAAATAACCAACGAGTGGGAGCCTCACGCCACAATTTTTTTTCACCTGATCGTATGTGCTACCTGAACCAAAAATTCTATATGATCCGTAAAACCCTATTTTGCGTATGATCCGTTTATTCGCATCTCTGCGATAGTCCAATTGCCGATAGAGCCCAGGCTCGACTGAGCCCGCCGACCAACTGATGCAACACATCGGCGGCCAACTATTTATAGGGCCTGTTGAATATTTCATGTCGAGGAGCCATAAATGCTCCAGGACAGACGTCCAACAGCAGTGAGAGGGAATATTCAAAAAAGTTCGTCCAGCAAGGCCGCAGCCATTTTGACGCGCGGAGCGTACTTTTAGTACGTGAGCGCGAGCGGCGCAAAGCGCCAAGTCTGCGAGCCCGAAGGTCAGGCAAAATGGCGACGACAAGTCTGTGCGAGCCGCTCCGGCAAAGCCAGAGAACGCCGCTGGCGGCTTTTTTCAACATTCCCTTATAGGACACCCGGACTTCAACACCTGGACATTGGAATGGTAAAGAGCCTTTTTGACTGGACAGAAAAGTACCAAAGAAATCGCCGGAGGGTCAATCAACAGTTCCAGGAGGTCCTTGACCCTTCTAAACTGACCGGAGGAATCTCCGGGCCAAAGATCATATCATAACCTTGAAGAACGTTAGGTTCAGACTTCTTATAATTTGTATTTTGAAAACTGTTTAGCCTTAAGCAGATAATTCATGGCCGCTAACTTATTCACCGTCAACGAACACTCGCCGAAGTCTTCTTCGCCCAGTCCTTCAACCAGATACGGCTTTCCACCGGTGAGCAAGTGGCCGTACTGTTTCGTCGAAAAAGTGAGCATAACGCCTATGTTCAGTCCCTTCATTCTTAAGGAAATAAAGGGTAACGTCCCCTTTTCGCGAATTTGACTGGAATGACGAGAAGAATGCCTTTCTTGAGCAAACTCGTGGTGTGAGCTTTGAAGACGTCATATTTCACATCCAGAATGGTGATGTGCTAGATATCATCAAACATCCGAATGAAGTTCGATATCCTAATCAGCAAATCATAGTACTCAATATTGATGGATACGTGTATCTGGTCCCATATGTAAAGGAAAAAGGAACATGGTTTTTAAAAACGATTATCCCAAGTAGGAAGGCAACGAAGGAGTATCTGCCATGAATGCACCACTTAAATTGAGTAAGGACGAACTTGAGATCCTCCGAGACTTTGAGCGTAGTGAGCTCGAAAGCATAAAGAATTTCAGGGACGAAAAACGAAAATTAGAAGAGACCGCGAGACTCACGCTTCAAAAGGACAAACGAATCAATATTCGCCTCTCCTCGCGAGACCTAGAACGCATTCAGAAAAAAGCTGCCAAGGAAGGCATTCCGTACCAAACCCTCATTTCCAGTACACTCCATAAATTCGTCACGGGGAAATTAAAAAGTGTGGGGTGACGTTCTTATGTACGATTTGGCAAAGAAGGGAAAATGAGCACTACCCTTTGGTTTGCGTTCCTTTCTGCTCATGGAACATTTGTTTTGCCATAGTCGTCAGAGGATTCACCACCTCTATTTTTTTGCACCGTCAACATACATTCGCCGAAGTCTTCCTCGAGGAGGCCTTCCACGAGATAGGGCTTTCCGCCAGTACGCCAATGACTTTACGTTGTAAAAGTCCAAGATTGTCCACCATTTGTAAAAAACAATCCATTTTCGTTTTTTATGAATAAAGGGTAACGTCCCCTTTTCAACGCCTTCGTCTGCTGCGCGGAGCTCTAGGGATATCCTGATTCTCTAGATGAGGAAATAAAAGGGTAACGTCCCCTTTTCCGGTAACTCGTTCCGAGGTAAACAACCACCTCTCCACTTAAACAGCCCTCGCCGAATAGTCGAATTCGGCACCGCGGCTCCGCCGCGCCCGAAGGCGAAGAAGATTTTAAAAAGCGGCTTAACTGGGGAAACCAAATTATTTTTGTAATACAATGCTAATGCCCTACCTCAATTTCCTAACGCCTGCTACCTTTTCAGGTGTCTGCTAATTCCATGCACCCTCAGGTGTTTCATTTGTACATATCGAGAAAAAGTTCGAGGATACTGCCCTGTCCTGCTGTGGAGATGGCAGAGCTGGCAAGGCATTCTGAAAGTTGTCCAGAAAGATATTCTTTAATCCTATCTTCTTCGCCTGATGTTAATTTTCCACCCTTTTCCAATTCACCTTTTCTTCTCTCATAGTCTGGAATAATTTTTCCCAGTTCTTGTTCCTCTGTTTTGTCGTTCCTATTCTGAAAAAAACTACATTTTTTTACATTTTAATTCTTGAATTTTTCCCACGCTTTTTGATCCTGTTGGCTAAGGGAGGCAACCATGTCTTCCAGTTTTTTATCTTCTTCAGATCGAAGACCTAGCATTTTTATTGGGACGTTCAAAGTATATGTGTATTTGGGAATCCTAAACTCAATTACCGTCATGGGAGAATCAGGGAATAATCCTCTCGAAATGGCAAATGCTTCAAATGAGTCGAGATAGATGCTTTGATTCTGGATGGTCATGCGAATTTTCACTTCAGTAGTAGTCTTATCTTTATGGACAACGCTTAAATCAAGGATGCCCCTTTCCCAGTCAACATCCATAAGCTTTAACGTCCCATCTGAAACATAGTGATCATGGGAAGAGGCGAAAACCTCATCCCCAAACTGCATAAATTTGGTGCGGTCCAGATGACACCACGTTGAAACATTTTTGGCTAAGTTGTCGGGATAGACACACTGGAGCAGCCACCGTTCGTTCATTTTTTCAGCGCGTTTATCATTCTCCCACTGCTCGACCCCAAAATTAAAAGTTAGATTATATTTTTGCCTAGAATCCGTATCGGTAATAAATCCCAAGTAAGGCCCCGGTAACTCCCCATGTGCCAAAGATGTAAACGCTATTATGAAATAGATTATAAACTGAATGGTTTGTTTCGTAGTTTTTTGCATTGGCGTGAATTTCTATAGCAATAATTTGTGTTGTGAAGGCAGAACATTAGGAAAGCTTGCCCCCAATTCAGGGCAAAGTCAACGAAATAGGGAATAGGAATTTTAAAAGGCCTTTTTGACCTGAGCGAAAAGTACCAAAGACCCCATTGCGCGGTCAATCTGCGGACCCTGCCGTCTGACTGGCGAGCGTTTATCTTGCGCGAAGAGTCTGAGTGGCCCTTGGCCACGGATCGGGCCTAGCCTTTGGCGCCTTTGCGGCGCGTGGGCATGGGAACTGGGCAAAGTGAGCGTGTCGGTTCGCGCACGGAACCGGAATTCAAGGGGGAGATTAGGCTGTTTGCATGAAGGCGTCGAGGCGGGCCGGGGCGCGTGGTGGGGCGCGGCTCGGGAGGCCCAGGTGGGTGAGAATCTTGATGATCACCGTGGGATCTTCGATAGCCGCAAGGATGGTTAAGGGGCCGCCGCACTGTGGACAGGTGGTCATGTCGATGGCGAAGACGCGTTTGAGTAATTGGGCCCAGTTCATGCGAGCCCGTGTGGAGGCCGCAGGGGCCTCGCCGTCTGCAATGGAGGAGGCCGTAGCCTGGTCAGACTCAGCGGGGACAATCTGGGACCGCAGCGCGGCGTTGGGTGCCAGCACCCCATGGAAGCGAATGAGATGCAGCCGTGGCCGGGGCACGAGTGCCGCCAGGCGTTGCAGAAATTCCAGCGGGCTCATTACCAGATGGGTGGTGCCATCGCGGTACGGGGTTTTGAGTTGGAGAACGACCTCGCCGACCGGCGTGCGGCGCAATCGTTTATGGCCCAAGGCCGGGCGCGTGATGTAACGACACAGTCGTTCGAGTTTCTCTCGCTGCTGGGGACCACACCAGGTATCCGCATGCAAACTAAACCCCTGGGCACTGACGCAGCCCTTTGGTTGCGGTGCCTTCTGACTGGTCAGACGCAAGGCGGGGTCTTTCCACGTCAGCACTTTTTGTCCGGCCCGAGGGCCAAGCGCGATGCGGTAGGTGCAAGCGGCAGCGTGTAGCGATGCTAGGGCAGGATCGGCATCGGGGTCGGCGAGATACGGGATCGCAGTGTCTTCTTCTATGAGCGCGCCGTGGCGCGTTAACAGCTTCAGCAACCGGGTGATGATCCGCGTGAGTACGGCCTGCAGTTGGTCAGTGGTGGGCGCGGGCGCGGGCTGAAAGATCGGGACCCCATCGGTGAGGCGATAGACGCCATCAAGCAGGAAAAGGGGACGTTACCCTTTGTTTTGGCCTCACAACATTTTCATTAAGAAGATCACCCTGCCATAATCGCGAGGCGATTCACCACCACCAATGTCTTCACCGTTAACGTACACTCGCCGAAGTCTTCTTCGACGAGCCCTTCCACGAGATAGGGTTTTCCGCCTGTGAGCAAATGGCCAAACTGTCGAAAAACCTTTGGAAAGAACGTCGCGTCGTAAAGACCGGTAAGATCTTCGAAGGTGGTAAATTCCATGGGCTGGCCGTCGTTGGTTTCGGTAAACTTTTCGGTGATGAGCCAACCGACCATTTGCACTTGCTTGCCTGTATGCAAGTGCATTTCTGATGCGGAGACGAAGTCATAGTCTTTGAGTGCGCCCTGATATAACTCAAGTGGATGTTTACTGAGCGGAAAACCGAAGAGTTCGATTTCGTCTTTGATCTTTTGGTTCTCACTATACTCTGGCGGGATGGGTAGAGCGCGTGAAGCGTGAAACGTGAAGCGTGAAGCGTCAGAGCATAATGAGGAATAAGACATGGAAGATGAAGCATAAAGAAACGGCAAACGCTTGCCTTTCTTCGAGGAAGAGAAGCCCTCCCTCGCATAGAGTCGCCACAACAATCCTGGTCTCGTGACTTCTCCCGCGATGCTGTCGAAGCAGCCGACTTTGATGAGCAAGCGTATCTGTGCGGGTTCGGTTTCGACTCTCTCTAAGCACTCTCTCAGTGATGCATAGGGTCCATTGGTGTTTCGTTCTTCGATGATTGCGTCAATGAATTCTTTCTGCAGTCCTTTGATTTGCATAAACCCGACTCTCATCGCACAACCATTACCGGCATACGTCCACTCGCTGGCATTGATGTCCGGTGGCTGCACCATGAGGCCCATGCGCTTCGCTTCGGACAGATAGGCACTTGTTGAGTAAAACCCACCTTGGTTGCTGATAACTGACGCCATGAACTCGGCAGGATAATGCGCGCGTAAGTAGGCCGACTTGAACGACACTTGCGCATAGGACGCCGAATGGGGTTTGCAAAAACTATAGCCGGCAAAGCTCATGATCATGCCCCAGATCGCATCGATCTTTGACCTTGAAACATTCTTGGCGGCAGCGCCTCGATAGAATTGCACTTTGTAATCCTGAAGCTGTTTCTCCTTGTGTTTTTTGCTCATCACTTTTCGCAACTGGTCGGCGTCTTCGATGGGAAAATCAGCCAGGACCATGGCAACTTTAGTCACGTCTTCTTGGTACACCATGATGCCATGTGTTTCATTCAACGCTTCGTCGAGCAACGGATGCGGACTGGTGTAGGGTTTGCCATGTGCGCGCTGCACAAATTCTCGCACGTACCGGTTGGCCGCTGGCCGGATAAGAGATGACACGATCACAAGATATTCGAACACGTCGGCATGGGCTTTGCGTTCTGCCGGCATGTGTTTCCACAGGCGTCGAAGCAACAATCGCGTGGCAGGAGATTCAACGTAGAAACAGCCCATGGTGTCACCGCGACAAATCAGGTCTTTGGTTTTGTCATCGTTGATCGCATCCCATGTGGCGTAGTCGATCACGCGACCGGTATTCTTGGCGATGGCCTGCAACGCATCTCGGATGACGGCCAACGAACGGTTCCCTAGAATATCGAGTTTCACAAGCCCTGCATCTTCGGTTTGGTCTTTTTCCCACTGGATGACAGGGATCCCTTTGGCGGCGATTTGGACAGGCACATATTTTCTGATTTCGTCAGGCACGATCACCATGCCTCCGCAATGTAATCCCAGATTTCTGACGCGGCCTTCGAGCTGCACCGCCACGGTAAAAATCTCCGGCCATGGTTTGGCGAGATGCAGTGTATGACACAGGGCTTCGGTCCAGGCGTTGATAGACCCGCTATCACTCAGATGATTGAACGCAGGCTGCCGTTCCAAGTGTGGCATAAGCCCATTCATTTCTCCTGTGGGCATGCCATAGACTTTGGCGACTTCGCGTATCGCCGCTCGAAGACCCAGTGTATTTTGATTGGCGACCATCGCGACACGCGTGGCACCGTACTTGGCAAACACGTAATCCAGAATGCCGTCGCGCTCATCCCACGCAAAATCCACGTCGATGTCTGGCGGATCCTGCCGTCCCACGTTCAAGAACCGTTCAAAAAATAAATTGTGGCGGATGGGGTCCACATGCGTAATGCCGAGGCAGTACGAGACAATCGACGCCGCGGCTGATCCTCGTCCACACGTACGCGGAGCTTGCTGCACGATTTCCTCCACAACCAGAAAGCAATGCGCAAACCCCTTCGCTTGGATGATTTGCAATTCGGCTTCGATGCGATCCTTGACTGGCTTCGTGACCGTGCCGTAGCGCCAGATCGCGCCGTCGTAGGTCTTGTCTCGAAGCAACGTACATGCTTGCGCATCTGACAGTTGGCGAAAGGCGGGAAAGATCGTCTCCTTAAAATTCCAATCCGTTTGGCACATCTCAGCAATACGTTGCGTATTCTCGAGTGCATCCGGCACATGCGGAAAATGCTCTTCCATGAACGATGCCGGCGCGAACCAATTCGTTTCCGCACAACATTGTTCCGTAGGGAGTGTGGACAGCGTGGCATTGAGCGCAATGGCTCTGAGTACTTTGTGCAACCCATACTGGTGAGGACGAACAAACCGCACACGATTTGTCGCGACCACCGGCAACTTGTAATCCCGACTGAATTGCAGCGACTGATGCATCATGGCACTGGGCGTGAGTTCTACATACAGATCAACCAGCTTGCGTTTCTTCCAGGCTTTGAGCGCGAGCATATCATCGGAAATAACAATCAACCCCAAGCTGTACTGGGCCACAGCCTTGATCACATCGCACGACTCCCCGCTATGCAGCAGCGACAAGAGTCGGCACAGATTGGCATAGCCCTCGGGATGTTTGACTAACAGGACAACGCGTCTCACACCCTGCCTGAGCTCTGCACCTAAGATTGGCTTAAGACCATACTGCTTGGCCACTTCGATAAAGCGTATCGCGCCGTAGAGGCCATTCGTATCGGTCAGCGCCAGGGTGTCCATGCCCTGCTGCTTCGCCGCGTGGCAGAGCTGCTCCAAAGACGAGACGCCCTCCATCATGGAGTATTCTGAATGTACGTGCAGATGGGTGAATGGCATATGGGTACTTCTAAAAACCAGGAATTTTTCGTGATAGCAAGGAAGCCGCGCGCGGAAAACCGGAGTGTATGGGCGAATTCATGAGGGCGCACGGTGCGAAGAGCACCAAGCTTGTGCGCGCCGAAGGCTGTGAGCACGCAGCTGACGCCGCGCTCGCGGAAAATGACGGTTTTTAGAGGTGCCCATGCTACGTATGTGCCCAGGTAATGGAGTGATGGCCAAACTTCGCACGGATGCGATCGAGAGTCATTGAAAGTTTTTTGGAACGGGCGAGACGGTTGGCAGCGGAATGTTTTGACGGCATGAAGTCTACGCAAGCCTCAATGAGACTGAGTTGCTGGCTGACTGATTGAAAATCTCCCAAGGTGATCGTAAACTAACGGATTCTGACGCGTCGCTGAAAACACCGTTTCAACAGTCGATGCAATACCGGCTGCAACTCGCCTTCCCAATAGCTCCCAGGCAGCACTCGCTCTTTGCCTATCGCCTCTCGTTCATCACGGTACTGCATGCGAAGCGTCATGAGCTGACAAAATTTTTGTTGTCGTCGCAGATCGCGACACAGCATTTCTAAGGTTCCATCCAAGAAGCCCCGTAACTCCTCCACATCAACAAGATCTTCTTCCAATGTTCGTGTGGCTTCCACGCAAGGTTGCTTCAACAACGGCAGGACCGGGGTATCATCAATACCTTGCGCCCAGGCACAGACTTGTCCTGCCAACGGGCCTAACACCGCTTCGAGATCAGCCAACGCAAACGTCGAAAGTTGCCCAAGGGTGTTGACGTTTAAATCGGCAAAAAGCGAATAGATGAATTGGCTGTGCGTGGTTCGCAACGACAGCGTGCTAATGGGCAGCGGCGAAAAAAACATTTGTTCCGCGCCTGGCCGCACATCATAGAGTTGGAAGGGAGCCACGACGGTCGAAGCGACTTCCGAGACCAGTTTATTGCTAGCCACACCTGCGACTCCAACCAAATGAAATCGCTCGGCGATTTCTTCTTCGATCTTTGTCGCCGTGTCACAGGCTCGACCAAATAAGCGTGTGGTCCCGGTGAGATCTAAAAATACGTGGCCGGGACTTGAGGATTCCCACACGGGTGCAAAGCGACTTACGACTTGGTCGATCGTCTCCGTGGCTCTCCGGATTTTTGCAGGATCTGGCGGCACGAGTTTGAGCGCTGGGCACAGGCGTTTGGCCTGCCCAACCTGCATACCCGCGCACACGCCTTCTTGCTGCGCTTCAGACGACGTTTCAAGCAGAACCGTCTGCGGGTTTACAGACGATGTGATCGCAAGGGGTCTGTCGCGCAGAGAGAAATCTTCCAATCGTGCCAGCGCCACCTGAAAAGTGGGAATGCGATAGCAAACAACGTGGCGTTGCATAAACAGATCCTCTGCAATGTTGTGACGAATTGTGACATGAGACGTACCTCACATTTTCTTGCAGTATCGAATAACGCCGACGACAACACCTTGAATACTGAGATCGTCTTCCGGCGTCACCACGATGGGCTGCATGGTGGAATTTTCTGGTCGCAATTCAATGCGATCGTTTTGTTGATAAAACGTTTTGACCGTTGCGTCGCCATTCACGAGCGCGACGACGGTCTGGCCATTCCGCGCAATTTCCTGTCGATGCACAATAATAATATCGCCGGGAAGAATGCCTTCATCGCGCATGGACTCCCCTTTCACGCGCAACGCAAAGTTCTCACCTTGGCCGATCATGTCCGACGGCACATCGACCACTTCGGATTGCAAGATGGGTTCGATGGGAGTCCCCGCCGCCACAACACCGGCCATCAACACACGAACGGGTTCCGAGAGCTTGGCCAACGCCACTTCTAACATCGAAGGGATACGACGCTGCCGACATTCATACCGCGCAATACTGGTGCGCGTGGTTCCCAACGCTGCGGCCAGCGCTTCCTGTGTCATCCCCAGTGCTTTTCGTGTGGCGACTAAATTTTCAGGCTTCATCACTCCCCTTTCCTTAATGTAACCAATGGTTACAAAACGAAAAACAGAAGTCAACAGACATTTTAATCTTTTACATTTCAATAAGTTGGGAGAGATGGTCGATGATGAATAGATGAAAGGAAGGCACTGATGATGAAAAATATGGCGAGATCTATCGCATGTATTATCGGCCTCTTGGCAGGACTCCGGTTACTTGTGGAAGAGCTCTCCCGTGCTGGACTCATCGAGGATAGAGGCTCAATCGCAGGGTGGCTAGAAACGCTTCATCGTCTGGCACTCGCACCTCTTCCCATTTCCAACATTGGAATCTTGGTGTGTTCGTTGAGTATTTTGGGCATCCTGCTCGTACTTGGACGAACCAAACGGGAGACATCGAAGAAAATCCCCTTGCCTCACACACCACCACGCGAAACCATACATGACAAACCGCAGCCAGCCCCTCTCTCATCTACAGAAGGTCTCATCACCAAGGCACACGTCGAAGAAGAATGGCATCGCCTTGAAGAAGCGGATAAAGAAACCATTCGAGAAATCGTCGTTCAAGAAGGACTCTGGGAGAGTGATATTGTCGCATTACTGCAAACCAGAGGATTGTGGTCTCACCATGCTCGCTACGATTCTCTCGCGGAGAGAGTCAGTTTTGTGCAATGCGATTTTGCGGGCTATCATTCGATCCTTCCAGACTATCGCTCCTTACTCGAGGATGTGCTTGCCGCAGACTATGCTGAGGACCTTCAATAACGGACGGGGCTCACAGGGATTCAAGATCAATCTGGCATTCTCAATGCTGCCAGCAATTCACGTAGCATGTGACAATCTCACCAATGTGCAATACGAGAAATTCCTCGGCTTTGAGGCACCAGGCTGTGGTTTCGATTTGAGGTGAAATGTCAGGTGGGGGAAACAGATTCGTAATGCGTCATGCGTGATGAGTAATGGGTGAAGAAATGCCCTTACATTCTCCCTTCACGCTTCACGCTTCACCCTTCACGCTTCACCCTTCACGCTTCACCCTTCACGCTTCACCCTTC
>JAQBUF010000047.1 GCA_027623995.1 Nitrospirota bacterium
CTAAGCCTTTTCGGTTAGACGAGTTGAGCGAAGCCGTCTATCAGGTTCTCGCGGGACGTGACGCGTAATGCGTCATGCGTGAAGCGTCATGCGTAAAAAAAACTCTTTCGGTTCCCCCTACTCTTTACGAATCACGCTTCACGCATGACGCGTCACGTCCCCTGGCTACAGATCGACTTTAATGTCATCCCCTTCAACCACCACTGGATAGGACGCCACACATGCCGCGGGGTTATTCACGGACACACCAGTCTTCACATTGTATTCCCACCCGTGCCACGGACACGTCACGACCTCGCCATCAAGATCGCCCTCGCCTAATGGACCTCCTCGATGGACACAGGTGTTATCAATCACATGAAACGTGCCGTCCACATTAAAGACCGCCAGGCTTTTTCCATTAATCTCAGCCACCGTCCCTGTCCCTGGGGATACGTCCTTGGTATTCGCCACCGTCACTTTTTCAGACATCTGAAGCTCCTTACATCAGCCCGTATAAAAATTTCCATCATCAACAATTCATTCAAGCCATTGGATTTTTCAATTTTTTCAACATATCACCAATGGAAGAACCAGACTTCGCACTCCCGTCTCCCTCAATTTGCTTCCGCAATGCTCCAGCAATCTCGCAAAAGGCTTTTGACTGAGGTGATTCAGGATTCGCCACCACAATCGGCGTGCCTGCATCCCCACATTCACGAATGGCAGGATCCAAAGGAATGCGACCCAAGAAGGGAATCTCAAATTTTTTCGCAGCCTGTTCCCCACCACCTTTTGAGAAAATATCCGTCTGCTCACCACAATGTCCACACACAAAGGAACTCATATTTTCAATAATACCCAAGAGCGGGACATTCACCTTTTGAAACATTCGTAAGCCCTTGCGTACATCATAGAGCGCAACCTCTTGCGGAGTCGTCACGGCAATGGCTCCAGTCATCGGCACCAACTGAGATAAACTCAGCTGCGCATCACCCGTGCCAGGTGGCAAATCAATCAACAAATAATCCAGATCGCCCCACAACACATCCCGAAAAAACTGGGTAATAGCCGTATGCACCATTGGCCCTCGCCACACGACAGCCGTTTCCTCCGGCACAAAAAATGCCATTGAGATAATTTTCACGCCATGCGCCACAGCCGGAACAATTTTCTCGCCCTCCTTGCCCGCAGGCTGAGCGACCCCCATCATCATAGGAATATTGGGACCATAAATGTCCGCATCCATCAGCCCAACTTTCGCACCACTCTGCGCCAAGGCCACAGCTAAGTTAGACGACACCGTCGATTTCCCCACTCCACCCTTCCCACTACTCACTGCCACAATATACTTCACCCCCGGAAGCAACTTCTCAGGTTCCGGTGCAGGCGCGGCAGCAGGAGCAGGTTGCTGTGTATCTTCTTCACTCATAAAATTTATCCTTTCTATAAGCAGGGCTATACGTTCATGACCCTGTAACTGTTAACAACATTATTGTTGGATTGATTGTAAAACCAGGACGTCAGTGATGACGGTTAAACTTTACCTTGTAGGGAAGGAGGGAGGCAAATCGAAAGATCTCTGTCGTTTGGAAGGGATGGGAGAAGACTTGTAGGTTGGGTGGGCACCGCCCACCATTTTATTTTTATCGGGGTTTCGCCCCCGCCGACGAGGTCCTTTTGTTTCGGCAAAAGGACCCAAAACCATTTCCGCCCGTGCACGGCCCCTCCGACCTTGTTCAGAAACAAGCTCTCCAGGGTTCCTCCGCCTCCGCACCGAATAAGATGGCTCAGAAACTCGCTCTGCTCAAACAGTCTTCGCCGAAGAGTCGATTCGGTGCTGCGTCTCCGCCGCGCACGAAGGCGGGAACCGCTACTCAAGAGCGTCCATTTTCGAACGCGTTATTAGGCTTCTACATCTGGATACAACCAATCGATGACCCTGAGCCGAAAATGCTCAAGACCCCCTAGCGCCTTAGAAAGGCTTTCGAGATCCTTATCGAAAGCCTCCGGGAGAAGTTCCTCCTCATGTTCATCTCTCGTACCGCGAGAAGCCCTTAGCTTGGAGTTCTGTCGCAGGAGCCCCATTGATCCTTCAATGTTCTGCCAATCCCAATATCGCGAGTGGACCATTTCGTTTCGGCGTTCCCCCAGGCGTAATAGCTCAACCATTAGCCGATGAAACTCCTGTTTAACTGTTTTGTCGGTATCGCGGTGAAGGTCGATGAATCGGGCGAACATAACATCCGTCGTTTTTACACGTTGTGAATACTCAAGCTCATTGACGAGTATTAGGACGGCTTCGTCATCCGTTCCTGCCATCAGCGTGAGAAGCTCAGTAAGTGCAGTCTCCGCGTTCTGGAATTGGACGATGAATAGTCCCAACTGGCTGTACGACTCGGAACGCTCCATGAGCGGCCTAACGTCTCACTCGACCGCCGCTTTCAGCGGTCGAGTGGAGTTTCTTGTGAGAAGTTGATTGTTGCAATCTTTCAGATAGCCATACTTTGATTATAGATTGCCTTGTCACACCAAGTCTTGAGGCTTCCTTATCAAGCGAATCAATCATCCAGGTAGGGAAATCGACGTTCACTCTTTTTTGTTCTTGCAACGGTCGTCGAGATTTAGATAAATCCAAGTTCTGAGATATATCCTTACCCTCATCGAATTTTTTTTCTAGACTTTTAGCTTTCATAAAGATCTACCTCTTCTATTCTTGATCTTCGAACTGAAATTATTCGAATATTGTGGTTTCTATAGGTCACGATTCCCGACCAATGCTTAAGTCCAATCATGCCAATGACAACGTAACGTGCTTCATCTTCTGTATTGGCAGGTATCTCCAACAGATCCGGATCATCCCAAAGAAATTGGGCCTCTAGAAAATCAATGCCATGCTTTTCTTTATTTTGCGCACTCTTTTCCGCATCAAATTCAAATTGATACATAGTATAAAATTTATACCATTATTACTCATTTGGCAAGATGGGATTTATTGAGGTACTTATCGTTTGTTTCAAGAATTATTTATGCAGGGTTTCGCCCCTGCAGACGAGATCCTTTTGTTTCGGCAAAAGGACCCAAAACCATTTCCGCCCGTGCACGGCCCCTCCGGGTGAAGAACTCCGCCCCCTTACCGAATCAAGATGGCTCAGAAACTCGCTACGCTCAAACAGTCTTCGCCAAAAAGCCGGATTCGGTAAGGCGGCTCCGCCGCGCCCGAAGGCGGAGAGGCACTCAAAAAACAAACCAAGCTTCCAAACTAAAGATGGGGAAGACAAACCCTACCAAAACTCGATACTCATGCCTATTCCCAACTCATGCGCCTAAAAAAAGTGAAGCGTCCCCTTTCCACATTGAAGCTGAGAGATGGCTAAAGGATCGGCGTTAACCGACGTGGAATAGCGCCGCCGGATTCGGCCGAGCCTCAAGAGGTTGATGCCAAAACGGTACAGCTGTCATTTGAGCCGCGCTATTCCCACGTCCGATTCAACCCCTTGTTAGGGCGCATCTGGCTTTGCCTTTCGAGTGCGCTGGGGTCCGAACTGAATGGCAACGTCCTTCAGCTGTTCAGGTTTCACCGGTCCATCTTCGACGCCTAGCCACCCGAATAGCAACCGGGCACAGTCCTGCTTGATGAGGACGAAGATCTTGTGCATCCCCTCGTACGAGAAGACAAGCTTCATGTCGACTTCGAACATGTCGCCCAGCAGGCGAAGAGATGCGTGTTTATCGGGTCGAATAACACTCTTCGCATAAAGGATGACGTTTCTGAGTACTCTCAGTTCGCCCATGATGTTGGACTGGATCTCGTTCGGATCTACGCCTTTGGCCTGGGCGAGTCGGGGGCGAATCTCGTCTTCCCAGTACGTGAAGAGAAAAATCAGGATCGAGCGGGAGTGCTGCTGCTCGTTTTGGCCACCTGGGCGGTTCGCTTCGAGGTATTCATCGCTCCGGATGATCTGATTATGAATAATGTCTGGCTTGGTTGGGGCTTGGTTGGGTCTTCGTAGCTCGCCAAGACGACCGTGGGCATACCTTCGCTGTCTGATCCTCTCGTAGCTACAGGTCGGTTGGCTCGGTGGATCTACCGGGATACTCGAGCGTGGTGACCGGCGAACCCGGCAAGCGCGCTCATGTACGCGCCGACTTGCTCGTTGACGAAGTCGATGTACTCACGCACTACTTCGTCAAACAGTTCTTTGGGCCCCTCACTCATACCGACGGCGCTCCGTCTTGCGTCCTAACGTTAAAGCTCAGGCGCGCCGTTTTTTTGGCGTTGGCTGGAGCGCTTGTTGAGCATAACACCATCATTTCTCTCCAAGCACCTCATTTGAATGGGCCATGATTCGAGCAGCAAAAGTGAATAACTCCTTCGCGCTTATCTTATGATGCTCGGAGAGATCGAAGATTTCCTCCGCTTGACTCTCCTTGCCGAATCCGGGATCGGGATATCGGCCAGCCCATCGCACAAAGTGAGAGAGTCCTTTCAGTATTGCCTTATCTTTTTTGGTCAGATTTGGAATGAAGTCTGCTAATTTCTCAAGTCTGTGATTGTAGTGTTTCTTCTCCTCAGCTTGGTAGACAGCAACGCCCTTCTTTATGATCATCATTGCCTTGAGACATACTTCTAAGCTGTAGCCAACGAGCATCAGAGCAACTGCATGATATTGGCAATGAGAGACACCTCGTATGTTCTCCGGCATTGGGTCAAAATTGGGTGCGCCTTGGATAAGAACACGCGCGGCTTCGGTCATCGCATAGGCATGAGAAAGCCAGAGCACTGGTGACTTCAGATCCTCACTTGACGGCCCCTTCTCTAGATCAATGGGATAACCAGCCAATGTCTGAGCCATGGCCCACTTGTGCCACGCAAGAGCGCCATACCCTAGCGGATCTGAACCAAATTCATCCTTGCTAGGCTTGAGGAAATCGACAGGAGGCATCAATCCACTCTTCTCTTAGACCCAACGCCGCGCATAAGAGGCACGGCGTCAACCTCATCCAACTGCATGCGTTTGTTAGGCAATTGTATTATCGCCAATTTATTCACTGCCTGTTTTCGTTAAGGGATTCATAATTCACTCAGAAATTCGTGAAGCCTCCGGAGGCGACCGTCGATGGATTTTAAATACTTCGAACGGTCAGAGGCATCACCATAAAAAGTCATGCCACTGAAATCACTGAGGCAAGCCTCGTAACCGCGCCCTTCATGGTTGCGGAAATACGTAACCATACGAGTAACCCAGGCGTTGTGGTCTTCAACCGGAAGCGGGCCTTCATTTGCACGGGCATGCAACTCCTGACCTTCAACAATAAAGGCGGATAAATTCTTCTCACTTACTGGCGGCAGACCAAATACAGTTGCGATTTTGTTCCAAATGAACCAAATCGCAGGAATTACCCCAATAATTGCTGCCACTGTTAGAAGAGTTTCCATTGGGTGTCGCCTAACAATGTTTAAATGGATCCGTGCAAGAGAAAGATCTTCGGGTTTTTGGCTGGATAACACGCCATCGATATTTCTGAAGAATACGCCGGAACTGTTGTCCTTTCAATTGGTAATACGCCTCGCTTCATTTATCACGGCGTCTTATTGAGAGATGCCTTCTTACTTTTCATTGGGCATTCCGATCTTGGCCTTTCCACGCCTTCGGATGCGACGGAGCCGGAGTCCCGAATCGACGTTTTGGCGAGGGCTGTTTGAGCGGAGCGAGTTCTCTCGCCCTCTTATTCGTGGCGTAGGTGGAGGGACCCCCTTGGGGTCGCATACGGGCGGAAATGGTTTTGGTCACTTTTGCCGAAACAAAAGTGACTCGTCGGCGGGGGCGAAACCCCGCTATAGATTAAATCCTCACCCTAACAAAAACTCAAAGTCTTCTTTGGAAATCGAGGAGCCTGACCCTTTATACGTCGTCCCTTCTAGGACGGCTTCATAGAGAGCAGACTTTTGGTCTTTTAACGCCATCATTTTTTCTTCGACGGAATGGCGCATGAGAATGCGGAGGATGGACACCTTTTGGGTTTGCCCAATGCGGTGAGCGCGATCCGAGGCTTGATTTTCAACCGCGGGGTTCCACCATGGATCTAAGTGAAAGACATACGACGCTTTGGTAAGGTTCAACCCTTGCCCACCAGCTTTTAAGCTGAGCAAGAATACTGATGCGTCTTTGCCGTCTTGAAATTTTTTCACCAGACTGCGGCGTTTTGCGGTAGGCGTCGAACCATCTAAACGGACATAGGGAATATGATGGCTCACCAGCGCGGCTTCGACCAAATCCAAAAACGAGGTGAACTGCGAGAAGACTAGGGCGCTGTGTCCAGCTTCCATCAATTCAGCTAGTCGCTCGATGACAAATGTAATCTTGGGCGACGTATCATGCGAATCAGGTTGTAGTAACTTGGGCGACAGGCACAGTTGCCGTAATTTCAGAATAGCCGTGAGCGCAATGATACGGGCCTGCGCTGGTGTTTTGGATCGATAGGCATCTTCGATGGTTGGACGAATTTGCGCGATGGTGTGTTGATAGAGAGACTTCTGCCGTTCAGTGAGATCTAAATACACATCCGTCTCGGTTTTCGGTGGCAATTCTTTCAATATTTGTTCTTTGGTACGCCGCAGCACAAAGGGTTTGGTTCTCTTCGTCAACACTTCCAGAAAATCTGGCGAGGCACTGGCCACTTTCGATTTGATTTTGTCATAGTCCCCCAGCAAGCCAGGCAGGCACAGATCGATGAGTGAAAAATATTCGCCGATATGGTTTTCTAGTGGCGTCCCGGTCATGACCATCTTGAATGCACCGTGCAGGCGACGTACTGCGCTGGTCGTTTCCGCATAAATATTTTTCACAGTCTGCGCTTCATCGAACACAATTAGGTGAAACGACATGGCTTCTAACTTGGCGATGTCGCGTCGCACCACGCCATAGGTCGTGAGCACCACATCGCATTCGTCAAAGTTGGACGAGCGATCGGCCCCGGCATACATGTGGACCCGCAAGGAAGGGTAAAACTTTTGAATCTCTTGTTCCCAATTAAAGAGCAGGCTCGGTGGCAGCACCACTAAATGCGGGGCCGGTTGGTTGGTCAACGCCGGGATGATCCCTTCTTTGATCCCACCAAACAGGCTGATGGCTTGGACGGTTTTTCCAAGGCCCATATCATCAGCCAAGCATGCGCCGAATCGATTCTGGTAGAGAAACGCCAACCAGGCATAGCCGCTTTTCTGATATGCCCGAAGTTTCGCATTGAGCTTCTGTGGGAGTGGAGGCGTCTCGATATGCTCTAAATGCACCAAGCGATCCATAATCGCTTCATCCTCAGGCGGCAAGGTAATTATCACGCCCTGCTTACGAAGCGCGATCCAATCCAAAATTTGTAGCCGTGGCACACGCACCCATTCTCGTTTCTTCCCCTGCACCACCTGCTCCTGTTGATAAAACGATGAGAAGGCACGAAACGCTTCTTGGGTTTGCGCTGGAAAGATGTGCACGACATCGTCTTTTTCAATCACGCCTCTTCCTTGCATGACTTCTTCGACCGCCGCTTCAGACATAAGCGTGCCGTCACAACGAATTTCTGGACGCAGTTCAAACCAATCGATGCCCGCCGGACGTTGCGCATCAAGCAACAATTCCCATTTCGGCAGCGCCACCGGCTTGGTGTGATAAAACAGTTCAATGCCTGCGGCATGGCACGTCTCATATAATCGTGGCAGCCCTTGATGTAGAACATCGAGCGGCAGTCGCATTTCATCATACCGCACCATATTGTCGAACACCTGCGGGCCAAACTGTTCGTAGGGCAAGAGATACATCCAAGACTCTTTGGCTTTATCTATGGACAGCAGTTGCCATTGGCCTTGATGAAATTGAAGGCGTGTTTCTGAATCCCAATACGACGAGAAAAATTGTTTCAGCACGTGCTTCGCGGCTCGCTTCGTATCCAAACGTTGGAAATCACTTCCAGACAACGCGTTGCGAATAATCCCATCGACCTCGGCGGGTTTGGCCGTGGTTAACAAGGTCAGATAGATCTCGCCGATAAGCTTTTTTCGTTTTTGTGTTCGCAGCGGGGCCGGAAGGCTGCGATACCGCTCCAGATAGGTGAAGAAGCTAAACGTCGGCTCATGTGGAGGTGCGTAACATTCTCCCCACCAACATTCTGCGCGAAGGGCGGCTACAGAAGGTGTGGCATCTGAGGGGCCCGAAGGATCTTTGATCGGATACGCCACTAACCGATATCGAGGCACTCGACGAATCGGTTCATGGCCCTCTTGTGGGAGGGGGGTTGGCACATCATTCACTTTAAGAACCAGTCGTTGTTGCGTGGCCTCAAGATGTGGCGTGGGAATATGCATCGGCAAGGCCTGCACACGTCGCAACGGGAGCGTCATGGGGCGTCGCTCAAAGATGGCGGCTTTTCGTTGAGTGAACGTTTGTTCGGTCCGATTCATCAATCGCTCCCACGTCCGATATTCTCGGGAAAGGGAAAACACATGCTCATCATCCAAGGCTTCAAGGCCATACATCCATTCCTCATACAGCATGGTTTGCAGGTCCCACTCATTGGGTTCTTCCACCTTAACGAAAACCTGCCTATCTAAATCCACCGCATAATCCCAAAATAATTTCATACGAGGTTTGACGGCACGGTCGAGCATATATAACGGTTTGAGCGTGACCTGCCCATCCACCACATGTAACTCGGTATACGTCTCGCAACTGTGAAAGGGTTCCCATTTCAGCCGCAGCTGCTCTCCATCGCATTCAAAAATAATGGGATAGTTATTTCCCTCTGCCTTTAGATGTTGCCCAAACCGATCGCGATGGACTGGAAACGAATGGTAAAAATCGCCAATAAAATACGCCAGAGTTTCGGGGACCCCTCGAAGGGTGTACAACCGTTGCCCATGATTACGGACGGACAGCTCAGGCTGTTGATCTCGGAGATGAATGACGAGTTCGAACGTATTACCCTGCGGAGAAGCGGAGACTTCTGAGAGTGAGGGTAACGATCCACGGGGTTTTTGAAACGTGCCACTCCCATCGAACAACAACGCGCTTCGTAATTTTTCCAACCGGCGCGGTTGATGTCGTGCCACTTTAAAATGCACGGGGGCCAGCAGGTTAATGATCGTGAGGAGCGCACAAATCACATGCTTACACTGGGTAGCCGCGGTCCAGGCTGGGCAATTGCAGATATGCACCAGTTGATCATCTTCAATCCTAAAATCTACGGCATACCGTTTGGTGCCACGGACTGAGGCTGTTAATAGCGAGCGATCAATTTCCCATCGAAAAGATTCGAGTCGTTCTTGATCGAAGTAATCATACCCCCGTACCACATAATCTTTAGGTGCCAAGGTATAAACAATATTCGGAGGCAGTGCTTTGAAGTGATTGATCATATAAAAACGGCTTTCCCGTCGTCGCAAGTGTAAAAGCAGCCAAAAGGGGAATGTTCAAAAAAGTTCGTCCAGCAAGGCCGCAGCCATTTTGACGCGAAGGGTACTCTCAGTACGTGAGCGCGAGCGGCGCAACGCGCCAAGTCTGCGAGCCCGAAGGCCAGGCAAAATGGCGACGATGTCTGTGCGCGCCACTTCGGCAAAGCCAGAGAACGCCGCTGGCGGCTTTTTTCAACATTCCCAAATGTAAAAAAACGACCAAACAGTCATTTATACCACATTGACAGGATGAGGAAAGTGGAAGAGGGGAAAGAATGGAGTTTTATTGAAGTTTTTTACCTTTTGATGTCATTCTCGAGATTAGGCTTCTAGAGTGAGTATTGCCCATATAATTCATTAAAGCGAGGTTTCGCCCCAGCCGACGAGGTCCTTTTGTTTCGGCCAAAGGACCCAACACCATGTTCGCCCGTGCGCGGCACCTCTGACCTTGCTCAGAAGCAAGCTCTCCGAAATCCCTGGGCCACCACCCCGAATCAAGATGGCTCAGAAACTCGCTACGCTCAAACAGTCTTCGCCGAGAGGGAGGATTCTGGGCCGCGCCCCAGCCACGCCCAACGCAAGTTGCTACAAGGCACAAGAAAAAAGAAACCTGCAATTGATGCAAGGCTTGATGGTAGGGCTTTAAGTGTTACCCGACTGAGAAATGTTGGTTGGAGGGAACACCGATTTCATACAAGAAGTCGGGAGAGATATCCGCGCCATTGTCCCACACAATCGTATCTAATTCGGGGTGCACACGAACGGTTTTCACAAAGTGCATCGAGGTTCTTCTATTCTAGCATGGAGGCGCGGCGCAGCATTCAGGATTTTACAAAATCTTTGAGGAGGACCACAGGCAAATCAGGAATTTTTCGAAAATCAACATCATTCGTCATGAAACTCTTACACCCTTCTTGTAGGGCGGTAGCCGCATGAAGAGCATCAGGAGCCTTCAGCCCAAAAGAGGCGCGCAGGCCAGCGGCGGTCTCCCAAAGAGCAGCGGTGGCTGGGATGAGACGGACTTCCTTGGAGTATAACAGCGAGCGAAACAAGACAGTAAGAGTTTCATCTTTTTCCCGTAGAGGCTTAACCAGGGTTTCCAGCAGTACAAGTTCGCTGCTGACAATTTCGAATTGATTCGCTTGACTCGCGAGCCAGACAGAGCCCAAAAGCGAACAGTAGGGCTCGATGTGTTCTAGACTATAAATGAAGGCCGGAGCATCGAGATAAATTGATCCAGAATCCGGGAGTGTTAGCGATCCCATGAACCTCGTTCACCATGGATATAAGAATCGACTTCGTCTGATGTTTTGAAAAGACGATGCCCAGGGGCTTGACTCAATACGTCCACCGCCGATTGCCCGTTCGGCTTTCCATGTTCCGGAAGGAACACAACCACTTCGACAGATTCACCCGGTGGAAGGTTTGGATCGGTGATTTCAATTTTCCCTCCTGGGAGAATCGTTGTTTTGACATGGACCGTCTGGTTCATAGCACTGACCTCATAGACAATGTTCGATAACCATCTGATGGAATATGAGTGATAGTATCAAAAATTGATAGGAAATTCATATTGAACCTCGCAGGGTAGGCACCGCCCACCTTTATTTATATGCAGGTTTTCGTCCCCGCGCGACGAGAACCTTTTGTTTCGGCAAAAGGACCCAAAACCATGTTTGCCCGTGCGCGGCCCGTCCGATCCTGCTCAGAAGCAGGCTCTCCGGGGTACCTGGGTCACCACCCCGAATCAGGATGGCGAGGAAACTCGCTGCAAGGTGCAAAGCTACCTTTCCGCTCAAACAGTCCTCGCCAAGAGGTAGGATTCTGGCCGGCGACCCAGCCGCGCCCAACGCAGATGAATGGCGGGCACAAAAAAGTAAGAGTGGTGCCTGGGCTTAGGAGCCACAGCGTTTGAGGCAATATGTCCAACCAGAGAAGCTGGTGGTCTTTTTTGAGATCTTTCATTCTTTTTGAATCCCGCCTTCGAATGCGGCGGAGCCGAAGCCACGAATCGACCTCTTGGCGAGAGCTGTCTGAGCGGAGCGAGTTCTCTCGCCCTCTTATTCGTGGCGTAGGTGGAGGGACCCCCTTGGGGCCGCATACGGGCGGAAATGGTTTTGGGTCCTTTTGCCGAAACAAAAGTGCCTCGTCCTGCCGGGGCGAAACCCGGCATTAATTAAAGGCCCCCATCCTCTTCCCTTGAAAAACCAACAACTCCCCCCTAGGATGCACCAACTTCCCAAACATTGAGAGACACAACCCTCATCCACAATTTCTTTGTATTAATTTTGGAAATTTTTTAATGCTATTCTCCTTTGACCTTCCCCTTCTCGCCGCCCTTCCATTTCCAGAAATAGATCCGGTGTTCTTGAGTCTTGGGCCACTGAAATTTCGGTGGTATGGACTCATGTATTTGCTAGGACTCACAGGGGCATATTTTTTAATTCGCGCCAGAGCCAAACAAAAAAACATCGCTCTTAGCCAAGACCAATTGTATGACTTGATTGTCTATGCAGCTCTGGGGGTGTTTCTTGGAGGACGGATCGGCTATACCCTGTTTTACAATGCTGCCTATTACGTCGAACACCCCCTAAGCATCTTAGCGGTGTGGGAAGGAGGAATGTCCTTTCATGGCGGACTCATCGGAACATGTATCGCGCTTTGGGTCTTTTGTCGCCGAAAGGGTTTTCCCGCGTATACGATTGCCGACCTTGCCGCGCAAGCCGTGCCGATTGGATTGGGATTTGGCAGAATTGGGAATTTTATTAATGGGGAACTTTATGGACGAGCCACTGATGTCGAATGGTGCATGGTCTTTCCACGAGGCGGAGAAGCCTGCCGACATCCATCGCAACTGTATGAAGCCGGACTCGAAGGCCTGGCATTATTTTTTCTACTGTGGTTAGTTGGACGGCGAGACACGCCCCCTGGCACGGCTTTCTGGGGATTTATCGGCGGCTACGGACTATTCAGAAGTATCGTGGAACTGTTTCGTGAACCGGATGCCCATCTCGGATTTTTATTCGGTCCCCTCACCATGGGACAACTCTTAAGCTTCCCCATGGTGCTACTTGGCGCGCTCATGATCCTCAAAGGCTATCGAACCCGCGCGGCCTTAGCTCGTTAAGCAACCTTAGTAACCGCCAGGAGCCCCTCCGCCGCCACCGCCACCTAAGGCGCCTCCGGCGCCCCCTAATGACGGCAATGCCGGTGCCGCCGAATTACTCTTCTCCACCGCCACATCACCATAGCGCCGCAACACGGGAGAGTTCCAAATTACTTGGTTTCCAGGGGCTAAATTCGCAGCTTCCATATAATGCGGTCTGGCCTCTTCGCGTTTACCCAAGCGATCAAACACCAAAGCCAAATTGTAATGGGCTTCAGCGATAGTCTTTTTTTCTTGTAGCACTTTTTCGTACTGCGCTTTGGCGGCCTCCCATCGTCCCGAGGCAAACAGTTGGTTCCCTTCGCTCATCGCCGATCTCACCCCTGGGCTTGCGCTGACCGGCGCATTGAGCGTGGGTTGTGTGACGGCTTCTGGCTTACTCGCACAGGCCCCAAGAAATAACAGTCCAATGAATACACCACATATCACCCATCTCCGCTGGCTCATCATGGTTCTCCCTTTTCTTATTGTAATATTCACCATGTATTTCATACCTCAACCGACGTCCCGTTGCGCAAGAATATCACATGGGCCCTCACAGGCGTATCCTTAAACACATTCGTCAACGCCTCTCGATAGGCTATCGCTTGAGCACGATAGTTGGCAACTAGCCGATTCATCGAGTCGGGCCAGTCAGGGTTGATGATATTGGTTTTGTAATCCGCCACCCAAATGTGGTCTTTCCATCGATAGACCACATCCATCACCCCATAAAGGACTGCTGGGGCAACATGATCTCCTGAACTCTCTGGCGATTCCCTTGGATACCAGGGAACCGTAATCGGCACCTCCCGACCAATGATCTCCGCTTGACGAAGAATAGCATAGGGGGCAGTGAGGACAAAGGCCTGAAAGATCTCTCGCAACTCGCGCAGAAAATCCTGCATGTGGGGCTGCCACCCTTCGGGGACACTTCGATCACAGACCTCTCCAATCCAGGCAGGAAGTTTCTCAGAATCCTCCTGAAAGTTCCATGTCTGTAACACCCGATGCGCGAGAGTTCCGACAAAAGCCTGCCGGTCACGAGATTGATGATCAGCAGAAACATTCACCGAAGGCTGCGAGGCAGAGTCCTTCCGTTCCACCTTCCAAGAGCCATGGGATTCCATCGTTCCCAAACTGGTGGGAGTCATAAACAGAGGCCGTGCATATCCAACGCTCATCCGCTTGACACGTTCATTCCATTTCGCCTGTATCTCGCCCTGATCTGTGTCTATCGCTTGCCAAGGCTGTGGTGCATGTTGGCCATCAAACCTTTTTCCTGCGGAGGCGGTCACCACATCAAGCGCGACAGTGGAGTCACCAACGGCCCAAGAATGATGAACCGGCTCGGCGTCAGAATGGCTCAACATTTCAGGATCAATGTTCAAACCATTCACAATCATCCCAAGCAACCCTCGTGGCGTCGCGCCAGAAGTCGTGGGTAATCCTCCGGATAACACCAACCGATGTTGCGCCCGCGTCATGGCCACATAGAGTAACCGAATTTTTTCCGCTTCTTGCCGGACATTCATCTTGGTTTCTAGAAACACGCCCTCCAACGAATAATAGGGGCCCAGACGCATACCCAGGCAATCGGTCAACCAATCATGGTCCACCCAAATCGATTTCGTTCTGGGGTCGGCACCTCGATGCAATCCTGCAAGGATAACCATGGGAAATTCCAAGCCCTTGGCTTTATGAATGCTCATCAGCCGCACGGCACCCGCAGATTCTTGGGCATCAGGCTCACCATCCACTAAGGAACTTTCCGCCTCTGGTGGTGGGTCATACAACCATTGAGTCAGATTGTTCACCACGCCGCGAAACCCCGCCCCAGATTCTTGAGCCAAGGCCTGAGCAATCTCTTGGAGTTTACGCACGTTCGCCACGGCTTGCTCGCCATCCATTGACGCGGCCGTCAACTCAAGGACAGGAGTGCTCTGAAACATCAGGTCGAGAGCCTCAGCCACTGGCCGCCTGAACATATCCCTACGCAAATCTGGCAACACAGAAAACATCAGCGGGGTATCGCTCGGTAAGGGCTTCCGATGCCAATCATCCAAATGCCCAGCTTGAATAAACTTGGCGACCACGTCATCAGAACACCCTCCTACGGGCGAACGCAGCACACCAACGAGAGCCACACGGTCATAAGGGTCAGCGAGTACACGAAGCAGGTTGATGCAATCGATGATTTCTTGCCGCTCATAAAAATGTTTTTCGCCTTCAGTCACATAGGGAATGCCGTACTGTCGAAGTGCGTCAACATAGACGCGTAAATGCGTGAGCGTGCGGAATAACATCGCCACATGTCTGGGTTGGATCGGAACACTTTGACCCTTCACACAGAGCTGCTGTTGGTCGAAGACATCTTCCGCAAGCCATCGTGCAAGTTCTTGTGCCTCTGCCTGACTTGCGGCATCAGTATCCACGACCTCTTCCCGAGACCGCACCAACCGAACCTGCACCCCTTCGTCTGCAGACGGAACGGATTCCGAGTCAACGGCTAACAAATCTTCATAGCGAGGTTGCACACCTTTGATGGCTTCGGCGGGAAACCATTCACGACAGCACGCATTCACTGGATTGAGAACCCCCGCATGCGAGCGAAAATTGCTACGCATGGTGAGTTGTTCCCCGCCAGTGGCTTGGCCCAACACAAGATCATGAATCACGGAATCATAGGCTTCGATATCTGCTCGCCGAAAAGCGTAAATCGATTGTTTGGGATCGCCCACAATGAAGAGTTTCCCCGGCTCCAGAAGCACCTGAGACCACGTCGGGGCTTCTCGTATCAACTCTTCGGCCAAGTACAGAATGAGTTCGTATTGCACTGGATCCGTATCTTGAAACTCATCGACCAAGATCGCGTGGAATTGTTGTTTGATTTCGCGTCGTGCTCGAGGCGAGTCGCGCAGGAGGTCACGCGCCTTGGCCAATAGGCCATTAAACGAGACCCAGCCATCCCTGAGAAATGATTGTTGGCAGCCTTCTACAAAAGGAAACAAGAGGCTCAACCATTCACGAAAGACCGGGGGAATCGCCTGCTGACTGGCTTGCGCCACTTTCATAATCGACCGAGCTCTTTCGTAATCCTCAGACGTCCAAGACTTGGTTTGTGCGGGCATTGATCGATTCAACAGACGATCTCGATCATGAGTTTCAGGCTGAGTTCCCTGTACGATCGCATCAAGATGATCGATCGCATCATCCAGCATGGTTTCGAGTTTTTGATCTTTGGGATGGGCTTGACGTAATTCGCGTGCCGAGGCAAGCAAGCTCACAATCCATTTTTGGATAATGCCTGAGGGTATCGACGTGTTGCTGATGTTGGCCAGACTCCTTGACGGCACCAGTTCATCCATGACGGCACGTGCAAAGGTTTGCACATCATCAAGGCTGACCAATTGCAAAAGATCCCGCCAACATTCACGATGGGGAGCCGCCGAGGCTAATTCCCCATCCAACCACTGGCTCCATTCCCGTTGAAAATGCACGGCAAAATGACTGCCATCATCCCCATGAAACGAAGGATCCACACCAGCTTCCACGGGAAACAACCGAAGAATGTACGCCGCAAAACTGTGAATCGTCTCGATATGTGCACGCTCTAAATCCTGAAGCGTCGCTTCGGCCACGGAAGCCACGTGGTCATCCGTCAGGCCATACATTGATTGAAGGTCTTGGATGATTTTGGCTTCGTAGCTGGAGGATTCTACTGAACTCGGCAATCGTCGAACAATTTCTTGCATGGCCAAGAGTCGTTGCCGAAGCCGCACCTTCATTTCGCTGGCCGCTTTATTGGTAAAGGTCAACGCCATGATCTGGCTGAGAGACACACGATTTCGAGAACGAAAGAGTAGATGGGTGAGTCGATCAAGCAGAAGCGTGGTCTTCCCCGTTCCCGCACCGGCGGTCACCACGATGTTCACATCCGCAGCCGTGGCGGCACGTGCACGAACGTCTTGATCGGCCAGCGGCTGATTCATGGCTTGGCGGTCGCCTTACTTGGTTCAGAGGGAAGGTTGGGTTTGAGGTACCGAACCTCACGATGCCCTTTGGTGTGTAGGCGATCGGCTCCAGCCCGCCATCGACTCATGGGATGCGTCCGATGACAGATGGTTCGATAGTCACACAATCGGCAATGGTCTCCAGGCACCATGAAATACTCACCGCGATGAATGCCTCCCACCAGGGTATTCATGGTTGTCTCAAACTGCGGCTTCAGGACATTCCATATTTCTTTGGTCAGACCCACGGGGATAAACGCCTCCGTCGATTCTGGGGCATTGACCGTCATATAATTCAGCCACACTCCAGAGCAGGAAGCCGTTGGGGATTGCACTGATGTCTCCTGATCAGGAAAGAGGGAATTTCCTTTTTCAGCCATGAGTAAATACAGAGGAGGCTGAAGCTGTTTTCCACGAACCACATCCCTGGCCAATGCTTGAGAAGAGGACATGGCTCTCAATGATTGTTTGTATTTGTAATCAATAATGCGGGACTGATGGAGGGACGCTGACCAATCGACACGATCCATTCTCCCGGTAAGGGAAACATCGTGGGCCTCGTTGTCCAGGATCACGCGCATGTGACCAGTGATCGCCTGTTCAAAAGCCACGGGCTTCCAGTCGTCTGCCTCAGGCCCCCAATCTTGCACCATCACCCGACTGACGGTGCGAATCAGTTGCTCTTGTTGCAACTCCCAGAGTAAGGGATACCCAGTTGGATTCCACCGCTCCCATTGTTGAAACACCCGGTCCGTTACCGGCGTCAGAAGTGCGATCATATTCGCACCTAAATAATCCCGCCTAATGGAAACCCGATCCTCCGCCGCAAAAGCCTCTACGCATTCCCGTAACAAGAGATGCAACAAATTGCCCGTATCCCGTGGGCCAACTCCCGAGCTCATGTCGGACAATCCCAAGGCTTCCAATTTCAGGACCTGTCTGGCAAAAAATTTAAATGGACAGACCGCGTAATGTTCGAGCGCAGTAGGAGACAGGCCACGGCTCTTGAGAGTCTGCCAAAATTCGGATAGGCCACCGGTGACTCCGTCAAAACGATTCAGCCGAGGAGAAGATGATTCCTGACAGGCGAGAGAAGCAACCCCACGTTGCACCACCGCCCAACCCTCGCCTTCCCTATTGTGAGGGCCTTTGGGCAAACGTCGATCTAACATCCACAGCAATCGCGTTTCCTGTGGGGTGAGCCAGCGATTTTCATACTGAGGCAGCGAACCACGTTTCTGGCTCTCTCGTTTTGGAACCACGGTCACTGAAAGATCTGTCACGCAACGCTGAGTCTCGGTGATATACCAGGAAGGAATGGTTGATCGATCGTGCTGGTCGGAACGTTGAGTGAGCAGCGTCACCGCCTCACTCGCGGAGTTCACTAATAAATAAAACAACAATTGTTCTTCTTGATAGCCGGTCACGTTCTCCGGGACCTTAGACCCTAAGGTGAGACCAAACAATCGACGCACGGGATCGCGCAAAAACGCATCTTCCTGAATATGACGTGGAAACACTTGATCGTTGACACCCACCACGAACAATATTCGAAAAGAAAAACCTCGGGCAGCCATCGCATCCAGCACCCACACCCCATCAATGAGATCACTCGTTGGGTGAAAAGGCACCATGGCCGCATGCATACACCGATCAACGGTCGCGACGAATTCCGAAAAGGAGAGGCGGTCAGAGACCTGGGATAATTTTTTAATGTCCTCGAGTTGATCATAGGCTGCCTGCGAGACGGCATCATCACCAACATGCCCTCTACCGCCTGTATTCATTCTACCCCACAGGTCGGTGCGAGAGGCTGACCTGTCCGTTGCTGATGGCGCCGTAATCAAAAATTGTTCCGCGAGCTGAAGTGTATGCTCCACAAAGACATCGTAGGGTGCGTCCGTCGGGAACACCTGTAACGCCTCGAACAACGCGGTCAAGACCGTTTGGCATGTTCCAATTTGATTGGCCGACAGGGCTTCTGATTTCGACATGGTCTTACGACCATCTTGCTTGCCACATTCCTTTTCCAAGACATGAAAAAACCGTGTCCACTCTCCGAATCCCTTCGTGACACCTAACCGTCGGCTCGCCCGATCCCACAGGTCTGGTTGAGGATCGATGATAGAAACACTGGACGACGTCCATCGAAAGTAAGGTGACGTGAACACGTCCATAACATGATCACGTTGAAAGTCCGATCCAGGCAGAGCGAGAAGTTTCAACAAGGTTTGCACAAAGGGAAACAGGCCTAACGAACGTTTCATCGTGGTGTTGAATGGAATGCCATGCTCTTGAAAAATTCGAGGGAGCAGGTGCTCATAGCCTGAGAGCGTTCGCCCGACCACGCCAATTTCACGCAAAGGGATTTGATCTTCTTCAACGCACCGCAGAATTTCTTTGGCTACAAAGCATATTTCATCCTCCGCGCCAGCCACATGAATCACTTGGCATGCGGGAAGAGCCTTTTCTGGAAGAGGACGTTCTGGCAGTTCGATAGGGGAAGATCGCTCGGGCTCCAGCTGAGAGGTTGGAACCTCGGCATGATTACGAAATAAGGCTCGAAGCGGATGATCTTCACCAGAGACGCCAGTCGGCGTGATCTTTCCAGTACCTAATCCAAGAATGTGTCGATCAAAAAACTGTTGAGCGAAATGGTAGGCCGGATGATCTCGTACTACCGGGAAATACACGGACGTTGGGTAGTGTTGAGCCACAGCATGAAACAGGTCCAGCTGCACTTGGGTCAGATCATAAAACCCGTAATACCACACCTGTCCCTGCTCAGCGAGGTAAGTTGAAGAGACCACATCAGCACAGGCCATTCTCGCGGCATCATCGTGATCAAAGATCTGGGTTTGCTGTTGTTCCTGAAGAAACCAGTCGTACAGTTTCAGCACCGATTGGCAAATGGGATCATGATCAAGACCACTTTGCTTTAAGGCGTCACGAGCCAATTCAGCATCGACGGCTCCATCTTTTAAGTCCTTAATCGTACTCCACAACGCCGCCCAGGCTCCCGGCATCTCTATCAACCGCGCCAATTCAGGAAGCGTGGCTTTCCTCCGTAGTAAAAGCGAGTGAATCCATTGATGGAAAAAACTATCTGAACGATGAACGCTGGCTGCGACACTTCCCTGCTCCTCGAGGATACGCAATGCCAGCTGGTAAAAGGTCAAGATATGGACGTGAAACAGGGAAAGGCTTCGCTCTGCACACAAGGCCCATTGCAGACGAAGTCGAACATATTCTGAAGGCACAACAATAGTCAGAGGAGAGAAAGGGGAATCAGATCGAAACGATTGGAGATCTTCAGCTAAGGCGTCTTCAAGATTGCCATATAGTGGTCCCGTGACAACGTGCAACATTGGAGAAGGGGGAAGTTACTTTCGCGGTGAGAGAGAATGAACCTGGGTATGAGTATTAGCCGGTTTCGGGGCCGAGCAATTCCCCATTACAATCAACGCAACCCCATTCAGCATCCATGAATTTCATGGGGTCACCACAAAAGGGACAATCTGGCGCGGGGCCAGATTTCATTTCAGGCAAAATTGGGATTTCAAAATCCAGCTCATCCTCATCCATACCAAATGGGCGATCACCAGTCATAGGCGTATGTAGGCAGGACTAACTGCTTCGCCCCGCGAGAGCTTTCTCGATACTTTGCCGGGTTGGAACACCCACAAAGGTCAATCGCCCATTAATAATCGAAGCAGGGACGGCACGAACCGAATGGCGATCAGCGAGTTCTTGCCCATCAGGTGAGCTAATGTCGATTTCCCGGTAACTAAAATTATGCTTGATCCGCATTTGCTTCCACAGGCTTTTAGCCGATGGGCAGGCAGAACATGATGAGGAAACAAGTAAAGTGACGTTGGCCATGGGAGACTCTCCTTTTCAATCAGAAGAATCATGGTAGCATTGGGGAGAAAATAGCTGCAAGGAACAGGGAAAAAGAGAAAAGTGGAAAAACAGGTCAGGCGGAATTGGTCAGAACGGGGGAGCTAAGGCAGAGAGCTTCGTCCTCTTTCTCACAAACCAGCATCATTTTATGAATTTTCGCCAACTCCAATATTCCCTTAACGGGTCCCCTCGCGCAAGCTAATCCAAAGACGATATTTTCTTGTTTTTCTTGTTCAGACGTCAGGGCGATCAATCCAAGTCCTGCACTATCCATATAGGTTACGCCTTCAAGATTCAGCACGATTCTTCGGGGGGATTTTTCTTTGGCTTCCTTGAGGGCTTGCTGATAGACCTTCCTCGTCTGAAACCTCAATTCCCCAATCAGGGAAATAATGACCGCTTGACCAACAACCCGCTCAGTGACTCTCATAGATACCTCCTGCCATACTTTGTCCTATATGTCGGAATTAATTGCGAGGAAGTAAAGCTATTCTAGAGTAAGAAAGAGAAATTTCTCTAAATGTGGTTGGACCAGTCTAGTCGAGAATTGGGAAATGCCAAGATGGGGTATTTACGGATGAGGTTCTAACTCGATAATCCCTTTTCGAATGGCAAGAATAGCGGCTTGAGTACGATCGAAGACGTGGAGCTTATGGAAAATATTGCGCACATGATTTTTGACGGTCTTTTCACTGAGATCGAGCACATTGGCAATCTCTTTATTGGTCTTCCCATCAGCCACGAGTCGAAGAACTGTAATTTCTCGCTCCGTCAAGTCATGTTCTAGCGAGGATTTCCTTCGCCCTTTGCCTTCGGACAGCAGGGAAAACTCAGCCAAAATTTTACTCGCCACAGAAGGATGGATCAGGGATTCGCCTTTCGAAATAGCTCGAATCGCCGCGAGAATTTCTGTCGAGTCTGAATCTTTAAGCAAGTACCCCTTTGCTCCTGCACGTACCAAATCAAAAATATACTGCTGGTCCTCATACATCGTCAGGGCGACAATCCCGATTTGCGGCATTTCGCGTTTAATGATTCGCGTGGCTTCGACACCGTTCATGCCCGGCATGCTCACATCCATCACAATCACATCGGGAAGTAATTCTCTGGCCTTTTCCACAGCCTCGCCGCCATCTTTCGCCTCACCGACAATTTCAATTTCTTCTTTGGTCTCCAAGATGGCGGATAAGCCTTCTCGGACGACACGATGGTCGTCAGTAATTAGGACTCTAATTTTTTTCGTCATTCCGAACCACGCCCTTTCTGCCTAAAGGAATTTGAACCGTCACGGTGGTACCCTTTCCCTTACTGGATGTTAATTGGGCTTCCCCACCGAGCAGCTTGGCTCGCTCTTTCATTCCTCGAAGTCCAAAATGATCCCACTTCTCCGGATCACGAGAAACAGCTTGCACGTCGAACCCGACCCCATTATCACGAATCGAAGCCGTGAGCATATCATGATTCACGTCGATCTGCACAAACACCTGAGAAGCCTTGGCATGTTTTGAAGAATTCTGGAGAGCTTCTTGGACAATTCGAAAGAGAAAGACCTTGGTCTTGGGCGGTAACGACAAATCGTCCCCTTGAAAGTCAAACTCCACTTTCACGCGATGTTGTTCTTCAAACGCTTTCAAAAAGTTCGATAACGCCGAGAATAAATCAAGTTTTTCTTCTTGCCCAGGACGCAAGTTAAACACCACATGCCGAGTCTCTTGGATTCCATGCTTGAGCTGGGCTTTGGCTTCTCTCATCAACTCTGAGGATTTCTTCGGATTCTGCGGCACCAGCTCTGCGCACAGCTCCATTTTGAAATTCACCCCCACCAGGGTCTGCACCAACCCATCATGAATTTCGCAGGCAATGCGCGTGCGCTCCTCATGGACCGCGCGTTCGGCTTCTTCTTTGACAAACCGGCGAAACAAGGATTGATACCGCGTCAATGTTTTTTCAATTTCCGTTGTCGCCCGAATACGTGCCTCAATGAGTTGCCACATAAATTTCGCACTGGCCCCACCAATGATCGCTAATTTTGGTCGCCTGACCCGCTGTAAGGCTTGCCCCACCTCCGCATTTCCCGTCACATCGATGATCAAATCCACGTCTTTGAGTTTGAGTAAGTCACGATAGTCTTGAGTGACCGGCACCCCAAACTGTTTCGCCAATTTTGTACCGGAAGTGCGGGATCGACTTTCTGCCAGTCCAACAATACGAGCTAAGGGATCTTGGGCAAAAATTTCCATCAACGCTTTCCCGCCACGACCACCCCCAATAATGGCAACACGGGTCGGTTGTCGACTAGGCGGTCTCACCGATTTTGATTTGGCTGTGACTCTCGAACGATTGATGGAAGAGATTGGCTTTTTTGAGGCACGGGTGGCAGATGAAGGAGGGATTGGCATAATGATCACGCCGAGGAACTATTGGTGTGGCCTTTCATGCTTCTCGCATGACGACGGATTATAACCCACCTCGCTCCTGCGCCAGAGACTTGATCGTCTCCATGAATTGATCGATATCTTTGAATTCTTTATACACTGAAGCAAAGCGGACATAGGCAACTTGATCGAGTTGAAGTAATTCACGCATCACCTCTTCCCCAACAACCCGTGCCGGCACTTCTGATTCGCCGTACTCCTGAAGGCGCTTTTCAATACGATCCACTGCAGTCTCTAACGCCGCACTGCTGATCGGTCGTTTTTCGCAGGCCTTCTTTAATCCAGCCATGACTTTCGAACGATCAAACGTTTCTCGCCGATTATCCTTTTTGACCAGAACCGGCAGGCTTTCCTCGATCCGCTCATAGGTGGTAAATCGACGTTTACACTCCAAGCATTCTCGTCTTCGACGAATCACTTCGCCTTCACGAGCCGTTCGGGAATCAATCACTTTGTCGTCAATTCTACTGCAAAATGGGCATCGCACGCGCTAGAGTCCTTGGTTGGAATAATGATGGTTCACGAATTCGATCATGAGATGAAGATTGCCAATGCCAGCATGAAGTTGCTGAAAAACTTCATCAACCACTCCACACCCGCAGGAACGACTGTGGGGATAGAGTATGACCATGGGTCTATAGGATGTCGATTAGGTTGCAGTTGATGGAGAGGTCTGAAAAATAGGAAATCGACCACACAAGGCTTTCACCTCTTTGGCAATTTGTCGGTGCACTCGACGGTCATTATGATGTTGAATTACTTCGTCAATCCACGCCACCAGTTGGGCCATTTCTGCCAAGCCCATCCCACGAGTGGACACAATCGGCGTCCCCAAACGAACACCGCTCGTAATTGCTGGGGGACGTTCATCGTTCGGCACCGCATTCTTATTGAGAATAATGCCGGACGCATCCAAGGCCTCTTCAGCTTCTTTCCCAGTCACACCTTTGGAATTCAAATTCATCAGAAACAAATGCGTATCGGTGCCACCAGACACCACATGGTAGCCACGATCAATAAACCCTTTAGCTAGGGCTTGAGCATTATCCAGGACTTGCTGCTGGTAGATTTTAAATTCCGGAGCCAACGCTTCCAGAAACGACACGGCTTTGGCCGCAATGACATGCATGAGCGGTCCACCCTGAAGTCCAGGAAATATGATTTTATCGACAGCTTTCGCATGCTCAGCTTTACACATCACCATACCGGCTCGCGGACCGCGCAAGGTCTTATGTGTCGTCGTGGTCACAAAATCTGCATAGGGTACGGGACTTGGATGAAGTCCTGTCGCAACCAACCCTGAGATATGAGCGATATCCACCATGAGGTACGCACCGACCGAGTCGGCAATTTGCTTAAACCGTGCGAAATCAATGATTCGAGAATACGCACTCGCTCCAACAACCAGCATTCGTGGTCGACATTCTTCCGCCGTTCGCTGCACGCCATCATAGTCAATGAGTTCAGTTTCAGGGTCCAAGCCATAGGAAAAAGATTGAAAGATTTTTCCAGAAAAACTCACTTTACTACCATGGGTCAGATGCCCACCTTGGGCCAGAGCCATCCCTAAAATCGTGTCGCCAGGCTTGAGGACTGAAAGATACGCCGCCATGTTAGCTGTCGAACCAGAATGCGGCTGCACGTTGACATGGTCACACCCAAACAACTGCTTGGCCCGGTCAATGGCTAAGGTTTCAACAACATCGACATACTGACAGCCACCATAATAACGTTTACCGGGATAGCCCTCAGCATACTTGTTGGTCATGAGCGACCCTTGCGCCGCCTGCACCGCCAAGCTGGCATAATTCTCAGAGGCAATCAGCACCAACTTATCACGCTGCCGTTTTTCCTCTGCCCGAATGGCCGCAAAAACTTCAGGATCCGTTGCTTGAATGGCTTTCAATGTCCCGACCGCATTGCCCATAGTTATTCTTGTGTTTCCGTTTCTTCAGAAATGTCGGTGTCGACACTATCAGCTGGTTCGCTAGATTCGGTGGCATCCCCATCGGCTGCCGCATGTTCCCCACCCTGCTTCACCAAGGTCACAGAAATTTCAGCCGCAATTTCCCGAAACAACTTAATGGTCACCTTTGAGCTTCCCAATTCTTTCAGCGGATGAGGCATTTGAATTTTGCGGCGATCCACCTCAAAACCTTCCGCAATTAACTTGGCTTCAATGTCCTTGGAAGTGACCGATCCAAAGAGCTTGCCATCTTTGCCGGTTTGCACTTCAAAGGTCAGAGAAACCCCGGACAACTTTTCGGCCAAGCCTTTTTGGCTTTCTTCCACCTGCTTGGCCTTATGCCCAGTGACCCGTTTGGCATGTTCCAACGCCTTCACATTGCGCGGGTTCGCTTCAGCCGCTTTGTTGCGAGGCAACAAATAGTTCCGGGCATACCCATTGGCGACATCCAAGATATCTCCCACATAGCCCAAATTTTCCACGTTTTCCTGAAGGATCACCTTCATCGTTCTTACTCCTTGCTTAGGTTCTTGACGAAAGAGCAGATCATAAGGGCGGCCTGTGGAAATGTCAATTTTTGCAGCCATTTAGCGGGAAATGACTGCCTTTGAACAAGCAGAAGGCTAAGCAGAAGAATTATTTGATGAGAGGTTCGCCCCTGCATAAAATGAATTGGTGGGCTGTGCCCAGCCTACAATAAAACCCCCATCTCACCCTCGTCCTGGACACCCACTTCACCCCTTTACTACAATGCCCCTATGAACATCCCAACCATGACAACCATTTTGGGGCTCGCCTTACTGACGCTAAGCCTCCCTGTCGGAAACACGGCCTTCGCGGACGACCTCCTCCATTCCTCTTATAAAGGCGCCGCCAAAGTTGACCCTGACGTTGCTGATTTGACCTCATTGAACGTTCGCATGAGTCACCAAGCCGTTCAAGTTCCATCCCAATTGGTAAAAGAACAGGTGGACTTATCAGAAGTCCGAGCAGCTCGCTCCATGATTGCGCCTTCACCTAAAGCGGCAATATTGGAAGACGACAACCACCATCGCGTCGTCGTTCTTTCGGCCACAGAAGAAGGCCAAGTCCAGGCCCAGGTGTTAGAAGATCTCGACTTTTCCTCAAAAATTCCTTTTATTCGTGCATGCACCGACCAACGGCGCTGCGCGTTTGATCGACAACCCGTCACTGGCGGGCTGGCCTGCGTGGCCATCTGCGTCCAGCAAGCCCTTGATCCTGAACATGAATAGGTCCCATGAAACTTTTTGATTTGCTTCAGCATTACTCCAAGGCATTGATTGCGGAAAAAGAAGAGGCGGTCGCCCAAGGATTGGATGATCCCATTGAATCGCCCCATTCCAGTAAACTTGGGAAGGCTGGTGACTTGCACCTCTACTCTATGACGCTCCCGTCGCGCATGAAGTTGCTCGAAGACATTCCACTCACCATAGTCCCGCCTGGTGATCTTGAGCCCACCGAGGGCTATTCACTTCGCCACCTTGGCGGAGAGATTCTGATCCAAACATTAGATTCATTGGGGCAATCGATCGAAGACAATACTCTGGTCCCTGACACCTCGGGATTTTTTCTCACAGCCGCCAAACGGTTGAAAGACATGGCGGCCAAGCCCCAATCCTATTCATTAGGACCTGCTGAACGCTTAGCGCCCTGGCTTGACCCTGATCAGGCTGGTGGCGATGGGTCAGCCCGGACTGCCGCGTCTGCCGCCATCTTGTCCACGCTGTGGAATGATGACCAATCCGCCCGATGGGCGAGACTCAGCACCTTGGCCGTAGAACTCATACGCAAAAACAAACGGATACTGCTCATCGCCCCGAGCCATGAGGTCGTCAGTAACTTGCTTGGTGTGTTCGCCAAGACCATACGAGATGCCCCGCTTCCCTATAAAAGTTTATTGAGTTGTTACGAAGTCCCCGTACTCTCGTCAGCCTCTGGCGTGTCATTACAAGAACTCGGCTTCGAAGCGCAGATGCATTCCTTTTTTGCCGCGTCCCGATCACACAAAAATGCCCTTCGAAAAAAGTACGATCGGTTTCGGGAGTTGACCCCCATCTTGGCGTATAAGGGCCAAAAACAGCGAGACCTCAACGAAGTGAAATTACTCGAGTGGCGATTGTTGGCTGAAGTGAGCGGGTTCCAAGGAAAAATCAAAGACATCGATAAAATTGTCGAGGACTATGAGAATCTCCCCATTTGGAAACGACTCGGCATGCAAGCCATGGGAAAGAACGTGGAAACCCTCGGCGAATACCGGGTGATTTATACGGAAAAAATTGCAGGCCTAATGAAGGCAGTGGAAATTGCGCAAGCCCGCATTCGCGAGCTCGTCCCCGAAGCCGCCATTCCCAAAGACATGCGGCCGGAATATGAGGACTTGAAGGATGACATTACTCGACTTGGGGGCACGAAAAAAATTCGCGAAATGCTTGCCGCAGGAGAAGGCACCAATCGACAAGCCTTTATCCAGAACAAAAAACTTGTGGCGGCCACCCCTGCACGAATCATCGCCGATCCCCTATTCAAACGAGTGCGCTTCGATGTCTTGATTGCTGAAGATGCCCCAAACATTCCAGCCCCACTCTTATTAGGTGCCGCTGGATTAATTCGTGAACGCATCGTCATCTCAGGCAATACTGAAGACCTTACTCCCACCAATGGCACATCACCTATTGGCGGCCTCTGGCGACAATTATGTTTGGAGCCGAACCGCGCGCCATCGAAAACAGCATCAGCGTAAAGCTGACTGCCCGTAATGCGTGATGCGTGAAGCGTCATGCGAAAAGAAACAACCTTGCTCTTTCCCCTACGCTTTACGGATCACTCTTCACGCATAACGCCATACTCTCTTCTCCCTTGACGCTCTTAAAGTAAAAGCTGATAATTCCGGCTCTCTTTGTGGAGCTGTTGGATAATTTGGGTCGATAGCAAATAAACGCTCCAGGTGATCCCCACATCACCAATTGGGAGGGAATGTTCAAGAAAGTCCGTCCAGCAAGGCCGCAGCCCTTTTGACGCGCAGAGCGTACTCTTAGTACGTGAGCACGGGAAAAGGGCGAGAACGCCGCTGGCGGCTTTTTTCAACATTCCCTTTGTGCCGAAGTGGCGGAATGGCAGACGCGCTAGATTCAGGTTCTAGTGCCCTCACGGGTGTGCGGGTTCAACTCCCGCCTTCGGCACCACTTTGATTAAAACGCAGTGATTTCAGTGACTTGGCGAGTAGCGTTCTGACGCTGTGTTATTAGCGTGTTAAGGCTGGACATGGCGGTGTCTAATCTCTCCGCCGTGATGGTGCGGTAACGCAGGAACATTTCGACTGAGGAATGCCCGACGATCTTCATGATCGTCTCAATCTCTACCCCAGAATCTGCTAAATTTGTGACAGCACAATGCCTCAAATCATGAAAAACGAAATTAGGAATGTTCTGCTCCTGGCATAGTTCCTTGACCACTCGGTAGCTGTGATTGATCTTCTGCCCATCCTTCCGAAACACCAACCCTTGAATCCGAGTCACTCCTCCATGATCACGAAGTTGCTGTAATTCCTTCCGAAGCATTGGCGTCAGAGGGACAGAACGATCCTGCCCCGTCTTGGTAAGATGACCAGGAAGAAACATGCGGCCCTTCTCCAGGTCCACACGATCCCAAGTGAGCGTCAGGATTTCCTCTAGTCGCATCCCCGTGTGGTAACCTGCCAACAACACCGGCTTGAACCAGTCAGGTGCGGCACCATACAACCGATTCCATTCATCAGGCTCCAGCACTCGATCCCGTGCGTTTTTTGGCTTTGGGGTGGCCACCAGAGACGCGACATTCCTCATTAGCAAATCGCGCTTCATGGCGTGCTTCAGCATGTGTTTCAGGATATTGTGATCCACATTGACGGTGGCCACAGCTCGCCCAGCACCCCGTTCCTGGCGAAAGCCCTCTACATCTTTGGCCGTGATGTTCTGTAACAGCGTCTTGCCAAAGAAGGGAACCAGGACCACGGTAATCCGCTGGCAGCGCTCAGTGTAGGAACGGAGGGTCTTTACTTCTTCGATCTGCACATACTCTTTCGCCCATTGGCCGAAGGTCATAAATGCCCGCTTTGCTTGATCACTTACCAGTGTTCCATTGAGAAGCTTGTTCTTGATAATGGTTTCCTGATCTTGGGCAATAGTCTTGTTGCGGCAACCGACACGCCAGCGTTTGATCTTCGCTCCTGGTGTGCCCCGGGCTAACGTCAAGACCTTGCCATCATCCAGGACGGGAAACTCAACGTACCAGCCGTCCTTTCTTTTGGTGAGTCCCATGGGACCTCCTGACTGTTTATGGTGGATAATCGCCCACTAATTTTCCGACCGGCACATTAAGTGCTTCCGCTAACTTACGGAGGGTTGAGAGACGTGGATCATGAGCCTCAGCCTCAATCCTCGCCAAGGTCACAAAGTGTACGCCTGCCATCTCAGCTAGTTTTCGTATCGACAGTTTCTTTGCCGTACGAAGTTTCTTAATGTTGGTCATAAGCATATGTTATACCTTACGCTAACTAATATCAATACCGTTTTGGTGGCATCGGCATCACCGTATTCTGTGCAATCCATTGATCAAGAAGAGTCACGTCAAACTTTGTGAGGCGGCCCACCTTCACGTATGGAATCCGCC
>JAQBUF010000099.1 GCA_027623995.1 Nitrospirota bacterium
CATATGGTGAGGCCAACATTATCAAGAGCGATGGGAAATACTCTAAATTCGGTCGCGGGGTGTCCCAAAGTCATTGACAGATTCCGCATGACGCTTCACGCTTCACGAGTTTTCCCCCCTACCCCATGTCCATGGGATCGACGTTGATGCCAAACTGTAATCCCTTGTGTAGCTTGTTTGCGGTCATGGTGGCGTGCGTGCGGCGAATCACGGTTCTGGCTTGATCAAAATCAGCGGCTTTGAACAGTATGTTTTCACGAAATAGGCGTCGATGCGTTAACGCATGGGAAGCCAGAGGCCCCAAGATCATCATCTCGGCGGCCAGGCCTAAGGCTTGTTTTGAGGAGTGGGAGGCTAATTGACTCGCCAAAGCTTGGACCCATTGGCGCGCGCCTTCCTGGACTATGAGTTGCTGGCTTCCCGATACCGTCATTTGAATAAAGTGGAGGAAGGGTGGATAGCCTACGGCCTCACGAAAGGCCAACTCGTGTTCGTAGAACAACGAGGGTTGTTGCTGGGCCACGGCCTGCATCACGTGATGGGAAGGCAATCGCGTTTGTAGGACGACGGGATTCGGCCATTCATGTTCGGTCACCAGTTGTATCGCAGATTGTAGATGGTGGTACAGCCGCTCCGCTGAACGGAAATCCGGGCGATGGAGCCCGGCGTCCGCATAGGGGATTCCTACCAAACGTACGGGTGTGAGGCGTGGGCCATGGAATAACATCTCCGTGCCGATCAGTATGTGAATCGTTCCCTTGGTAAACTGCTCCCGGATATTTCGTGCCTCGGCTTCCGTTCGAATATTATTGCGGTCATACCGCCCGATCGTCCCACCCGGGAATTCCCGACGTAATTCCTGTTCCAGACGTTCCGTCCCAAACCCACCGGGTTCGAGGTGTGAGCCAGCACATGCCGGGCAGGTGACGGGGATAGACTCGACCTTTCCACAATAGGGGCAGCGCATTTTAGGTGGAACCGTGAGGAGTCCAAAGGGGACCTGGCACTGGTCACATTGTGCGGCCAATCCGCAGTCTCGACATGCGAGGGAAGAGGAGAATCCTTTTCGATTATGGAAGATGACAATTCCGCCTCCAGTTGAGAGCGACTGTTCAATCCCGTCCCGCATTTCATCGGATATCGTGGTGCCATAAGGGATTTGTAAGTGATCGATGACTTGAGGCAAATCATCTTTGCAGTGGGGGATGGAAGCGGCCTCATTCGACTTGGTAGACGAAGAAAAATGTTGAAACGTTTCTAATGTTGGATGAGGAGAATGAAGAAGAAATGTGGTATGGCTCAGTTGCGCTCGCTTCCTTGCCACGTCACGTGCGTGGTAGTAGGGAGTTTTCTCGTCTTTAAAGGTGGAGTCTTCCTCGTGACTCAGACAGATGAACCCCAATGAAGGCATGGGTGCAAACACGGACATTCTTGTTCCGACGACGACCTGATAGCGCCCGTGTCTGATCGCCTGCCATTCTTTCATGCGAACGGTGTCTGTCAATCCGCTATGAAATATTCCGACTTCGACACCCAAGTCTTCGCTTAAGGTTTGCGCACAGCCCACGGCCTGATGAATATCCGGGAAGATGATGAGCGCCGTTCGTTTTCGATCGAGGGCTTCTCGGATTGAACAGGCGAGAAGAGAAGAGAAGCTCAGGCCACCGTCATTTGAAAAATATTCTCCAAACGATTGTTCAGTCAGGTGGCGTTGGAAGTCCTTCCACCACATTGGAAGGCTCATTGGCTCTGTCTCTTGTCTGTTGAGTATGCTGAGTTCGCCCTTGGCCTTTCCCGTTGGTGCCTCAGTGGTTGAAGGGACCGTATAGGTGTGAATTTCTTCAACCCATTTCTGACGCTTTAATTGGGTGACGGTCGTCGAAGCCGTTGCGACGGCTTTTTTTAGCGTGGGGAGTGTTAACCCTTTCGGTTTTTGATCCAACATGTTCAAGAGGGTTTTGGCATGTTCAGATAATCGTCCTCTTTCAATGGCCTGCTGTCCCAAGGGAGTGATCCGTAGGCGCGATGCGGTTTTAAACGGGAGCCGAGGTGGCTGGATCAATTGAAAACACACACCCAATGGCGCGATATAATAATCAGCCATCCATTCAGCAAGGGTACGCAAAGTGGGATCAAGGTCGAATGCAGCTCCAGAGGTAAGGTGTTCCTCAAGCTCACGAATTTTGTCAATGGGCACGGTGGGGTCGGCAGGAGTTTCTGAAAGTGACACGACAAATCCTGGACGGGCTGTGCGTCCAAAGGGAGCCCCCACCCAATGCCCGACCTTCAGCGCATCATGCCATGACGTGGGGATTCGATAGGTGAACGATTGCGTGAGGCGTTGAGGGAAGATAACTTCGGCAAAGGTTGGTGGCATAAGGGATGGTATTGTGCCAGACCGCTGACTACCTCACAATGTGAGTTGGACAAGATCTTTTGGTAAGATGGGAATGGATCGATAAAACTTGGTTAGGTCAATTTCGTCTAGAATTCAAAAAAGAAGGAACTTGAAATTGATGTCGAAAATTTTCATTGGTGGAAAATGGATGGGGATATTTCTCGTCTGCACGGTTTTCCCAATAAACAGTGCTGCTTTTGGTGAGATCCCGTCCACGTTGGCACCCGGTGGGGTCATGTCTGGCTCGCCTCTCGATTTGGGCGAAGGGAATCAACTACGGGACTATTCTCCTATCCCGGAAGAGCCCGAAGAATTTGATAATCGAGAAGTGGAAGCTTATTACGATTGGCGTAATGATTTATTCTTTCGGAAATTCGATATGAAAGGGTTGGGCAAGGTGGATTACATGACCGCCCGACGCACCTATAAAGTGTGGCTCGATGAATTTGGTACGCCCGTTGTGATAACCATGGGGTCGCCCTTGTTTTATTGGGTCGATCGCAACGGCAATGGAGAGTTTGAAACCGGCAAAGGGGAGATGTGGTCAGATCCCAACGAAGACGGTATCACCGGCGAGGAACGTATTTACGATACCAGCCATTTAGAAAACCAACCTTCAAGAATTCCACAGTGGTCGGCGCCTACGCCGTAGGCAAATCCTTTTTCATTTATTAATAGAAGGGGTTCGTCCCTGCAGACGAGCTACTTTTGTTTCGGCAAAAGTAGCCAAAACCATTTCTGCCCGTGCGCGGCCCCTCCGATCCTGCGCAAAGCCGCAGGCTCTCCGGGGTCCCTCCGTCTCCGGCCCGAATACGATGGCTCAGAAACTCGCGGAGTCTATCCTGAGTCTTCCCGAAGGATTCAAACAGTCTTCGCCAAAGAAGTCGATTTGGGGCTCCAGCTCCGCCGCGCCCAACGCGGAGAAACACATAAGGCACAAATCCAGGCAATAAAAAAGGGTAACGTCCCCTTATTAAAAAGGGTAACGTCCCCTGATTCTTATTTAACAGTGAGATGCTGCAGCTACAGGACAGATTTGACGACCTAAGCCATGCGCCCCCCCTCGTTTGGGGAATAGCGGTTACGATACAACAGGCTGTATCCTTGACGATCAACAACGCTGAACGAGGACGAACGGGCATCACCATGGGGCCCGGTGCCCTTGGTCAGCATAGAGGCAGGTCTCCAAAGGCGTGGTCCAGGAGGGTCCATAGTGACCCCTCGGTCACGCCTTTGTCATTTAATTCATCAAAGGAGGTTTTGAAATGGTAACAGTCAGACAAGGCATCATCGGAGTAGTCAGTGTGGTGTTTCTGCTCGGCGGGGTGACGCTGGTCACGCCGTTTGGCAGCGAAGCGGACGCGGGGGGCTTGAAGAAGTATTTCAAGAACCATGTGAGCACGAAGGACTTACAGCAGGATCATGAGGAGCTGGACGGCAAGCTGAACATGCTCAAGGACGCCACGGAAGTGCTCGAGGCCAACCAGCAGATGATCAAGGACACGCAAGCCTAGATTTTGGACAAGGTGATGAACGGCGGCGGGGGTGGCGCACCTGGCACGCCCCTGTGCGGCGCCGGGACCGAAGGGCAACGGTTTGTGCCCGATGATCCGACGACGCCCACCGAATATTGCGACAACACCACGGGGTTGATCTGGCCGAAGACCCCGGATGCCACAACCCGTGACTGGGCCACGGCGGTGACGTATTGTCAAGGCTTAGGCGGCGGCCATCGGCTGCCCTTTGTCAATGAGCTGCACAGTCTCGTGGATTACAGCCAGGCTGACCCAGCGCTGCCCGCTGGCCATCCGTTTATGAACGTCGGGTCGTTCCGCACTTGGTCGGCGACGACGGTTGCCGATTCGCCCCCGAGTGCGTGGATCGTGTTCTTCTTTCTTGGCACCGTGAGTGCCCCCCTTAAGTCGGACACCCTCTTCGTCTGGTGTGTCCGCGGGGGCTCGTGATGTGGATGCTTGGATGATTTGAGTGATTTGATGATTTCTCCGGGGGGTGCAGGGGGCGAGAGCCCCCTGCTCGCGATGCGATGGAAGAAGCGGTTAGCATTCAGCAATCGGCGGTCAGGTCAGACCTGAAAGCTGATAACTGCTGGCTCACTGCGACATACGGATCGCTGAACGCTGACGGCTGAGAGTTTAACCACCATGGCTCGCTACGAACATTTGCCGATCTACAAGGCGGCGATGGATGTGACGGTGTATGTCGAAACGATCGTCCGGAACTTCAGCCGGTATCACAAGTACACGCTGGGCAGTGATTTACGGCAGCAGCGCCGAGAACTGGTGACGCTGATTATTCGCGCCAATTCCCGGCCCGACAAGCTGCCGGTGCTCCACG
>JAQBUF010000048.1 GCA_027623995.1 Nitrospirota bacterium
CCATGAAAGGGAGTCTAGCAACGCAGGAAAGGCTTTGTCTATACGAAGAAAATCAACATTGATAAACCCTGATGAAATCCTACGCTGAATAGGAAAATGCCGTGATTTTGCGTACTCAAATTTGGATTATTTTAAGGCTGCGGTAGGGATCCTGAGAGGAATGGGCGAATGTTAGGACGAGGTTGGCACCAACTCAAGCTGAAAAGTCCACTTTATTGAGGCACAGACTCGCGCCGAAGAATATCCCGGAGTTGATCATGCGAGATGGCTTCGGCCCGCCGTCCATCACGCCCAACGACCGTCGTCGCCGTGACCAGGGCGTTGATGATCGCTTCTTCGGTCGCTTCAACGGTTGCCGCTAAGATAGGGTTCAAATGAGTATCAGCAATATGCATCATCGGGAAGGTTGAGACATCGGGATAATGCGGAATCTCATTGGCCGTGGAAAAAGCCAGTATAAAATCGCCGCTCCCGTGATGGCTCGTGGCTCCTGTTCTTGCCAAGCCCAGGGCCGCACGCCTGGCCAAACGTTGTAATTGGCGTGAATCCACTGGCGCATCCGTGGCAATCACAATAATGATTGAGCCTTGATCACCCAATTGTTCCCGTTTGGAAAGTGTCGCAAACGCTTCATTGTTCCCCAAACCAGTAGATTCAATATCAGGCTTCCTCTCCGTCCACAGACGACCAACGGGCACGCCTCCAATCATCAGTTCATATCGGCGCCCATGATTCGCATTGACCAAGACCCCAATCGTATAGGCTCCATCTTTTTGTGAGAGACGACGTGAAGATGTGCCAATTCCACCTTTGAATTGATACGAGATCATGCCAGTACCGGCCCCCACGGTTCCCTCGGCTACCGGACCGCTCGTCGCTTCGTCTAAAGCCTTCACCACATCATCTTCAGATACATGTCGGCCACGGCTATCATTTAGGCGGCTATCATCACATTCAGCAACGACAGGCGTCAGCGTATCATCGGTGATGCCAATTTCCGAATTATGTTTGAACATCCAACTCATGACTCCATTGGCCACACGCGGGACATTCAACGTATTCGTTAGGGCTATGGGATATTCCAAAAACCCAGCCTCTGCGATCCAAGCGAGCCCCGTCATCTCTCCCGTTCCATTGAGCACGAAAGCTCCAGCAGGTACTTTTTTATGCCACACATCATCGCGAGGAATGACAACGGTCACGCCTGTGCGAACCGGGCCTTCTCCTGGAACAAGTGGCCCATCTCCCTTGATCAACGTGACATGGCCCACTTTCACTCCAGCCACATCGGTGATGGCATTCCAGGGCCCCGGCGAATACCGACCCAGGGTAATGCCTAAATCTCTCGCCCTGATGGATTTCTGATTGGCATGATCAAGTGTCGAATCCGCGAATACTTCATTCGATAATAGAGTCACGAGACAAAGAGATACAGGCAGTATCAAGAAAAAGATAATGCGTAGAAGAGGCTTCAAAGATTGCATGGAATTTAATTTAAAGGCTAGTTGAAAATTCATACAAGTATCAAGAGGAAAGGGAATGTTCAAAAAGGCGCGCTCAGCAAGGCCGCAGGCGCTTTGACGCGCGAAGCGTACGGGTCAGTACGTGAGCACGACAAAGGGCCGAGAACGCCGCTGACGCCCTTTTTCAACATTCCCCCCCTTATAAGATAGCTCGCCACTTGGACGATGGACGACGCATGAGGGCATTCTGACATGAGGGGCAAGCTACAAGATGGGTTAAATCCACTAACCAAGACATATGCGAACGAGAGCGTATCATGGTCCACACTAGTTTGTTCCGACAAGAAGGACACCGCAGCGCATAAAGCAGCCAGGCAAATGTGCCCACTCCCAACACCAGCCCACTCACCAAAAGCGTATTAAACACACTCGACTCGGCCAATAAGAGGCTAAACCCTGCACCGAGAAAACACAGCAAAGCAATACCAAACCCCAGAAGAGCCAGGTACAGCTTCCACATCTGATTGGTCGCTTCCAACCAGTTTGTCGAAGATTTTTTCTGACGGGGACGAGTGACTTTTGGCACAAGCTTACCCTTCTTCATCACATCCTGCGCGATGTTTCCCTCAGGACGATTTTGGCAGGACGAAGTCCAGTTCATAGACATGATACCCAGCGGGAAGTAATCCCATATGTTGATAGACTTGTTGTGCCAGCCGGTTTTCTTCTTCCACATATAAGCGAACACCAGCGACAGTCTTTCGATTTCTGGCTTCTGTCATCACATAGTCATACAACTTCCGGAAGACGCCTTGCCGACGCCAGGACTCATGGACATACACACTTTGCAACCACCAGAACACTGCATTGCGCCAATCACTCCACTCATAGGTAATAAGTAATTGACCGATGGCTTGTTTCGAGGAAGCATCTTCGGCAATCACGTAAAACCCATGATCAGGATTGTGAAGTACCGCCTCTACCCCCTGTTGCAACCTCAATGGGTCCAACTTTTTTCCTTCGGTGACCTGGGCCAAACCCGCATTAAATTCCACTATAGCTTTGACATCGTCGCTATTCGCTGGACGAATACAAATTCCTGGTTGTAAGGCCTCTGGTACACAGTCTTTAGTTTGACTCATACAGTGCGATCAGACGAAGGTAACGGGGTCAACCATCCAGGTGGAGGCTGATAGATTCCAGCAGAAAATTCCATCTTCATGGCTTCCTGTGGACGAAGTTGAATGGCTTGAGCCTTATTTCGTGGGACAAAAGCCAAGTATCCGGTAAAGGGATGAATCGCCGTTGGCACAAATACCATAATCAACGACTCCTGTTCTGGCCGCTGCAAAACCGAAGGTGCCATCCCCATCACGAAGCCTATTGCCCACATTCCCTCTCGCGGAAAAGGAAAGACAACCACTTTACTATGGCCAAATCGTTCCCGGAAATGGAAGACATCCGTCATACCTTTTAATGTTTGATAAATACTACGAACCAAAGGAATCCGCTCAAGTGAGGCTTCGAAACGTCGCACCATCCGTTGCCCAATGAAATGGGTCGCCGCCATGCCACCCAGAATAATGACCAAGAATAAAGAGACGATTCCCGCGCCGGGAATTTCAATATCAAAGTGGTGACCAAGAAGGTCTGCCCACAGACCATCGAGGGTCACAAATAACGTCGATAAAATGAGAAACGTGCCCCAGGCGGGCACGACCACAAATAAGCCGGTAATAAAGTATCGTTTAAGTCTGGCGATGCGAGTTCTTTTTAACATAAACAGGGTCGTTGATACATGGGGATCATGGGGCAATCAGGAACGCAATCCATCAGGTAAGAGTTGAGACCGAAGGTTTCCTTTTATATTATGGGACAAGGAAATTTTGTAGTGCCTATAGGCTTGATCTCGCAGATGACGATCCACTAGTGTATGAAAAGTTCGGACTTAAAACAAATCACCGAGTTAAAGGAATGGCCATGACGACTGAACACCCACCCCATCAACAGAATACGCTCGACCCTCAACTCCTCGCGATTCTCTGCTGCCCTGAATCCAAGCAAGAGGTGTCGCTGTTAGATCAGGCCAAATTGGCCATTCTGAATCAAAAAATCAACGCTGGGGAATTACACAATGTGGGCGGAAGTGTGGTGAAAGAAAAGTTAGAGGCTGGTTTGCTCAGAGCCGATAACACCGTGGTCTATCCCATTCGTGACGCCATCCCGATCATGTTGATAGACGAAGGGATTGTAGTCAAAGGGATTTTCTAAATACCCCCTCCTGCACTCTTATCACTGCATTCAATCTTCTCTTTTTGGGAATGTTGCAAAAAGCCGCCAGCCTTCGCTAAAGCTACGGCTGACATGCCAGCGTTTCCATGCCTGCCGAAGCGGCTTCGCGTAGGCAGGTCGTGCCTCTTCCCACGCCTCATGGGCCACTCCTGTCTGGAAGAGGCAGCATCCCTTCGACGGGGGCTCAGGACAGGAAGATGCTGCAGCTACACAAACGACTTGACGACCAGAGTCGTATAAATGGAGAGGAAAAATAACCCACGAGGGCTTCCATTCAATTATTTGCACTTGATCGTATTGTGCTGCCAGAACCATAAATTCCGTATGATCCCCTTTTTCGAAGTCGCCACTACTCCTCAGGAGTATCTGATACGTCTGATTTAAAACTGCCGCGATAGACCCACCAGAGTGAGCGACTCAACTGCACCACAATATAGACGGAAAGCGATATGAGCAGACCATAGACCCAAAGGGATTCGGTTGGCCAAGTTTCTGGGGAATGAAGCATGAGTCCAAGGACTATATGAGCCCCCAACCCCAAGGAAATGGAAAAGATGATCCATTCACGAATGGCATTGGACTTTTGCCTATCATGACCAATCATGATGCGACAAAAGCCCTGAATAACCTAGAATGGAATGGCAAGATAAAACCAAAGGTAGGCTGAAGCCCCAATGTTTCTCACACAGGGCTTTTGACAGATTCGATTTCGGTTGCTGTGATAAGACTGGCAAGATAATCCGTGACGAAAATTAAGGCTTCCTCTCGTCCATCGGCCCTACGGCCTTTTTCCCGACGCTGAACCGATAGTTCGTGCTCAAGGTCGGACTTTACGTCTCCCAGAAGTTTCTGGAGAGAAGCCGTCGTAAGATTCACATCCACGTCTTCAAATTCTTGGCATCGGTCTAGGACCCAGTTTAATCCTTCCACTCTCCCCAGGTATCGATCCCCTTCAGCAGTATCAATTCTGGACATGGTCGTCGCAAACGCTTGGGCTTCATAAATCAAGTTGTAAAAACTAGAAACGGCTCTATGCAAAGTGGAATTCATTCGTTCCTCCTAAAAAAACCAAATATTTTAAGGCATTATACAGTCTTGCTCTTCAATCTGCCACCTAAAACCTTGGGAAAAGAGTATTTTTTGCTCTTTCTGAGATTCTATCCATGCTTAATCGGTTTATCTTTCAATTTGCATGACCTATTTTTTAAACGATTTTTCATTGAATTTTCGGTCCAGAAAACAGGAAAGAGAAGGAAAGGACAGCAACCCTTACGTGAAAAGGAGAGGATGGAATTCCGCCATAAATCCATAATACAGAGGGGCAAACTCCTTAAGACTGTGGGGACTCGTCTCTTTTAACCGTTTAAAAAAGTAGACCTGCTTCTTGGGATCCATTTGTTCCAAAATTTTTGAGAGCTGAGGCATTGAGACGCTTTTGGAAGGGACACATAAAACATAATGGACAAGGCGTTCAACAAACTGTTGAGTCATATATTCGGTCGCAAGAAATTCTTCAGGGACTTTCCCCGACTCAAGATATTCCCAAAATGGAATGGATTGGGCTGCAAAAGGAATGGGATCGGGAGGCGCACTACTCATTAAGTTAATCTTTAACAACCTAGTGTTGGTAACAAATTTTTAGGGTTCAACGGTAAAATTCTTCATTGACCTTATCAAAACATCGCATCCGAATCACTGAGGATTCAAGCGGATTCAAACCCTGGTCACACTTCAACTCTGAGTAGAATACAATATTTTCCCCAAGGAATCTAACCAAATTTTGGAGGGGCAGTCTAATGGCCTTTTTAATGGCCTTTTCCAGGATCATACAGAATTTAGGGTTCTGCCAGGAGAATACGATCAGGTGGAAATAATTGTGTGGTGCCCTCGCAAGGTACTTTCCCGCTCTTTTCGAGCGAATCGCGTCCTCAATGTTTTTTGTAGCTGCAGCATCTTCCTGTCCTGAGCCCCCGTCGAAGGGATGCTGCCTCTTCCGGGCGTCATAAGCCCTTGGTGCGAGGAAAGGCACGATAAGATCGTGCAGCTACACCAGAAAAAATCCTCACAGGAAGAAGGGAGGCAGGGGCAAGAAGTTCTCTGTATCCGGAATGGATGGCGGGAGGGGGAGAACCATGTATTCTGTATGATCCCTTTTCTCTCCCATCTACTCCAAAACTCTAGGCTTGCTTCTTAATGGCATCTCTAAAAACCAGGATTTTTTGTGAGGGCAGGGAAACCACGCGCGCAAAACCAAAGTGCATAGGCGAATACAGGAGGATTTGAGCACATGGGCGACGCCGCCATCACGGCAATGGACGGTTTTTAGAGATGCCCTTAAATTTATTTGACAAAGGCAATGCCTAGCAGGAATGGACCAATTTCTCCCTGACACGACTCGTATTGTGGCAAAAGGGTTCTTTCTTTATCATGGAAACGAAACATTAGCCCAGGGCTGAGCTCATCTAAGAGAAAAACTCAGGTGCTGGCATGACCGGAGATACGCACCGATGACATCAAGCACATTCACTAAACCCCCTAAAAAAAAATCCCAAAGAGATGAGGGACGAGATGCGACCACCTACTGCACACTTGATAGCCCAGCGGGGAAACTTCTACTTGCCGGGAAAAATGAATGTCTCGAACTTCTGACCTTTCAAAATGGAAACCATCCGACGAAGCTAGATCCTTCATGGATCAATGATGAGCATCCTTTCAAGGAAACTATTCGGCAGTTACAAGCTTACTTCGCTGGGACATTGAAAAAATTTACCCTAAAAACAGCGCCGCAAGGCACTCCGTTTCAACAACAAGTTTGGCGAGCATTGCGAACGATTCCCTATGGGAAAACGGTCTCGTATGGTCATATCGCCAAAGCCATTGGCAACCCCCAAGCCTCACGAGCCGTGGGAGCCGCAAACGGCCAGAATCCCATTTCGATTATCGTGCCCTGCCATCGGGTGATTGGAAGTACAGGAAAATTAGTCGGCTATGGGGGTGGCCTGCCAATTAAAGAAACACTACTCAAATTAGAAAAACAACACCAGTCGAAAAAACCATGAACCACTCAGCCGGTGAAAATATGAGGATGAAGCAATTATCGCCCTGCCCACAATCTCCTAATTGTGTTTCATCACAAAGTACTGACCCCGACCATTTCATTGAACCCCTCGCCTATCAAACAACAATTGAGGAAGCGAAAGCGCGCGTATTGAAAGTCATCGCCTCCCTTCCGCGAACTCAAATCGTAGAAGAGGAACCTACCTATCTTCACGCAGAATGCACCTCGTTAATTTTTCGATTTACCGATGATCTCGAGTTCGCCTTCGATGACATACAGAAATTGATCCACGTTCGATCAGCTTCCCGAGTCGGGCATTCCGATTTAGGTGCCAACCGCAAACGGGTCGAGGCCATTCGCCAGCACTTCAATCGCCACCAATAACTCCAGTGGACAAGGGGTTAATCTAACCCTTCTCACTTCGTGATAAAAACTCAGAATCCCCCATCGCATCAAGACACCATCGCAGGGCAATCCGTCTACTCGCCGTCAGTCTTAGCCTTATACGACTGGTGGGTTTTGGGTATTTCAAATCAGTGGATCTGGAAATGTCCCACCCGACACTTACTCGACCATTTCAACCGTCATGTCTCAGCCAACCATTTGGACATTGGAGTCGGGACAGGGTACTTCCTTGACCACGTTCAGTTTCCTTCAACCAAGCCACGACTGACATTGGTCGATCTCAACCCCACCTGCTTGCAGGTGGCAGCCAAGCGAGTGGCTCGGTATAAACCAGCCTCCTACCGTCTCGACATTTTACAACCCCTCACTATTGATGCTCCAAGTTTGGAGTCCATTAGTCTTAACTATGTATTGCATTGTTTGCCAGGCACGCTCCAAACGAAAGCCATCATCTTTGATCACCTCAAAACAGTGCTCACTCCGGGAGGCGTTATTTTTGGATCAACCTTGCTTCACGACTGCGACCAACCACATTGGATCGCCGAGCGATTAATGAAAACCTACAATGCCAAGAAAATCTTTTCCAATGAAGAAGATCATGAGGAGGGGTTACGAACCATCCTGACCACACGATTCGCAAAGGTATCGATCGAACGAAAAGGATATGCCGCACTCTTCTCAGCTAGCAATCCTCTTGACAATTATACCTCCCTCACATAAAAATCCACTCATATGAATTTTTTTTCATGTCACCTGTAACATCGTTCTGGGCTAATAGACCATATCCTCATGCCAACATCTCCTCCTTCGACTGATTGCGCCGACAAGCTCAAACTTCTCGCTGATACCACGCGACTAGCCGTCCTGGAATCGCTCATGGACCAACCCAAACGTGTGGGGGAATTGAGAGACTTGCTGGGAGTCGAACAAAGTCTCTTGTCGCATCACCTCGCGTTGCTCCGAGAAGCCGGACTGGTTGATGCCACACGTGATGGCAAATCAGTGCTGTATCAATTAGCCAAAGGCGTGGAAAGTGCGACGACAGGAAAGTCCCTAGATCTTGGCTGTTGCCAACTTTCCTTCTCCACTCGAAAGAAAGCCTCGAAACGGACATGACAAAGAGAATTCCCGTCCTTCTTGTTCTTCTGGCAATACTTCCGGCACTCATTGGTTGCCAGGAATCTCCTGCGGCAAACCAGCCCATACACAAACTGATCATCACCGGATCGAGTACTGTGGCACCATTAATCGCCGATATTGGCAAACGATTTGAAGCACAACACCCAGATATTCGAGTCGATGTCCAAACCGGCGGCTCCTCACGCGGAGTGGCGGATGCGCGATCAGGAATCGCCCATATTGGAATGGCCTCCCGCGCCCTGCATCCTCAGGAAACCATCGATCTCCTGGCCACAACGATTGCGCAAGACGGCATTGGACTCATTGTTCACGCCGACAACCCTGTGGCCAATCTAACCACCCAACAAGTGATCGATATCTACACGGGGAAAGTCACAAATTGGCAATCGCTCGGAGGAATGAATGCACCAATTGTCGTCGTGAATAAGGCCGAAGGCCGGGCGACACTCGAAATATTCTTACATCATTTCCACCTCGCTAACTCAGCCATCAAGGCTGATGTCGTCATTGGAGATAACGAACACGGGATTAAAACCGTGGCAGGGAATCCACAGGCCATTGCCTATGTCTCGATTGGCACGGCGACTTACGACGCGACGGCAGGCGTCCCAATTAAATTACTCCAACTCAATTCGATCCCGGCCTCTTTGGCCACCGTACAAAATGGGACCTTCCCCTTGTCGCGCCCACTCACATTGGTGACAACCAAACACCCGCGCCCACTGGCTCAAACCTTTATGACGTTTGCCACATCACCTCATGTTCAAAACCTGGTCATCCAGCATTCCTTCATTCCCCTACCATCGTGACCAACTCCTACGTTGGGCGCTGTGGAGTTGCGCCAGCATCGCAGGGCTTATCCTTGTCTTCATCATCCTGTTTTTGATCTTAGAATCGGTACCAGCGCTGCGACATCTCGGGGTCAACCGATTTATGTTCGACCCCTCCTGGCATCCTGGGGAAAACACCTTCAACCTCATGCCCATGATCCTGGGCACGTTGTTCACCACCATCGGCGCCATCGCGCTTGCGGGACCAATCGGATTCTGTTCGGCCCTATTTTGTCATTGTTACGCACCCCCACGACTCGCCTCCTTATACGGTCGTTTCATTGAACTCCTGGCAGGCATTCCTTCTGTCGTGTTTGGTTTTTGGGGGTTAGTGGTTCTCGTTCCCCTGATCAATCAATGGCACCCTCCTGGCCCGAGTATGCTCGCAGGGATTCTGATCCTCGCGATGATGATTCTTCCAACCACCAGCCTACTGGCTCAATCAAGTTTGGCTCAGGTGCCAACCGAATACCTTCGCGGAGCCGCGGCCTTAGGATTGGGGCGATGGGCAACACTACGCCGCGTGGTCATCCCCGCTGCAAAATCCGGGCTGTGGACTGCTGCCTTATTAGCCACGGGCCGAGCCCTAGGAGAAACCATGGCCGTCCTGATGGTCTGCGGGAATGTGGTACAGATACCCTCGTCAATATTCGATCCCATTCGCACACTCACCGCCAACATGGCCTTAGAAATGGCCTATGCCGTGGATGATCATCGATCCGCGCTGTTTGTCAGTGGAGTCGTGTTACTCCTGATGGTATTGATACTCGTCACGGCAGCGAATTGGAGCAACCGAGTCCCACGCCATGTCTAGTCATCATCAAGCCATTCAAGATAAGTTGGCCATGGGTATCACCTGGAGTGTGGCGATGCTGTTGATGAGCACGTTTCTCTGGCTCTTCAGTGACATTGTCATTCATGGCATTTCTGGTGTGTCGTGGGAGTTTCTCACCGCGCGCCCCCTCAATGCCGGACGCGAGGGAGGCATTGCGCCGATTCTTGTTTCAACCGCGCTCATTCTTATGGTGTGCATGGCCATCGCGCTGCCAATCGGCTTGGGAACCGCCATTCTGCTTTCGGAATTGACCCATCAATTTGGGTGGATGAGCAATCTCATACGACGCAGTCTCGACGTATTAGCCGGAATCCCGTCTATTGTCTTTGGCCTCTTCGGGAATGCATTTTTTTGCATCACACTCGGGCTAGGATTTTCCATTGTGTCTGGAGGACTCACCTTGGCATGTATGGTTCTGCCAATTCTCATTCGATCGACCGAAGAAGGTTTCCGCGCCTTGCCAGCTGACTACCGCCTTTCCGCAGCCGCGTTAGGCCTTTCCCAAGCATCTACCTTGATATCGCTTCTCATTCCCGCCGCCATGCCAGCCATGTTAGCCGGATTCATCCTTGGACTTGGCCGTGCCATCGCGGAAACTGCCGCGCTCATTTTCACCAGCGGTTATGTCGATCGCATGCCCGAATCATTGTGGGACTCCGGACGGGCTCTCTCCATTCATATTTACGATCTGTCCATGAATGTACCCGGCGGTAATGCCAACGCCTACGCCACAGCCCTAGTGTTGATCACGCTGCTGTTCATCATCAACGCCGGAGCCCAAGCCATTGGCCACCGATGGTCTTCCAAGAGAGTGCTCGTCGCATGAATCAACCAAACACTATTCCAGCTCTCAAACCTTCAGACTCCAAACGAACGCCCAGACCTCACCCTTCTTCAGAGCCTTTTATTTTCACGGAGAACTTGAACGTAAGGTATGGATCTCAGCAAGCTCTGGGAGGTGTTTCTCTTTCCATTAAACAGGGAAAAATCACGGCGCTCGTAGGTCCATCTGGGAGTGGGAAAACAAGTTTCCTCACGTGCCTCAATCGCCTCACAGATCTTGTGCCACATTGTCAGGTTTCCGGCTCAATTCAGTTCGGCAAGATAGATGTGCTATCTCCCGACACCAACGTTCTTCAATTACGCCGACGGATTGGGATGATCTTTCAGAAACCCAACCCGTTTCCATTTTCGATTCGGAAGAACCTCGTGTTTCCGTTGAGGGAACACGGCATCAAAGATACGGCAACGATTGATGCCCGGATTCAAGAATCGCTGACACGCGTAGGACTCTGGAAAGAGGTATACGATCGACTCGACTCATCGGCACTGGCACTATCCGGGGGTCAGCAACAACGGTTATGCATCGCCCGCGCCCTGAGCCTCTCACCTGAAGTGCTTCTGATGGACGAACCCTGCAGCGCCCTAGACCCCATTTCAAGCGGAGTCGTGGAAGACTTGATTGCCAGCCTCCGTGGTCCCTATACGATTGTGATGGTGACCCATAACTTGGCCCAGGCTCGTCGGATGGCCGATCATGTCGCCTTATTCTGGCTCCAACATGGCAATGGGCAAATCATAGAATCCCAGCCAACTCGTGAATTCTTTCACCATCCCCAACATAAACTCACCAAAGAATATATTGATGGAGTGCGAGGATAGAATTCGGGTCATACAGAATTTGTGGCTCTGGCAGCACAATACGATCAGGTGTAAATAATTGAATGGCAGGCCTCGTGGATTTTCTTGCCTCTCCTTTTAAGCGAATCTGGTCGTCATGTCGTTTTTGTAGCTGCAGCATCTTCCTGTCCTGAGCCCCCGTCGAAGGGATGCTGCCTCTGTCGAACGTCATGGGTTCATAGTGCGCGGGAAGGGCACGATTAGATCGTGCAGCTACACCAGAAAGGATCCTCACGGAGAAGAAAGGCAGGGGCAAAAAGTTCCTTGTAGCCAGAATGGACGGCAAAAGGAGTAGAACCACGTTTTCGATATAATCCTAAACTTCGCTTCGCCTTTTAGCGCCTTCACTTTTTCCTGGGTATCCGATTAGGACCCGCCCCCACGACCTGCCATAGAGTTCTTTCAATGTTACCACACATTTAATCGTTCGTAACACACCCGTAATCTTCAAATTTTATCCTGCCTTCCTAGATTCAGAAACACCTTCGAACCTAACGACATACGTTTTTGAGATATTATTTTTTCAAAATTCAGGGAGGAGCAAGAGGATGAGAATGCAACACCGCTGGATCGGGGCCATGGCCTTGGGCAGTTTTATGATGTCGAGCGCTATGGCGCTTCCGGCATTCGGAGGGGACGTGCTCACCGAGGTCCTTCGCGAAAAAGGCGTGATCAGCAAGGAAGACTGGATTCGCATCGAGGCTGACCGAGAAAAACAGACTTCAGAGTATGGAGAGAAGAAAAAAAGTAAGGATACCCCCGCGATCCCCTTTTGGTCCAAAAAGGGATTCGGCTTTGAAACCGAGGACGGGAACTGGCGAACGTCCTTACAATGGCGCTTTCAGGGACGATTTACTTATCCAGAACGAGGAGACCCCGATTCCGCAGAAGATTTTGGTGCTACAACAGCCGGGGACAATCCCGAAGCGACCTTCGAACTTCGCCGAGTGCGAATGAAAATCGGTGGTCATGGCCATAAACCGTGGATCAAATATTATTTCGAAGTTGATTTGCAATCAACCGCCAGCTCCGGTGGTTCCGCTGGATCGACGCGTGTCATCGATTGGCGTATCGATTTAGCTAAATACAAAGAATTCACTATTCGAGTGGGACAATGGAAAATCAATTATAACCGTGAGCGGGTTGATTCCTCTGGCAAGCAAACCTTTGTCGAACGCTCTATTGTCAATTCTGTCTTCACCATCGATCGTCAGGTTGGGGTATTAGCCATGGGCCGCCTCTTCCCCGGAAAAGTCTATGATGTCAATTATTACATTGGCGTCTTTACCGGCTCGGGACGGGGGGAAGCCAACGATGATGATAGCATGATGTATATGGCCCGTATCCAATGGAATATCTTTGGGCGAGAATTGAAATGGTCGCAAAGCGATGTGGAATATCACGAACAACCAACTGCCAACTTGGCCTTCGGTGGCTACACCAATATCGGAAAATGTACCAGATGGTCATCAAGTGGATGTGGAACTTTAGTCCAAACACGATCAATTGGGGGATCGTTCACATTAGACTCCACGGCGGTAGATTCGCAATTTCGCACCGAGGGGTTAGTCGAAGAATTTGCCATGAAATGGAAAGGCCTGGCGATTCAACATGAGTTTCATTGGAAACAGGTAAAAGATGCGGGAAAACCTGTAACCACGGGTAGTTCAGGAAGTGCCTTCGCGGTTCCCTCCAAAACCAATCTCATGGGAAGTTACACTCAAGTCGGTTACTTCCCGCATTATCTTATTCCAGTGGTTCCGAAACCCCTCGAAGTAGCTTTCCGATATGCTTTCGTTGACCCCAACGTGGGGGCCTCCAACGATACCCTTCGGGAATACACCATGGCCTTCAATTGGTTCTTCGCGGGCCACCGAAATAAGCTTACGGCTGATTTCAGCCACTTATCCCTTGATATGCCGATGTCCGCAGCCATCACCGAACAACGTGGTCGCTTACAATGGGACGTGTCATTCTGAGGAGCGTAACTCCTCCTGTGCCGAGCCCCCTCGATCAATCCTGATCGGGGGGGCTCACCCCGCCTTTTTTCTCCAAAGCCTCTCTCCCCTTCCACTTTGCCGATATCAGTTTGTTGTATCAGTTTGTTTTATTGACACAGAATCCTCGCTCGAATATTATCAGCAAATTCCTTGCAGCCAATCACCTGTACAGACAATTTTTGAACCAAGGACATACATCTCCGTGCATCGATCTATTAGTTGCCTCGTTGCGTCATTCCTGATTCTTTCTTCTGCCACCATCTCCCTAGCGGAACAGCCTACGGACAAACCCTGAAGAATCACGATCTCCGCCGGTTTCGGCTTTAACGATAACGTCCCGCGCCTCGACAGCGGGCTCACTTTAGCAAGCACGGTCGTTGGTATCACCAAACGAGAATCGGCCCTCGCCCGACTCACCTTTGATGGCCAGTACGATCTCATTCGTTCCAGTCAACACATTCTCACCGCTGGCTATAATGTATTTGCCGATTTCTTTTTAAACAGCGGGGGATTAGATAATTTCAATTTCGTAGAACACAGCTTCTGGGGCGGCTATCAAAAAAAGTTGGGAACCGACACCGTCGGCTCCTTTAAGCTTTCCGACCGCTACACGACCTATGGCGGTGATGGCGTCAGAAATTCCATCATCCTCGAACCCGCTCTCGTCCATCGGGTGAATAACCATATCACTGTCGAACTCAATGGCCTCTGGGCCTTTAATGACTATAAAGTGCCCTTGCTCTTTGGAGGCGCACCAGCCGCCAATCAAGATGGGGAAATTATGGAGCTGAGCCCCGTTGTTTTTTTCTCACTGCCCAATTACCCTGTGCAAGGGCACTTGCGCTACCGGTACGGGCTCAGCCAAACGCAAGGTGGGGCTTTTAACTATAATGAAAATGCGATCTCTCCAGGAGTGAGCGCGCCGCTTTTTTGGAAGATCGAGGCGGAATTGATCTACTGGAGAATTTGGCGAGAGTACGACGGCCTAGGTCCTACCCTGAACTCAAAACGCCAGGATGACATTGACTTGTTTCTCGTGCGAGCGACACGGCCAATCTCAAACTCCGCACAATGGTACTTCGACTATGAACATACTAATGCCAAGTCCAATGCGAATGGATTTGAATACAACCAAAATGTGTTCACCTCCGGTATCCTCATGACATTTTAAGACCATGACTCAGAAAGTTAAGAAGAGGTCTTTATGAAAATCGGCGACAACATTAATTTTATCCCGACCCGGCAATCCAGCCTCTTTGTTTTGGCTGGGGTTCTTATCCTCATCGCAGGTTGGCCGTTCAGCGTCGCAGGCCAAGAAAGAAATACCGGATCCTATACTTCTGGCCGCGCCCCATTAGACGGCACCAAGAAACAAGTTGGGCAAAGTGGAAAAGCTCTTGGGCATGAGTTGTTGGGGAAACCCAATCTCCTTTCCTTGTCTGAGTACATGATCCACAACCCATATACGACGTTCAATTTTGATACCGATCCAACGTATAAAAAAATTGTGGAGAGCTTTTTTGATCGACCAGTCCAGTTACGGATTGGTCAAGTAGATGATGATGTAAAGGTCGTTGAGACTATTGGTTACTCCCCCGGCATTCTGGTGGCCTGCCATGAGGGGACGTGTTTGGGTGCTGGAGTCGATGACCTTAGCGGCCTCTACTCACTACAACCTGTTGAAGTGAAAAAGGTAGACCTTTACTTCCTCTCCAACCCTATCGATAGCCTTATCATTCAAACGATGCCCAAGATAGCCACCGAAATTTCCATTGAGCAAATTCTGATTCAACTCAAGAACCCTAACCTGACCGACGAAGAGCGGAAGAAGTTAGAGGAACTCCTCAAAAAATTGAAAGCGGCGAAAGAGAAGGCTCAGGAAAGTTGGGCGAATAACGGTCCAGGCCTGACCCCTGATCAAAAAAAACAAGTGACTGAGTTACAACGACAAGCACAAGAGAAATTACAGAGGGGGGATACGGCTGGCTGGAGGCAAGATCTCTATGACGCCTCCAATTTATCCAACAAATTCGAAAAGGATAATTTTGATGAACGAGTAAAAAATAACTTGGTCCGCACAAATGAACTAGACGGTAGCGATGGAGATCGCTCCATTTTTCCCAGTAACCCCATTGACCCTGGGATTTTTTCGAACATTGACCGACGGCCCACTGGCGAGGTCAAGGTTGGAGACAACACGGTATATAATTATTCAAATGGGAACATTCTCAACATCGTCACCCTTGGAAACGGCACAGTTGTGACCTACTTCAAGGATGGGAGTAAGAAGGTCGTGGATCCAGACGGAAATGTGACGAATTTTCCTCCAGGGCGCAATCCTTCTGTGGTCACGCAAGGCGGGGTAAAACAATTGGACCCGAATGGCGGGTCCGAAACATCGTTTTGGTTTTTTGATCATGACAATATTGCAATGGTGGTTAAAACCATAGACGGAGGAACGAATACCGAGGGGATCTGGTTCTTTTCCAAAGGCCTCACCAACGTGGAGTTTGAGATAACGGTGACGGACATACCAGCCAACCCGCATTTATTGGGGAGAGACATTAGTGAACAATTTAAGACTATCCCCTGATGGCCTGAGATGAGCATAACGCTACAAGACATCAAGGCCGCCTCCCTTCCCCTCATGATGAATATGGGAAAGTTGGACTGTGATATTGAGAAGATGTACTGCGAATCCACGGACCGTTCAGGAGACCCCACCTCATAGTCAGAAATGAGAAGACCATGAAGCTTTTTGCTTTTTTACCACTGTCCTCGTTGTCCGTGTTGCTGATGTTATTCGTGGGCTGTACGACAGCTCCGCCCATCACCAAAGAAGAGCGACTCGTCAAGGCTCAAGCCGCCATCGAGACTGTAGATCGTCAAGCCGATGCAGTATTGGCACAGGCCAAAAAGGATTTGGCCTTGGCAGGGGCGCTACTTGAAAAAACCCAACATCTGGACGCCAAGGTGCAAGGACATCCTATTCGCAATCTGGCTAATGTGTACCATGAGCGAGCCATCCAATTACGGTTGATGGCTCTTCGCTATGCGCAGTTCACCTTCGCCGCCGACGACATTGCCAAACGCCAAACGGATTCGGCAAAAAAAACCGAATGGACGCAGCGTGCCGCAGCCTATTCAACAAAATCGAAGGAACTGTTCCAACTCGCCACTCACCATGCCGACTTAGCTGCACATCCCGAAAAAATCGCCGCTGAGTTGCTGCCAGCTACACCATAAAGACGGATCATACTGAAAACATGGTTCTCCCCCTTCCATCATCTCTGGATACAGGAAATTTCTTGCCCCTGCCATCTCCTCCTTGTGAGGTTTCTTTCTGGTGTAGCTGCACGATCTTACCTGCCTCCGCCGAGCCTACTTCGCCGAAGTGGCTACGAAGGCTGAAAGCGGCTTCGCGCAGGCAGGTCGTGCCTCTTCCCACGCATTATGGCCCACTGACGTCTGGAAGAGGCAGTATAAGATACTGCAGCTACAGAAACGACTTGACGACCAGATTTGTGTAAAAGGAGAGGCAAAATAACCCAGGAGGGCTTGCCATGCAATTAGGTGCGCCTGATCGTATATTGTGTGCTGCCAGAACCATAAATTCTGTATGATCCATAAGATGCCGCAGCTACACTTTTCATGTCATGAACAAAGCCCAGATCATTGCGCGTATGAATACTGAGGGTATGCATGAAAGGTTAAGCCACCATTACGATTAAAAATGGAATTCACATGGCCCTGGAGTGAGCCAAAAGAAACACTCTAGCGAGGTTCGTCAGACTCGATATCCGAACTCATATCTTGCAAAATACTTTTGGCAAGTTCGACGACTTCTGGATCGGAATCATGCAAGGCCTGTTGCAACACCACCTGGGCGGTTTCTTCGTTGCGGGAGGCGAGCACCACAATGGCTTCCATGCGTTGTTCGGGATTGGGATCGTCCGAGATAATTTTTGCGATTTGATCGATGGGAATGGGGCCTTCGGTTTCCCCTAGTAATTCCAATGCCATTCCTCGCACTTCGGGGCTAGGATCTCTTAAGGCTTCGAGGATGGTGGGCATCGCCTTCTCTACACCCTCATCACTCAACAATTCCAGGGCTGTCGTCCGCGTCTCGGGATCTTCACCATAAATGGCTTGGTGCTTCAGTTCCTCTTCGGAGATTTCCGGTTGTTCTGCTGGCGTACTTGGAATTGCCTGTGGTTTTTGTTTTCGTTCTCGCCATTCGCCATTTTTCGATGAATCGCCACGCGCCCACACGTAGAGGTCTCGATCGGTCAACACATAATTGGTGTTCGCCAGCAACTGAGCCAAGCCCTGCCGAAACGGCACATCATTCAGGGTGAGGGTCACAAGCGTCGCTTCAAGACCCGGAGCCACATGACTGGTGAGAAATAAGGTTTGGGCCACTCGCTCGACGACGTCTACTAACGACGCATCATGAAGTTCCAGCGTCAGTTGATCATGGTCAACGGCAATCTGAAGGTCCGACCCGGCGGCATGAGCCACGTCGGCCTGGTAGACTTGGCCCCAAGCCAACAACATGGCGAACAGTGTAAGAACGATGGCCTGACCTGATCTCTGTTCCACGAGCTTTTCTTCTTCCCTCTTTCTACTGTTCGTTGAGACTCGTTACAGAAGGTGCATGAGCGTCGACGAACCTGATTCTACCATCTGAGGCCCACCCTCTTCATCCCCCTCACTAGAGGGGAGAGATTGCTCTCCTACAGGGAATGTTGAAAAAAGCCGCCAGCGGCGTTCCCTGGCTTTGCCGAAGCGGCTCGCACAGACATAGTCGCCCTTTTGCCTGACCTTCGGGCTCACAGACTTGCCGCTCTTCGCGGCGTTCGCGCTCACGTACTGAGAGTACGCTCCGCGCGTCAAAATGGCTGCGGCCTTTCCTTCGACTCCGCTCAGGACAGGACTGGACGAACTTTTTTGAACATTCCCTCTCACTGCTGTAGGCCGTCTGTTCTGGAGCATTTATGGGTCCTCGACATGAAATATTCAACAGACCCCTACAGGAAAAGGAAGCTGAGAAAATGACTTAAATAAATCGTACCATTTCAATTTCTATTGAGGAGAAACATGTGTGTCACCGAATAGACCGAACTGTATGAAGAAACCTTCAGGTAGGCATTCCCACATCCTCCTTCGCAGGAGCTTCGGCGGACAAGCCATTCAAAAAGACAGGAAGGAATTTTCAGCTACGGATTCTTCCCCATGGGATAGTAGGATCTCTTCCCCATGGTACCTTGCTCTTTCTCATACTTCTTCATCATCGCTTCCGATGGTTTCGCCATGGGCTCGCAGGTAAACAAGGTCGTACAACTCCATTCGTAAAATTCCACAATGAGCCACAGCCCGAGAGGGATGACCACCGCAACAGACATCGCAAAGAATAAGGCGCGCATGGGAACAGAAAGTTTTTTCATGAGCAAAAAAAATGTTGGTGGAGTTCGTGTTCTGAAATATAACGACCTGCTTGCCGGACTATCGCACGGAGAGTACCAGAATCAAGCTCAGCATGGAGGGGAATTGTCGATGCTAAAATTTTAACGACATCCCCGCCCGATAATCTACGAAGCTTGGGCATGGGCAGGATCAATCTCCATTGAAATCACCAAAGTCGGTCGGTCCCGCAGACCAAAGTCAGAGACATTTTCTTCCTCTAAATGGAGATTCACCGATTCCTTGAGATTTTGCACAGTTTCATCAATCGTCCTACCTTGCGTCACCACCGCAATTTCCATGCACTCCGCGACACAACCGCGTTCTTCGCCAGGACGAAGGACCGCATGAATATTTTGTTGAAGCTGTCTCATGTTTATCTCCTCTAGTGAATTGGCCGCTTGAGGTTACAGCAACCCACGCTTTTTCAAATACTCCTGGTCGATCACGATAGCGGGTTTGGGCGCAAGTTGCCCGGCGTTTTGCATGAGGCGCTCGACATATTTGCCAATGAGATCAGGCTCTAAATTCACGGAATCTCCAGGTTGCTTGAGACCCAAGGTCGTCACCTTGGCCGTGTGAGGAATTATGGTGACGGACACAGACTTCTCTGTCACATGATTGAGGGTCAAGCTCACGCCATCTATCGTCAGCGAACCTTTTTGAATGCAATAGCGAAGGATCGATTCAGGAACCTCGAAGGTCAGAATAATGGAATCCCCATCTGGTTGGCGATCACGCAGAATGCCTATGCCCTCAACATGCCCGGACACTAAATGCCCACCGATTCGTTCATTCAATTTCATGGCCCGTTCAAGATTGACCGCCGCACCCACTGCCAATCCCCCGAAATTCGTCACATTCAACGTCTCGCTAGACACATCAACCACAAAATCTCGATCATGAATATCTGCCGCCGTGACACACACGCCAGAAACGCTCACACTTGCCCCAAGCTTCAGATCTTCCAACGTCGTCTCTGCAAAGATCGAAAGCCGCGCTCCAGTCAGGTTTCGATCCAAGGTTTTGATCACACCCATCTCTTCGACGATTCCGCTAAACATCCAGGTGTTCCTTTTTATTTTTATCCACAAACACGATCTTCACGACCCAGATAAACACGACCACTAACACCACGACCCCGACGGCGGCGAACCCTCCAATCACGACATCGGCTGTAGTCATTGCCTCTTCCATCTCGCCAAATCCTTTCTTTAGGAAATGCTACCTTAACCCGGTTGCAATGTTGTCTGCCGAACCGACATCACCCAAAATCCCCATGCCGCTAAAAACTGAAGTACGCCCATGACCGTGAAGGCCCCAGTATAACTGATTGTGGCCACAAGCACACCCGCCAAGACAGGGCCGCCGGCATGCCCAATATCCATGATCGTACCCCGCAATCCCATGCCTGCCCCCACATGCTCCGGGGCTGCAAGATCGGCAATTAATGCTGCCGAAGAGGAAGTGATCACCGCTTCTCCAAACCCAAATCCTGCGGCCAGCAATAACAGCGACCAGAGCTGCACTGCATGTGGGATACTCATGATCGTCACTCCACAAATGACGAGGCCAAGGGTGATCAACGGGCGTCGCCCAACTTGATCCGAGACCCGGCCCATCACGGGTTTCGATAAAAACGACGTCAGGCCTTGAATCCCGAACAACAGACCGCCTTCGGTCAAACTCAATCCTATGGACAATCCATATAAGGGCAGGAACGCCATGAGCGTGCCATTCGCCATCATTTTTGCGGCTTCTGCTCCACTGGTCGCCAGCATTTGTGCATGACCCATCACGGCATGTAACCCTTGCCGCAAGTTCTTCCACACTTCGCGAGAGTCTCTTTGTGTGATAGGCATTTCGTCAGGATGCCAAAAGAAAATAATGACATAGAGAACCAATGCCAAGAGGCCAAACCCTCCTCCAGCCAAAAATGCCTGGGAGAACCCAGCGGTATCCACCAACCACCCACCGAGCATCGGCCCTAATAACGCGCCACCTTGTGCCGCCGAAGTATACCACCCCAAAGCCGCACCACGGCTCAAGGGATACATTGAAGCGACGGATGCTAGAACCAGGGGCGTAAACACCGCCGTGGCCAGCCCATGGATGACTCGTAAAACCGCAAGCACTTCGAGGTCCGTGACCCACGGATAGGCAAAGGGCGGTAGCGCAAATGCCAACACCCCTACCAACATCAATCGGCGACGACTCACGACATCCGATAACGCGCCCATCGGCAGCTTGAGAAATACTCCGGTCAATGTGGAGGCAGCCACAATAAAGCCCACCGCCACGGGACCTGCGCCTAGGGATTCGGCGAAGGGCGCCAACGCAGGCATGCGAACCAAGTTATAGCTCATGAATGAACACAACCCGACTCCACACAGAATGAGAAAGACCGGAGTCGATTTCATCATCGGCGTCATGATGGCTGCACCCATGACCGGATGGCATCTATGTGTCTCGTTGTTTGAACCATGAAGTCAATACAGAAGGGTAAAGGAAGAGGATGCGGATGCGGAAGGACCACACAGCGTTGATGGCCAGATTGGCCTCACACGTTGTTCGCCACTGAATCCAACCTACAATGATGACGCTAGCACTAGGCTCAAAATCGTGTCAAACTCTCACTCATCTATTCATGAGATTTTTGCCTCTCGGAAAAATCACTGTTCATCGGACAGAATAACACTGTCTGACACAGCGAAAATTTACTACTGGGGAATGTTGAAAAAGCCCCCAGCGGCGTTCCCTGGCTTTGCCGAAGCGGCTCGCACAGACATAGTCACCATTTTGCCGTACTCACGTACTGGGAGTACGCTCCGCGCGTCAAAACGGCTGCGGCCTTGCTGGACGAACTTTTTTGAACATTCCCTCTCACTGATGTCCGTTGCAGTCCTGAAGCATCTATGGCCAATGAACATGAAATATTCAACAGGCCCAGAAGAGGAAATTGAACAGGCCACTCTCTCCCCATCCCCTCGGTATGCCGCCAACCGTGAGAAGCTTAAAAGCTTCATGAAATTTGTCACACGCTCTCCTAAATAGACCGCTCCACGGGCACTCACCAAACTTTTTTCATTTTTTAAAAATCCACAACATTTAGAAGTCTTTGAATAGCTAACTACTACACTTTGAGGTACTCCAGTTAAAAACCCTTCATGAGATCAACTTACGTACCTTTACCTCAGTATTTTTATCTTGACAAAATTTAGGCATTCCAAGATCATCCGTTTTTTTTAAGCAGATAATTATTAATTATCACTGTTCATTATTTGATTTATGCTGTCCGTCCTTATCTCTAGCTCATTCTTCAGGGGTTTTAACATCACGAGGTTTTCCAGGGAGACACGGCGATGTTGTCGTGATTTTCTAGGGACCGTGGAGGTTGGCATGGCCTTTATGCCACCACTGAGATTCGAGAACGACCAAGGAGGGTCACAGCATGCAATCACCAGTCAGCAGAAATGGACAAGTGTGGTCGATTATTCTCGCGGGAGGCGAAGGGACGCGCCTCACGCCCATGGTCCAGCAATGGTTGGGCCAAGCCTTACCAAAACAGTATTGTGCCTTTGTTGGAACACGCACCATGTTCCAACATACCCTTGATCGGGCGCAGCAAGTATCCTTTCCAGATCATACCGTCACCGTCATCGCCCGCACGCATAGAGAATATGCTCTTCCCCAATTTGGGCATCGTGCCTAAGGCACCGTCATCATCCAACCTGAAAATCGTGATACTGCCGCTGGTATTTTCCTCCCACTCACCTACATTCGCACTCGTTCGCCACATGCGGTCGTCACAATCTATCCCTCAGATCATTTCATTTTTCCCGAAGCGCCATTTATCGAAGCCGTGCAACAAGCCACCTGGAGCGCGCAACGCTTTCCAGACCGTCTGGTGTTGTTGGGTATTGCCCCTAATCACACCGAATTACAGTATGGATGGATCCAGCCGTCACATGAACTCGATCATATGGCAGGATTCCCCGTCCGAGCTGTTTAGGCATTCTTGGAAAAACCCACTCTCGCCGAGGCCTTGCAGGCTCAACAGTCCGGCGCACTGTGGAATACCTTTGTCATGGCTGGGAAGGCGAGTACGTTGTGGGAATTAGGCTGGCGCTGTCTGCCAGAATTGATGCCCCTCTTCGACAAACTCAGTCGCTCGATTGGCACATCTCAGGAAGGCCAAATCCTTGAACTCATTTATCAGCAAATGCCGAAACGAAACTTTTCGCATGATCTATTGCAAAAAATCCCAGATCGCATTGCGGTGATCGAAGTGAAGGGGGTGTTATGGAGTGATTGGGGACATCCTCAACGAGTCATTTCTACGTTGAGGCAAATTGGGAAAAGCCCTCGATTCCCTGAACATCTGGTTGGAGTCTGACGAGATACCGCTGTGAGGTTTTTGAATGCAGCTGATCAGGATTCAAGGAAATTTTAAAGGGAACTCCGTTAAGCAAGGGTAGATTCAAAGGCTTCTTGCTCGGTTTCGTAAATCGGAATCATGGATGGCAGGTCAAGGTTCTCAAGAAGGGCTTTGACATGCCCACGCGGTTGGACCCAACTCATTTGCCGTTGCAAGCCAGTAAACTGAACATAGGCTAAGACCAAGAAACCTAACCCTGCACTATCGATATAGGAAAGGGATTGAAGATTAATCACAAGATGTTCTTGCTCTGTCCGGCAACATTGAGAAATGATCGCTTTGAAATTCCATCGAGCCGCCGCATCTAGCCGACCATGAAGGTCAATCACTGTCGCTTCTTTATGCCCTCGTACAACAACTTCCATTTTGTGACACCCTCCCCACTTGGGGTTTCTTATCGGTCAAAGAACTTGGGAACTTAACTAGGAAAATAACCCTAGTTATTTTATCTTAGTTTTCACCTAACTTCGCGTATCCGTTACAAGATTTGCTCAAAAATTACAGAATAATCTTTGTACTTCCTGTCAGATATTGTTAGTATTTTCTTCTATTCATGCCTCCTGCCATACACCCAGTCGACCTCATTCAAGTTCTTCGAAACAAACAGCTCACGCCAGCTATTGTGTTTTTTACCTCACGGCGGGCTTGTGACGAAGCTATTGACAGCTTTGAGCATCGCCACGTCCCCATTCCACCAAAACGAATGGCCGCGATCAAAAAGGTCCTGGAACCTATTATTAAAGAATATCCCAGCATCGCCCACCACCCCTTTATTCCGATTGTGGAACAATATGGCGTCGCGGCTCATCATGCCGGACACCTACCCTCCTGGAAAATTGCTATTGAAGAACTCATGCGCAAGGGATGCTTGGATGCCGTGTTCGCCACCACGACTTTAGCCGCAGGAGTCGACTTTCCCGCTCGGACAGTCGTCATCACGCAATCAAGTGTGCGGAAGGCTAAGGATTTTATGGAACTCACCGTGAGTGAGATTCAACAACTCGCAGGACGCGGTGGGCGACGAGGCAAAGACTTCGTGGGCTTTGTGGTGATTACACCATCACCGTATATCGATATCGGCCACATTGCGAAAGGTTTAACAGGAAACCCCGAACCCATCGATAGTCAATTCGTGACCTCCTATCCCATGGTTCTAAATTTATTGAAAGCTCACACGATCGATCATATTCAACCAATCTTGGAAAAAAGTTTTGCCCAGTTCCAGCTCAACCAACGCTCCAATACGTTCGAGACCAAACTCGATGGCATCGATCAGGAGTTAACCAACTATGGCCAACGAGAATGCGCGGATTGGATTACCCAATGGCAATCCTTTGAACTTGCGAAACGGCGACGGTCTCATCGTTTCGTCAAGATCCCTCATGAAACAGCTGAAGTCAATGCACGGCTGTCATTTCTCACGCCTGGCCGAGTGGTCGCCCTCTCTCGCGAAAAAGCCATCGTACTGCGGCAATACCGAAGTCGTGGCCAAGCCCATGCGATGCTGACCGTGCTCCGTAGTCGAGGACGTATTGTCGAATACCCAGCCGGATCGGTCACAGAAGTTGTGGATCAAGTCATTGATCTCGTGGAGATAAAATCCTTTCCTTGGTGTAATGCTGCAAGCCTTGACCATGCCATTCAAATGCTAGAAGAATTACCGACGCGGGTCCGGCCATTGCCTATCAGAGTGGTAGAGGACTCTTCTGAAGAGGATTCTGCAGAAGAGAATTCAGTCCTCACCGAAACATTGAACGATGAATTTCCATGCCCCGCCTGTCCCTCGCGTCATGCCTGTCGAAAAGATCATGCCCCGGCATTACGCCTTCGCCAAGAGGGACATCGACTCACAAAAACAATTCATACACTTCGCACAGAATTGTGGCATCGATTTCAACAACACATCGAAGTATTGCAAAAGTTTGGATACCTCACCCCCAACTGCCAATTGACCTCCGATGGCGAATGGGCACGTCACATTCGGATCAACCACTCGTTACTCATCACGGAGTTGATTCGCATGGAGGCATTCGATGGCATTGAACCTGCCCTGCTCACCGGCGTGTTGGCGAGCATCGCCATCGATGACGACCGCCCTGGTTCTTACCCCAGACGGAGCTCCGGACTGGGTTCTGTTTTAAAACAAGTACGGACCGTGGCACATTCCTTAGAAGCCTACGAAGATCCACCACTTCTTCGCTCGGACATTGCGGCCGTCGCCGAGGTATGGGTGGCAGATCAAAATCTCCCGTGGAGCAAATTGATTCGCATGACATCAATGGCCGAAGGGGACATCTATCGCCTACTCGCCCGCACCTTAGAATATCTGTCACAAGTGTATAGCTTAAAAGCCACGCACCCCAGCCTCGCAGAGGTTGCGGTCAATGCCATGGATCTCATGCGACGCGATGTGTTGGAGGAATTACCGTAAATCAAATGGGCTATTTTCATCCCCTCCAACTGACAGATAGAGTACACACATGACCAACATGACACACGACGAACTTTCCCGACTGCTCTACGCCCAACCCATCAGGCTTCTCCATCGATTAGCCAAGGGACAAGTGCCGCGCTTCTTTCGGATGGGCAAACACCGCATCATCCAAACCTTGCTCGACTTCCCGCCGAACCATCGAGCTCGACTAGTAGCTGATCTAGAAGCCATGATTCAGGAGGGACCCCCACCTAAGCCGTCGGCCAAACGACCCGCACGATTGAAAGCGCAAGAGGCACCACCTAAAGCCAAAGCTCCAACACCACCAACACACCGTGCGATTGACCATCCATTAGAACCAGCGACTTCAATCGAAGAGTTGCTGGAAGGCATTGGAGTGCCCATTGCCAAAATCTTTAAGCCTGACCCGTGGCAAGAAGAAGCCATAGCACAATTAGCCACCAACGATGTCATTGTCAGTGTACCAACGGGCAGCGGCAAAACGTATGTCGCAATTGAAGCCATGCGTCGGGCCATCGAAGCCGATCAAACCGTCATTTACACATCACCGCTCAAGGCGTTGTCGAACACCAAGTTGACCGAATTTTCTCAAATATTCGGAGCCGATCAAGTCGGCATTCTCACTGGCGATCGTCGGTACAATCCGCAAGCGCCCATCCTCATCATGACCACGGAGATTCTTCGGAATTTGCTCTACGATGCGGCGGGTGGAGAAATCGATTTACGGATTGACACCTTAGGCTTGGTCATCTTGGACGAATCACAATTCATCGCCGATCCCGAACGTGGCGTGGTCTGGGAAGAGACGATTATCTTCTGCCCATCACAATCACGACTGCTCTTACTCTCCGCCTCAATCGGCAACCCCGATGAAATCGCCGACTGGATCACCTCAATCCGAACCGTCCCCTGCCACCTCATCCACCATCGCAACCGATCAGTTCCCCTTCGCGCCGCGTACCTCGATCCCTCAGGCACACTCTCTCCATTGTTCCGCACCAAAGACATCACCCACGGCAAAGGCTTCACCGTCCACCCCGAAACCAAACGCCTCTTCACCGACTACGAACACCAAACCACCGGGCCACGATATCGGCGGTAATTAGTGATTCCAGCTAACCATGGGAAATAGCCTAAAATTATTCCAAATAGAATTCAAGAATTCAAGATTTCCAGCCTTCTAATACCTGCAGGCAAAAAAGGGAGAACAAACCATTAAACATTTCGTTGAGAAATTTATTTACAATAGTGATGGGATAGGGTGGAGTTGGATTTCTTTAGCCATGTGCATCCCAATGTATGTTGTCCTATTCACCAAATGATTTGATTTGGAATGGATGAAGGGGCCTCTCTTTGGAGTTTCATACATGCTGATGATTATACTTCTCCCAGCCATTCCCGTTTTACTACTCATCCAATTTGTAAATATTGGATATCGGTGGACAAAAAATAGAGCTTTCCCCTTCAAACTCTTTCTGCTTTTAGTGCTCTCGGCAGCACTTTTCATTTCCCCACAAAAATGGTTTCAAGAAGCCTTGAAGAGTTTTTTCAGTTTTTGACAGAAAAGGAAATATCTCGTTCCTCTTTTCTTCCCGCGTTGGGCGCGGCGAAGACGAAGCCCCGAATCGACTTTTCGGCGAGAGCTGTTTGAGCGGAGCGAGTTCTCTCGCCATCTTATTCTGGGCGGAGGCGGAGGGACCTCGGAGGACCTGCTTCTGAGCAGGATCGGAGAGGCCGCGCACGGGCGGAAATGGTTTTGGGTCCTTTTGCCGAAACAAAAGGACCTCGTCATGCAGGGGCGAAACCCTGCTTAATAATATTTCTTAGGAAGGCCTCTCCTTTTACAATAGCCATACAGTTTAGAATAATTGGCCATCCAACAAACGGCTTCTTAGGACTTTTCTTTTCCTCTTCTGTTATTTCACCCAGAAAAATAACCTGCTATAATTCCCCTCATGAGCAACAACACCGACAACTTGCCCGATCAAGAGGGACTCTCTCTCGCCAAGCAACGCGAAACAGAGTTACAATCGCACTCCGTCCAACCTCTTACTCATTCAGAATTCTTGCGACGTACAAATCCTGACGCAACTGAATGATCACTGAGTTTCATCCCTCACTTCCTCGAATCAAAACCACACAAAAGCGCACCATAACGATCTACGCCGAAAGCCATTTTTCATTGACACCAATGTGATTAGGCGATAAAAAGAATGGAAACATAGGATATCGCCATGCCTGTCATTAGCAGATTTCTAGGGATTATCATCGCAATGAATTGGGATGATCACTCTCCCCCACATTTCCATGCCAAGTTATGGAGAGCATGAAATACGGGTATATATTAAGACGGGAGTGGTAGACGGAAAGTTTCCCAAAAGAGCCTTACGCCATGTTCTGGAATGGTATGAGCTACATCAAGAAGAGTTGATGGAGGATTGGGAACTTTGTCGGAAACAAGAAATGCCAAAACCCATTGAACCTTTGGAGTAACCCATGTTTTTACACGTGACACATGCGGCATACATTGACGACTATAAAATAGAAATCTCTTTCAGCAATGGCCGAAAAGGCGTTGCTGACTTATCGAGCACACTGCACGGTCCAGTGTTCGAACCCTTGAAAGATAAAGCCTTCTTTGCCCAGATAAGACTCGACGAGGAACTGGCAACTATCTGTTGGCCCAATGGGGCAGATTTCGCCCCAGAGTATCTTTATTACCATGCCTTTAAAACTGAACCAGACCTCCAAAGCCAATTTAAGGAATGGGGATATTTGGAATAGCAAAGAATATCGTAGTGGAATAACTAGACCATGCAAGACCTTGAACTTCAGAAATTTGACTCTCTACGCTGCAAGCCTTGGACGCGGCGGATCCCCTTACCGAACCTGACTCTTTGGCGAAGACTGTTTGAACG
>JAQBUF010000100.1 GCA_027623995.1 Nitrospirota bacterium
GTCCACGTATAGGACGGCGTGCCGCCATGCTCCTGGCGCCAGCGCTCGTGAAAATGCTTCACGGTCCAACCCGTGGACCGTGTCTCATACAGGGTCACTAGCCGCAGGACTTCGTCCACAGGCACCGCGCGGGCCGAGGCCCGCCCCATCCGCCGATCCTGCAACCCCGCAACGCCGTCCGTTTCATACCGGTCGCTCCACCGGCGAAAGGTTCGCTCCGTGACGCCCAGCATCTCCCCGGCCTCCGCCATCGTGAGTTCGTGCCGGTGTCGTCGCTCATACAGTTCTGTGAATCGCATCGGTCTTACCTCCTGGAGTATGGTTGCCCGTGTCATCGTGGCCCTCCTTGAGGGCGCATCCTAAACCGGACGGATCATGTGCTACAAAAAGCGGACAGATGATGTGCTATCTACACAATATTTTTTTTAAGTTGCATGGACAGAGGTGCTATGCTAGGCTATCCAAATCGATGGATGACGACGGTCCCAGACGAAGTTCTCGTCACCAACTTTCTATTTCTCAATCTCCTTCCCCGCGATTTTTCCCCTATTTTCTCGCAACATGGTCACAGGAAACCCAAGGGCTTAGTTTTTTAACGTATTCTGGCCCTCAAACCGTTTATGAACCCTGCCTTTATATTTGATTTATGGAAATAATTGCCATTGTAGTTTGTTTAATTCTGTCCGGCTTATTCTCAGGCGCGGAGATTGCGTTCTTCTCAATCAACGAAACCCGTCTCCAAACCATGGTCGATGAAAAAAAGCGCGCAGCCAAAATGGCGCTTTTCCTTCGCCAAAACCCCCAAAGACTCCTGTCTACCATTCTCATTGGAAATAATGTCGTCAACCTGACCGCCGCGTCCTTAGTCTCAATCATGGCATTCCAGTATTTTGGGTCACAGGGGGTGGCCGTCGCCACAGGCCTACTCACAGTTATTGTACTGCTCTTTGGAGAAATTATCCCCAAAACACTGTGCGCCAAACATGCGGGCAGCGCGGTCCAACTATTCTCGCACCCGATTTATTGGGTAAGCCAACTCTTGTCTCCTATTTTGTATCTCTTAGAACCGCTCATTTCTAGAATCACTGGTGGCCGAGGACTGACAGTCCCCTTTGTGACCGAGGAAGAACTCATGATCATGCTTGAGGCTGGCGGCAAGGCTGGGGTCCTGGAGACAGAAGAAGTCAAGATGATCAAAAATGTCTTCGAATTTACTGATCTCACGGCCGAAGATGTGATGACACCTCGGAATTATGTCTTTGGATTAGAGGCAGATCTCACCCTCGGCGACGCCAAAGAAGAGTTATTCAAAGCCACGTATTCTCGCATTCCCATTTATGATGACGACCTGGACAATGTGATAGGCATTCTCTATCGCCACCACGCTTTAAAAGAACTCGCCCAAGGCAACCAATCCTCGTTACTCAAAGACCTTTCCCGGCCTCCCCTTTTTATACCAGAAGGCAAACCTGCGGATGACCTCCTGAAACAATTTCAACAGGAAAAACGGCACATTGCCATCGTGGTGAATGAATTTGGTGGAGTCGTGGGAATCGTGACCACGGAAGACCTCCTTGAAGAAGTCGTGGGTGAAATCATTGATGAGACAGATATCACCGAAGAACTCATCAAGCGAATTGGAAAAAATAAGATTTTGGTGAGTGGCAGAACAGAAGTTCGAAAAATTAACGAATTCCTGAAAGTGGAACTAGACGAAGAAGAACAAAACACCATCAGTGGTCTCATTCAACAAGAACTGGGCCGCATACCCTCCATCGGGGAAGAACTCAATGTCCACGGGTGCTTGCTCATCGTCCGAGACGCTGACGAAAAATCAATAAAAAGTGTGCAAATCGAAAAAGATGAAGAACAGACGACTGATGCTCTCAAAGAAAATGCTGAATCTTCCCCTGCCCTGCCGTTAGAATAAGTCCGAATCAAATACCAATAGCCAAATAATACCATCCTTCTTTCCAACATCTAACTCAGCCGCCGCGTTTAGCAACAGGCTAGAGTTTTTTGTGCGAAGTTGAATGTTGCAATCTCTCAGACAACCATACTTTGATAATGGATTGCCTTATCACTCCGAGTCTTGATGCTTCCTTATCAAGAGAATCGATCATCAAGGGAGGAAAGTCGACGTCGACCATTTTTTGTTCTTGTAAGGGTCTTCGAGCTTTGGAAATATCCAAACTCTTGGTGAGATCTCTACCTTCATCAAATTTTCTATACTGTTATCGTTTCTATAAGTGACGACCCTGTGTGTCAACCTGGTCCCATACACTCGTTGTTTGGGATAACATAGATTTCAGGGCGATACATAGAGGATAAATGAAATGCCAAAAACAGTATCAGTGCGACCCACGACACAAGTCACGCCGGATCCCTCGTTGGAGAAACGTACGCGACGCACATTCAGCGTGGAATACAAGCTACGCCTTCTCGCAGAAACCGAAGGCTGCAAGCACGGCGAACTCGGCGCCCTTTTGCGCCGCGAAAAGATTTACCACAATCAGCTGGCTGATTGGCGACGAGACTTTGCGGAAAAGGGCGTGGCCGGATTGAGGAAAAGCGCCCCTGGTCCAGCGGCGTCCAGGACACCGGAGCAGCGACGTATCGAGCAGCTTGAAAAAGAAACGAGTCGCTTGACCCGAAAACTGAAGATGGCCCATGACTGCCTGGATTTGCAAAAAAAAGCCTTGTCGATGCTCGATCACCTGAGCAACGGGAGCGTGGCATGAAGGCCGTACTCGGACAAGGTCCTGAAGCGGTCCCTCTGGCCCGCGCATGTCAGGCCCTGGGCCTCAACCGAAGCACGGTCTATGCTCGCCAAAAGCGGGCAGCCAATGAAGACTCACCACGGCACTCGCGGAAACATTCGGCGCAGCCACGGGCGTTGAGTGCTCAGGAGCGGGCCACCGTGCTTGAGACACTGCACAGTGCTCCCTATCGTGATCAGCCCCCGACAGAAGTCTATCAGCGTCTGCTCGAGCAAGAGCAGTATCTGTGCTCGGTCAGCACCATGCACCGGATTCTCCGGCAATTGAATGAGAGCGGGGAGCGACGTCAGCAGCGGCCAGCCCAGCACCATGCCGTCCCCCGGTTATTAGCCAGTGCCCCGCATGATGTCTGGACGTGGGATATCACGAAACTCCCGTTGAGTCGCCGCGGGATGTATGGATCCCTGTATGTCGTGTTGGATTTGTTTAGTCGATTTGTGGTGGCCTGGATGGTCTCAATGAAAGAAAACAGTGCGTTGGCCAAACAACTCATGGACGAAGCCACGTCCCGCTACCGTATCGAGCCTGGTCAGCTCACGTTGCATCAGGATCGTGGGTCACCGATGATTGCCCATGGGTATCTGGATTTGCTGCGGGAACTGGATGTCACCTGCAGTCACAGTCGCCCGCGGGTGAGCAATGATAATCCATTCAGCGAAAGCCAGTTCAAGACGCAAAAGTATCAACCGGATTATCCCGGCCGTTTCAATGACGTCTCGCATGCCAGGCGTTGGTGTGAAAGTTACTTCGGTTGGTATAACGTCGAACACCATCACAGCGGTCTGGCAGGGTTTACCCCCCAACAAGTCTTCACGGGGTGTTACCACGAGGTGGCCAGACAGAAACAGCGAGCCCTGGATGCCCGTTACGAGCGTCACCCAGAACGCTTTGTCCGTGGGCGACCGACTGTGGCCATGCCGCCGGAAACCGTGGCCATCAACCCAATTGCAGAGGCTGGTGAGGATTCAATGAATGATCCTCGCGTAAATTTCCCGACACTGGCCGCTGCTGGCTACGTGAAATAGATGTTATCTTTGAAGTGACTGTCCATAACAGGTTGACATGTTCCGACGACGCCTCAAGTCTCCACCAAAGATTTGCGCCCTTTCACATTTTTCCGCCAGAACCCAAATAGCCAGTGCCACGAGAGTTAAGAAGAAATTCCATACAGCGTTCTAATTTCCTCAATCGGGAACTGATATTTTATCGGTTGCATCGGCATCCGATTCATCTGATGAATGATGTCAGGAATTTTCCAACTGTGGACTCCACCGGCATTCAAAATCGAGTTTTTATAGTGAAAGGCGAGATTGTTCAAGGCGCCGAGAACACTCCGGCTAGACGATTTAGCGAGTCCAATATCTTCATATTCCCCCAATATTCTATATTTCACATTCTCGGGAAATGCCTCGGAGGAAATCACGCACGACAGGCACGACTCAAAGAGCTTCGGCAACTCACGAATTTGCGCACGATTGATGTCGGGCGCAATAAAGTTAAACAATGTTCGATCGTTAACAAAAATTACTGACTTTCGACCATCGATATAAATCAAATTGGCGTGCCACTGACCTAAAAACGAAAACCGAGACTCATCACGTTGAAATGCGTTGGGCTTGAAGCCCGCCTCCTTCAAAAGCTTTCCTGTACACCGGATGAACTGCATGGTTCGAAGTTTCCACTACAATCAGAAATTGGCGAAAAAGGTTGCCCCTATTCATTCCTCTAATATTGTAACTTTCAAATAAGTTAGGGTAAGGCTGTTATTTTGTTACAAAGTGGGATTCTCAGGTGCTTTTCTTTTGATAGGGGTAGGGAGGGCGCATTGAGTTGCGCTCCCCCTCCCTCCGAACCGTACGTGCAGTTCTCTCGCATAC
>JAQBUF010000101.1 GCA_027623995.1 Nitrospirota bacterium
TGCTTGGGGTTTCAAACACCCTGGGAAGTGTTCATGCAATGGATTCAAACACGAGAGCCATTAGTAACCAGTGGTGCACTTATGGGTTGAATTCGCCACTACCGAAATTCCTGAAATTTTGTAAAACCTTTTTGTTAGGTGGATCACAGATGACTGGCGGTTTGTTGAAGTACATTGTTTTGAGTCTTTCAGCGATGGCTGCCTTTGCGATCACCGGATATCTTCCTGCTGTCACGTACTTCACAGACAGGTAAAAGGGACCTGTGATACAAAAAATGTGGTTCTCCCAGAACCTAGCCTGGGGGTAACCTCCTTGAGTAAGGGGCCTCATTCCGAAAGGGATGGGGCTCCTTTTTTTATGGGCGCCATGAGGGGCTTTGTTTCTGAACGTGGAAGGTGCGTTCCTAATCAGAGGTGTATTCGAGAGCCTTCATATTGTCGGAACCGTGAATATTGGGTATAACCCCACAAGACCAATACGCGATGTCACGGCTCTGGAAGCCATTATGGTAATGTATCTTGGAAGATGTTCCTTAAAGAGGAGTTTCCTATGAGAGTCGCTCTCCTGTGTATGCTGGGATTATGTGTGTGGGCACCATATGCCTTTGGCGAGGTGCAAACCAAGGTCATTCCCTATCAGCATGGCAAAGTTCAATTGGAAGGTGTGTTAGCCTGGGATGATGCGATCACCGGCAAACGTCCTGGAGTGTTGGTCGTGCATGAGTGGTGGGGATTGAATGATTACGCCAAGGATCGTGCACAACAACTCGCTAAACTAGGGTATGTGGCCTTTGCCGTGGATATGTATGGCAAGGAAAAAATCACGACCCATCCTGATCAAGCCGGGACATGGATGAAAGAAGTACAAGCCAACGTGAGCCAATGGCAGGCGCGTGCCATTAAGGGCCTGGCGGTCCTACGCAGTCAGGATCAAGTCGATACCAATAACATCGCGGCCATTGGCTATTGTTTTGGAGGAGCCACGGTTATTCAATTAGCCTTTAGTGGGGAAGAGATCAATGGGGTGGTCAGTTTCCATGGCGCACTCCCTTTGCCCACTGGCAAACAGGCTAGCAAGGTCAAAGCCAAGATGCTCATGGCCCATGGCAATGCCGACCCGTTTCTGAAAGAAGAGCATATTCGGAAATTTCGAAATGCCTTGGATAAAGCCAATGTCGATTGGCAGATGGTCCTCTACTCCGGTGCCCGGCACAGTTTCACCGACCCTGGTGCAGATGCGCGTGGCATGGATGCCTTGAAATACGACCAGGCAGCGGATGAGCGATCGTGGATGCACATGCAACTCTTTTTTGATGAAATCTTTGTGACTCCCTAAGCAGACACGTTCAAAAGGCCGACCTGATCCCTCCACTCCCCCATGGAATTGTTTGACATCCTTGCTATCGTCATCAGCCTGACCGCAGGCTTTTCGTACCTGAATCACAGGTTTATCGGATTACCCGTCACCATTGGCGTGATGGTCATTGCGCTTCTGGCCTCGTTACTCATTCAAATCATCGATCTCCTCGGGTTTCATATTGGTGATCACGCAGCACGTTGGCTTTCGACCATTGATTTCAATACTACCCTACTCCACGGCATGCTGAGCTACTTGCTGTTTGCCGGAGCCCTTCACGTCAATCTCGAAGATCTACATGATCAAAAATGGACCATTGGAATTTTAGCGACCGTCGGAACCGTCGTCTCGACATTTTTGGTTGGGACCATCACCTGGTGGGTTCTTGGGCTTCTGGGGGTCGATCTTCCCTTCATCATGTGCCTCGTGTTCGGAGCACTTATTTCTCCGACCGACCCCATTGCGGTGTTGGGTATATTGAAAAATGCCAAGGCCCCCAAAAGTTTGGAAGTCAAAATCACTGGGGAGTCGTTGTTCAATGATGGTGTTGGGGTGGTAATTTTTTTGGTCTTGGCCGAAATCGCCACGGGCACGCATGAGCCCACTGCCGGTCATATTGCGGGACTGTTTGCCCAAGAAGCCATTGGGGGGGCTATCTTTGGGTTAGCGCTAGGTGCGTTGGGCTATGGCCTTCTCAAAAGTATCGATCAGTATCAAGTGGAAGTGATTATCACGTTGGCGCTTGTGACTGGCGGTTATGCCCTGGCGAATGCCCTGCATCTGTCAGGGCCCATTGCCATTGTCGTGGCAGGCCTGGTTATTGGAAATCAAGGGCGTAAATTCGCGATGTCCGAGAAAACCAGAGAACATCTGGATGTGTTTTGGGAATTGTTGGATGAAATCCTGAATGCTGTCTTGTTTGTGCTCATTGGCTTGGAGGTCTTGGTCCTCACCTTTACCCAGGAATATTTGCTCGCGAGCCTGGCGCTTATCCCATTAATTTTGCTGTGTCGTCTCGTGGCGATTGGGTTGCCCATGACTATGCTTCGGTGGGTGCGAACATTTTCCCCTGGCGCCGTCTGGCTCATGACTTGGGGCGGGTTGCGTGGCGGTATCAGCGTGGCGTTAGCGTTATCCTTACCCACAAGCCAGGAGCGAGATGTGATCTTGGCTATCACTTATGCGGTGGTGGTGTTCTCAATTGTGGTGCAGGGGTTAACTATGGAAAAGCTGGTAAAACGCCTGGCCCCACCAGATGCGAAGACCTGATAGGCCTGATAGGGTTATCGCTATAATTTCTTACACAGAAAACCTATCCTGTTTTTTCATCACTGGCGAATCCCCCTCAGCACGTTTCATCAAGGAATGCAGGACGGCTTCTTGAACGGTAGCGCAGGGATCCAACAAGGCTTGGGTCAACGCTTCCACGGATCGCCGCTCCTGTTCCAGCCACCGGCCATCACGTTTTTGGGAGGGTTTCTGATTTTTACGAACCACCGACTTATGGTCATTTCTTAATCCCACCAGCATGGTGTGGGCGAGTTGTGTGCGTGGGTCTAAAGTCATGATACCTTCCTGTGAGTGGGGCCTTGGAATGTGGAAATGTCTCTCATGGAATACTACGCAAGGGTCATACCAAAATAATGTGTTAGGTCTGAAAAACGTTGAGATGGGAAATATGGATGCCTAGCGGACCTCGTCCTACTCAAGAATTCATCGGACATTCGAGCGACAAAAAAGAGTCACAATTTTGGCAACGGGAGTCATGGAAACCAACACGATCCATCTCAGTCTGGCCATCTTCGCTACAGGGTTTTGGGTGCCCGTGGGCATCCTCCTTATAGTGAAGCGGCATGCGTTGGAGGTGTTAGCCTCTGTGGCAATAGGGTCAACTCCGTTTTGGCCCAAGGTCACAGTGGTGATTCCAGCGAGAAATGAAGAGCGGAATCTCAAACAAGCACTGAAATCGGTCTTGGGGCTGGATTATCCCGAATCGCAGATTGTGGTCGTGAACGATCGATCCACCGATGGGACCGGAGCTATTCTTGGAGACATGGCGAAACAGGATCAGCGGCTCACTCTTTTGAATATCGAATCGTTACCGGAAGGCTGGCTGGGAAAAACGCATGCCCTGCACATGGGAGCGCAGGAGGCACAGGGGGAATTCATCCTATTCACCGATGCGGATATTGTGTTTCATCCCATGGCACTTAAAAAAGCCATGAGCCATGTTCAAGCCAATCAGTTGGATCATCTCACCATGATCCCAGAAGACACCATGCCAGGGTTCTTTCTCAGAGCGCTTTCCGCGACATTTGGGATATTCCTGTTCATCTTGTTTCAGCCGTGGAGAGTGAAACATCCTCGAAGCCGAAAATACATGGGCATTGGAGCCTTTAATCTCGTGCGAACATCCGTGTATCAAGCGATAGGTGGCCACAAGCCCATCGCGCTCAGGCCTGACGACGATCTCAAATTTGGGAAACTGCTGAAACGCCGTGGCTACCGGTCAGATGTGCTCAATGGCCAAGGCATGGTCTCAGTGGAATGGTACCGATCGGTCTCAGAGCTGATTCAAGGCCTGATGAAGAATATGTTTGCCGGAATGGAATATCGCGTGTCGTTCGTGATTCTGGCGACGATTGCCTCATTGCTCATCCATATCTGGCCTTGGATAGGGATGTGGGTGGCTACGGGAGAATCTCAACTGCTATATGCCCTCACAGTGGTTATGATGGCAGGCAGCTTCGGAATCGCCATGGCTCCATTTGGAATAAAGCCTTGGCATGGATTACTCCTTCCCTTGACCATTGGTCTATTGGTGTACATCCAATGTCGCGCCACGATTCTGACCCTTTGGCAAGGCGGTATTTACTGGCGGGGAACGTTTTATTCGTTAGAAATTTTTAAAAACAATCGAGTATAACCAGATACGCCACCGGTCTTCGTCAGGTTTTGATGATTTGGCGCTTGGTTGGTTTTGCAGTGTATACTGGGAAATGGGGCCATATTAGATGGGCCAAAGCCTGCAGTTTCAATTCAATTAGCGGGCTATCCACTTGACGCAAGTACATCCTATATTGAGTGGTTGCTCTCATGGAGGAGCCGAAACAACTGATTGGTGGAACCGACTACCCGCGCACATTTAACGCGTTGGAATGCTTTTTCAAGAGCGAAGCCACCTGTCGTGCCTATCTCACGAGCATGCGCTGGCCAGCCGGATACGAATGGTCGCGATGCGGATCCCCGCGCACGCCCCTTGGAGCACGGAACGCGGGTACTTGCATTGTCGCGAT
>JAQBUF010000049.1 GCA_027623995.1 Nitrospirota bacterium
ATTGAATTTTTCGGCCATGTTCACTCCAGGCCATGGAAGAAAGTTTGGTCTGGTCAGAATTGTAAACAACGCTGCTAATTCTCACAGATTAAATACGAAATGGCTTAGGTGCCTCAGTTGCGAGAAATTGTTATTCTGAAGTCCTAAGGTCTTGGGAGTGAGTTCAAATGATTCGGGGTATTCTTCTTGTACTTATCATTCTAGGTATTCTCCTTGGTCCACAGTTGTGGACCAAATATGTCTTTAAGAAGTATCGGGGGCATCGCGAGGAATATTCCGGCACAGGCGGTGAGCTCGCGCGGCATTTGCTCGATCGGTTTGACATGATAAATGTTCAGGTTGAAACGACGGAACTTGGGGATCACTATGATCCGCAGGCCAAGGTCGTTCGTCTTTCCGCAGATAACTATAACGGGAAAACGCTCACGGCTGTTACGGTGGCTGCGCATGAAGTGGGGCATGCCATTCAAGATAAAACCAGCTACAAGCCTTTGCACGAGCGTGCGAAACTTATTCGTGTGGCTCAAGGTGCTCAAAAGATTGGGTCGTTTGTGATGATGGGGATTCCGATTATGGCTGGCCTCACTCGTTCTCCAGCCGGTGGGTTGCTCATATTCCTGGCGGGACTTTCTGTTATGTCGATTGGGGCGTTGGTACATTTGGTGACGCTACCGGTGGAATGGGATGCGAGTTTTCGTCGGGCGCTGCCGGTGTTAGAGGCAGGGCATTATATTTCTCCAAAAGATATGGAGGGGGCGAGGAAAATTTTAACGGCGGCGGCTTTGACCTATGTCGCAGGGTCGCTTATGGGGTTGTTAAATATTTGGAGTTGGCTCAGGTTTATGAGGCGGTGAATTATTATATGCCGGGTTTCGCCCCGGCACGACGAGGCACTTTTGTTTCGGCAAAAGTGCCCAAAACCATTTCCGCCCGTGTGTGTCCCTGCGGGTCCCTTCATCATCTTACCGAATCAAGATGGCTCAGAAACTCGCTCCACTCAGACAGTCTTCGCCAGAGAGTCGGATTCGGTAAGATGATGAAGCCACACCCAAGGCGGGATTCCTAAGACTAGGCTTATGAGGAGGAATTGGAAAATTATGAAGAAATCAAAAACAGCTTCGCTATTTTTGGTCATTATCGGATTGCTTTTTGCTTTGTTGGTGGGGTGTGGGGGGGAGAGTCCGGAGACTGTGTTTGGGACGGCGCAGTTTGAGGAGAAGCAGACGAACTATACGCATGCCAAGGAGTTGTATCAGCAAATTATTCGCGAGCATCCTGATTCTGAGTGGGCGGAGAAGGCGAGGGAACGGTTTGAGGCGTTAGAAGGTCTGTATCCTGATAGTTGATTGCTCTTTGAAAGCGGAGTCAGAATCTCAATTTAATAAATCTGTTATGATGCCAACATTTCCGAGTATCCGGATTCAAACGGGCTAAGAAGGAAAAGTAGCGGATGAAAGCATGACAAAAAAGCTAGACTTCTTGAATTGGCTTGTCTCTTAAAAAACTCGAGTTTCAATATGAATTCAATTGCCCGCAGGCATCACTATCTTTCACAAGCATATCTTGGCTCATTTACGGATACGGGAACCAAGTATGGTAATTTCTATGTTCTTAAAACCGAAAGTGGAGAATGTTTCTCGACTTCACCAAAGAAGGTTGCCGTTGCAAGAGACTTCAATCGGCTTGATGCAGAGGAGATACCTTTAGATGCCCTCGAGCAGTCGCTTTCTTCATTCGAAGGCCGTGTTGTTGAGGCTTGCCAAAATATAATTCATACAAAAACCTTTCCAAATGTTAAAGACTACAACTCGCTCATAAATTTAATTTGCCTTATCGCTGTAAGAAATCCTCAAACCCGAAAATCTATCAACAGATCTCGCGAGATGGCCCTTAATCTGAAGGCATCTCTTTTAGTTTCTGACGAGAAAATTTGGACTTCCCATTTAAGGAGAACTCAAGAAGCGGGATATGTATCGAATGCTGAGATCTCAAATGAAGAGATGAAAAAATTTATTGAAGAACGCAGATATGATATCAAATTTTCTCCTGGAGGCAATCTACGAAGTGAATTGTCTGCTATTGATAAACTCTTGCCCATATTGGGGAGGCGAATTTGGTCACTCCTCCTAGCTCCAGATTCTGGCCCAGACTTTATTTGTTCTGACCACCCGATCGCACTGAATTTTAAAGACTCTCATAGAGAGGGACCCATCGGCTATGGATTGAAAAACACTGAGATTTTCTTTCCGATCAGTCCCAAACTAGGATTTTATGGTGTTTTTGAAAATCCTTTGCCTCAAATTAGCAATGTAAAACCTGATCAAGTTGCTAAGATGAATGGACAGATTGCCGAAAGTGCAGAAAGACATGTGTTTTCAATAAAGGACACCTTCGTAATCTGGTACGATGGAGAAATAAGAGAAGTTAATTGCAGTTCTAAAATTGATTCCCAGCGGTAATATATTAGCCGCAGAATATAAACAGAAGTTTGGTCTAAACAAGAGTATTTACTCTGAAAGTTCCCTCAGTATTGCTTCTGCCGGTGTTTCCAGTTTTTTCTTCCGATTGTATTCCATACAAGATGGGACGATATTGCCTTTGATGGACTTTCCGCCTCTGGCTAGGGGGACGATGTGGTCCATGGAGAGTTGGTCGGGGGGAATTGTTGTGTGTAGTAGTGGCAGGTTTCTTTGTGACGTTGGTTTTTCCAACACGCGGTGCGTTTGTAAAGTTGTGGGATCAACCCTTTTGTTGAGAGTCTCGTAGAGTTTAGAATTTCAAAAGGTTCTTTCACCTCGCGTTGGGCGCGGCGGAGCCGCAGTATCGAATTCGACTTTTCGGCGAGCATTGTTTGAGCGGAGCGAGTTGCGCAGCCATATAATTCGATACGGAGGCGGAGGGACCCCCTTGGGGCCGCGCACGGGCGGATATGGTTTTGGGCACTTTTGCCGAAACAAAAGTGCCTCGTCTGCAGGGGCGAAACCCTGCGTTTAATAATTCTTCAACAGACTTGGCCTTGCGCAACCAGGCTGAAACAGGGGATTCAGGATTGCTCATAGAGCACTCGGCCTTCTTTTTCGATGATTGACAACAGCGTGCCTGGTTTGCCTCGTAGCCGTTGAACTTCTTCAGGTGTGTACACAATCAAATCTAGTGGCCAGGAGCGTAGTCCGAACACCGCGCTGACTTCTATGGCACGTTCCGGTGGCCGAAGAGTGCTTTCCATTTCGATAAATAAGTCCATGTCGCTCCCGGTTTGGGATTCGTTCCGAGCCGTACTGCCAAACAATACGATTCGCTTTGGATGGAATTTATCTACGATTGTCTGGGTGACATGGGCGAGAAGTTCAGTTTGTGTCACGGGGATCGTCCTTCAGTAGAGTTTGAGCCTACAGATAGTATCGGCATCCGGAGAAAAGGTCTAGTCAGTAGCCCCTTTTTATTCTGACAGCTTTCTCAACGCAGCCTCTGCTGGGGTTTCTAGTTTTTTCTTTCGATTGCATTCCACACAGGATGGGACGATGTTTCCTTTGGTGGATTTTCCGCCTCTGGCTAGGGGGACGATGTGGTCCATTGAGAGTTCCTCGGGGGAGAACTGCTTTTCGCAGTAGTGGCAGGTGCCTTTGTGGAGTTGGTTTTTCCACCACGGGGTGCGTTTGAGTTCTCGGGCTTTGTCGCGTTCTTTGCGAATGTGTTTGGCGTTGTCGGGGTCGGGGCTGATTTCGAAGTAGTCTTCGCTAGACATATTAAAGAAAATTTCTATTTTAGGCCGGGTTTCGCCCCGGCGTGACGAGGTTCTTTTGTTTCGGCAAAAGAATCCAAAACCATTTCTGCCTGTGCGCGGCCTCTCCGATCCTGCTCAGAAGCAGGGTCTCCGAGGTGCCTCCGCCTCCACACCGAATAAGATGGCTCAGAAACTCGCGGAGTTTATCCTGAGTCTGGTCGAAGGACTCAAACAGTCTTTGCCGAGATGTCGATTCGGTGCTGCGGCTCCGCCGCGCACAACGCAGGGATTAAAATTAGAACCTCTGGGATTGTGCGGAACTTATTGATCTAGTGCAAGAGTGAGGCATTTGGCGGAGCGGCTGGAATGTTTAAATCCCTAATTGTTTTCGGATGAGGCCGCAGAGGCTTTCTTTGATTTCTGGATGACGTGGGATTGGAGATTGTTTTCCGGTTCGTGAATTTGCGTAGATGTCATGTTTTTTACCATGTCGTTTTAGATAGCAACCAGCTGCGACTAACTCCCTAATAAAATTTCCACGTTTCACGCTACATGTACCGTGATTTCTTTTCTCTGGATGTCTGGGCGTTCTTGGGGGGCCTCATCCTCAACCATGAGGTTGTACGCGTCTCGAATGTTTGACTCTAACTCGTCTAGAGTCTCCCCTTGGCTAAACACTCCAGGGACTTCCTTGAGTTTGCCCACATACCATTTGTCATCTATCCAGTATTCAAGGCTAAATTGTCGTTCCATTTTTATTCCCTCCTGACTTGTAGGCATCTTCCAGACCAAGGAGCTTTTGGGTCTTGTTAACCAAATAATATTGTGCGGAAGTTTTTAGTCCAAAGCAAGAGTGAGGCATTTGGCGGAGCCGCCGGATTTTAGGAATTGGTCGAGGTTGACGGGGTGGGGGGTGTAGCCTCGGTCTTGGAGCATGGCCATGGTTTCGGGGCATCCGGCGGGGAGAACGACATGTTTACCGACGCACACGGAGTTGCAGGCGAAGCGTTCGGCTTCGGCTTGGGGGACGACGATGCGTCGGTGTTCTTCTACGCGATGGGCGATAGTGGTTTGGGCGTAGGTATCGAAGGCTGCCGGGTAGTACATGAGTTCGCCACCACTTAGAGGACAGAAGCAAGTGTCCAGGTGATAGAACTGACCAGTCGCAAGTTCCAGTGGCAAAATTTCTTTTCCGTAAATTTCACTCAACATGGGATACGCCTTAATGTCACTGCGTTGGCGATATCCACCGAACCAGGTATCGGGGAATCCGAGTAAGTCCCCAGCGCCTTCGAAATAGCAATCTTTGTCCATCAAGATGACTTGGTACCCATGCTCTTTGAACCACCGTTCGAAATGTTCTTCTTCGCCTTGGCGTTCGGGGTGCCTGAATCGACTGATGACGGCTTTGCCATCGTGTAGAACGCCTGCGTTGGCGGTGAACACCAGATCGGGTAGGCCTTTGATAGGCGTCATGCGTTCGAGTTTGGCGCCGACCTCTTCCTCTAATACCCTAGCTAGATTGTGCCATTGGGCTTTACTCTTGTCGGAATCCGTGGCGTCGGAGACACGCATCCATGGATTGATCTCGTATTCAATCCCGAAATAATCTGGTGGACAAACAAGGATGCGTCCCATGTTCTTAGCCATGCCAACTGAGTTCTTGTGCTAATTGTTTGAGGAAGGATGAAGAATCCATTACGAGGCCTATCGCTTGGAAACTGCCGCGATCGCTGAGTTTCGTTGGCACGGCTGGATTGATATCCACACAGACGGTTGGGACTTTCGCTGGCAAGCAATTGCCGGTGGCAATGGCGTGTAGCGTGGTCGCGACCATCAGCGCGAGTCCCACTCCCGGAAGTTCTTTGCGCATGGCGGCTTGGGCTTTGACGGAATCAGTGATGACATCGGGTAATGGCCCATCATCGCGAATGCTGCCAGCTAACACCATGTCTACATTTTGGTGGATACATGAAGCCATGATGCCGTCTTTGATCAACCCCGACTCGACGGCGTTTTTGATGCTGCCCGCCGCGCGGACTTTATTAATGGTGCGTAGATGATGTTCGTGGCCATGGGGCACTGTTCGGCCTGCGCAGAGGCCATAGCCCAAAGAGGTGCCGTAGACGCTGGCTTCCATATCATGGGCAGCCAAGGCATTGCCACAGAACAAGACATGAATAAACCCTTCGTCGATCAGCCAAGAAAGGGCATCGCGGCCTCCTGCATGCACGATGGCCGGTCCACCGACGATAAGCACTTTAGTGCCAAGCTCAGGGTCACAGGCTGATTGACCTTGGGTGAGCGCTTTCTGCCGATTGTCACGAATCATCCGCATTCGTTTGGCCACGTCAGTGATGATGTGTTGATGCGGTCGTTCTGACGACACTTGGGCTTCCATAAACGCAAACACATCGCGTTCCTTGGGCCGCTCTAAGGGAAAGACACGGACGCCGTTTCGTCCGGTGATGATCATTTCACCTGTTCTGACTTCGGCCATAGGCACGGTGCAAGCGGATGGAGGATCGAGGGTCACGCGGATAGCCAAGTCCATTTCGATGTGCTCAACATCGATCCACTGATCATTGATACGCACTTGAGTTGCTAGGTGTGAGGTTGCATAAAAGGCATCAGGCAATACGCCATTTTGTGGAGCCGGCTCTAGAGTGCAATTCTCAACTTTTTCGACCACTGCCCCATGTGGCTGAATGGCTTGCAGGATTTCCTCGAGCAGTTGGGGAGAATCCGCCTGCACTTTGATTTTTGTTAAGGAAGGATCTTCTCGCGTGGCTCCCACTTTCATCTCAGACATGTCAAAAATCCCACCCATCTGCAGAATAGTGTCGAGCACCTTTGCTAAAATGAGCGAGTCAATAATATGTCCTTCGAGTGTGACTGTTTCGGTTGCCATAGTTATATTCTACATGTTAGCGGAGATGAATAGTTATGTCTCTTCAATCGGTAAAAACCTCCAAGAAATTAAGAGAATCATGAGTTTTCGCTAGTCCCTACAGAGTGCGAGTGGTATACTGAGACCATGCGAAAGGGATTCTTGAAAATATTACTGATAAGTGTTGGGGGGCTGTTGGCTTGGTGTGGCGGCACTGCCCTTTTTGCTGCGGCGACCTTTGGAGTATTTGGTGGCTTTACTCATCATATCTCCGAACAAATCAAGAAAGACAAGTTGGAATTTGCCGCCGCAGAAACCTGCACCGTGTGGCATTATGAAAAATTGAAGAAGAAGCCGATTGTCCGTCCAGAAGTGGAGCTCATCTCCTTTTATCCCATAGATCAAGATTCTGAAAAGAGCCCGTGCCCAATGGAGTACCCTGATGGCATCAACGGTGCCAGGGCGGCCTTTGGCCAAATGCAAGCGTCATTGTCGTTGAGCCTGACGTTTTATCAATTCGCGTTGGTGGGTGATCGGAATGATGATGGGGAATATGATTCAGTCGAACTCCAAGATGTCATCGAATCGCTAGGGGTGTCTTATTTGGCACAGGAAGAAGCATTTCAACATCTGGCCAAGCTTAAAGGGAAGTTTGATGTAGTTCATGAAACTGTTGAATTTTCTGCGTTGACTGATGGGATGCAAGCGTTATTTACCAAAGGCTATCGCTTAACTCCTGAAGATCATGATGCCCTCAACAAGGTAAGTGGGGCTCAGCAATCTTAAGGGCACCTCTAAAAACCGTCCTTTTCCGTGATGTCGGCGTCAGCTATGTGCTCAAATCCTCGTGTATTCGCTCATAACATTCCGATTTTCCGCGCACAGCTTCATCGCTCTCACTAAAAATTCATGGTTTTTAGAGGTGCCCTTAAGTTCTTTCTCTCGTTAGCTCTTTCCTCCCTATCCCATCCTCTCCACCGCTTCTCTTGACCGACTCCTGACGGTTTGGTCCCAGTCCTCTTTCATCGTATGTTCCAGCTTGGCTTTGGCTTCGGTCGCGCGCATGCGGCCTAGGGCGAGTGCTGCACTGCTGCGGACATAGGCATAGTCGTCTTCCAATGCTTTCATCAGCAGCGGAACGCTCTCTCGGTGTTGAATGACCCCGAGGTGGCTTGCGGCGATCGCTTTGATCCGATGTTGTTTATCGCCCTGTGATCGTTTGAAGGTGTGGAGTAACACTTCTGCCATGCCCTTGGAAATACTTTCTAACCCATCAGGTTTGTAGTTATTCAATTCGATTAATTCGATCGCCAGATCAAATCGCTTTTTGGGAGATTTTTCTTGGCTGAATCGCTGAATCAAGAGGTCTCGCCGCTTCAGTGTATTTTTCTTGCCAATGATCTTTTTAACACTTATCCATATTCCAAGGGTCGCGACAACCGTAAGAAAGACGATGGGCATGACTTCATCAATGACAAAGTCCTGCGTATCAAAATCGAGATGGCTCCATGTCCAGGCCAAGCCGACGATGACAATGAGGAGAATGAGCACAGAGGTGATATTGGCTTGGCCTCGGTGGTTGGCGATCGATCTAGGAATCAGGTGAACAGGCCTGGGTGAAGTTGTTGGTTTGTGGGCGGTCATTCATCACGCTCTACGATGGCTAAGAGCCGGTTAAATCGTTCGGCTTGTTGGGACTCATCTCGTTTTTGGTAGATGGCCACGAGGTTTCTGAGCATTCGGGCGAGTATCTGTTCGTTTGAGATGGGGTCCAAATAGTGGCTGTCGAAATCGACGCCATAGTCCTGTAAAAATTTTGCACAGTCCTGTTGCGAGAGGATGACTCCTTGATTAAAACAATCGATAAAGACCGGTTCTGTCTGTAATCGCACGATGAAATGTCCGGGCATTCCCACCCCGACGACTGGCACATTGAGGCGTTGGCCGATCAACAAATACAGTACGCATAAACTGATAGGAATGCCCACACGCTGGTCTATCACTTGGTGCAAAAAACTATTGTCTGGATCGTAATAGTCTTGGGTGTTTCCCTTGAAGCCGAGTTCGTGGAACAAGTGCTGGTTGATCATCTGAATGGCTTGGCGAGGAGCCATGCTCGGTTCGCACCGTTGCTTTAAAATCGTGGCCATATCCTCGATTTGCCGTTGATAGGCTTGGATGTCAAGGTCTGGGTAGGCAGCTTGTGCAATGAGAAACGCGCCTGTTTCTAAATCGTGTGATTCGGTTGGTGATGTCGTCAGGGCCTTGAGTGAATGCTCTATGTCGGCGAGTCGAATGTCAGCAATGACAGAACTGAGACGATCTTGCAGGGTGTCGTTGTTCTGTCTTCCATGCTCTTCGATAAGGAGAGGTAGGGCTGGTTTCCCAATAACCACAAGTTGGTCATGGATTGTCTGTGCGATGTGGATGTATTGATCAGACAGGAGATGGATGAGGGCGTTGATCTGGCTTTCCGAAAATTCAGCGCAAGCCGACGGATGGTTTTTCATGGCACACAACTTCTTTGATTTGCATGGGACTAACCTATGGCCTTCTGGAAGGCTTTGGCGCCACCGTATAAGCAAATGGCATCAAAAATTGCCAGGATGACTAAGGCCATGGCCACTTGTGGGATGGCGGCTTCCCATCCGGTGATAATGAGGGGACGGACGGCATCGATGACCCACGTCATCGGATTAAGAAATGCCATCGCTTGCATCCATCCAGGCATGGCTGACAGGGGAACCAGTGCCGAACTGAGAAAAATCATGGGCAAAGAAAGAAACCCGAGCATTGAGAAAAAATCTCCATGGCTTTTGACGGAAAACGCCATGGCCATTGAAATGGCGGTCAGCCCAATGCCAAATAACATGCCGATGATCATAATCACGCCTATCCCCAAGAGGCCGGTGATCGGAGTGACGCCAAATAAAAACGCGATGCCTAAAATCACCAAAATCTGCATGCCCGTGATAGCCATGACAAACAAATATCGGCTGAGAATCACCGAGGTTCGGTGAATGGGGGTGGACATCATCCGTTCTAAAAACCCGTTCTCTTTATCGAACAACAAGTCCACCCCGCCGGCTAATCCGTTATTCAAGACGGTCATGACGACGACGCCTCCGGCAAGAAAACTCATGTAATTGGGGGCTTGGAGTACTTCGATATCGGCGGCGCGTTGAAAGAGGCTGCCAAAAAATATCAGCCAGAACAGCATGGGCTGTACCAAGGTGAACAGCATGCTGAATTTTTCTCGGCTGAGGCGACGAACCCATCGTAAGGTCAGGGCCAGGACTTCTTGTTTGTAGTGTGGGAAATTCATGATATTTTATTGAGCGTGGTAGGGGAAATGGTGCTACTCCTCTACTACAACCTCCGGATATTCTCCTTTTATGGCATGACCGGTAAACGAGACAAATACATCATCTAAGCGGGGCCGATGGTACTCAATGCCATCTATCTGGCAATCAATTCGATTGGCAACTTCAAGGACCCCCGGGAGAGATTTCTCTGGTGACTCAACACGGATATCCAAGCCATTGTCAATTTTACGGATATCTCGAACGTAGGGAAGGGGTTTCACTCCCTCGCTGAGCTGGTCAAGTTTTTCAAGCTGGCTTTCTTTGACGGTCAAGATCAGACGATCGCCACCTAACCCGGCTTTGAGTTCTTTGGGTGATCCAATGACTTTAATCTTTCCTCCATCGATGATGGCGAGCCGGTCGCACAGCTGATCGGCTTCTTCCAAATAGTTGGTCGTCATGACGATGGTAATGCCTTGTTCGCGTAATTGCCGGATATAATCCCAAATGCGAAGTCGGCTTTGAACATCTAGGCCAAGCGTGGGTTCATCGAGGAAGACAATTTTTGGATTTGGCAGCAATCCGCAGGCAATATCTAATTTGCGTTTCATCCCGCCCGAATACGTTTTGGCGGCCCGATCAGCCTGCTCTTCCAGATCGACGAGTTTGAGCAATTCCTTAATGCGTTCTTGCGCGTGGGCTTTGGGTAAGTGATAGAGGTCACCCAAGAGTTCAAGATGTTCACGACCTGTGAGGAATCGATCGATGGCTCGTTCTTGGGGGACATACCCAATGAGACTTCTGACGGTGTCCGCTTCTTCCACGACGTCATGCCCCAGCACCGTGGCTGTGCCAGATGTTGGTTTCAGGACGGTGATGAGAATGCGGAGCGTGGTACTTTTCCCGGCCCCATTTGGCCCGAGAAGACCAAAGATTTCTCCGGAATGAATGGTTAAGGAAAGATCGTCAATGGCCGTGACAGACCCATACGTCTTCCTTAAGCTTTTGGCTTCAATTGCAGGATTCATTATTCCAATTCTTGTGAATGTTGTTGTGCGTCAAGTTTAAATCGAAGTAAGTCGATCAGGCGGCGTGTTTGTTGGTGCAGGCTTTCAGATTCCAATAAAAACTGTTTTTCCAAGGGGGTGAAATCCATGCAGGACGATAAACTATTGATAAGCACCGTGTCTGAGATGGATTGACCGGTGATCAATTTACACAGTTCTTGCGCTTTGCGTGCGCGCAAATATTGCAATGCGAATTTCGTGAGCGTGAGTCGAATGCCTGGATCAATGGGGTCTTGGAAGGCCTCATCGGTTCTCAATGAAATTTTCGCTCGGCGATAGCTGGTATCAAAAAATTCTTCTTCAATATCGTAGCGAGCCATACCGTGCAAAATGACATTTGATCGTCCATCCGCGAGGGATTGAACATTTTTGATCTTTCCCACGCATCCCAGCGAGAATACGGGGGGATTGCCATAGTAATCGTTTTCCCATCCTTCTTTTAAGAGCACCATGCCGATGCACTGGCCTACTTGGCTGGCATCCATAATCATGTCCCGATAACGTGGTTCAAAAATATGGAGGGGGAGATAGGTATCAGGGAAAAATACCACATTTGGTAGTGGAAATATGGGAATCACATCCGGAATCGGAAAGACCTCAGATGATGTTCTTCGATCGAGTTCGGGCATGCACTACGATAACGAACGCTTTGAACGCTTGTCAACGTGACAAAACACAAGTCAACGTACGTGCAAAACCATGAATTCCCGCATGAGGAAAGGCGATTGCGAGTTCTATGACTGCATGCTATAAGCGGTACCAAAGGGCACAGATTCACGTTTTATATCCAATGAAATTGTTCAACCGAGTGTTTTTCTGTATCACAACCATCGCTGTGTTTTTCGTGGGCTTGATCTTCAGTTTTGTGATCCATCCGCAGTTCGTGGTGGCTGAAGAGGCGATCGGCTCTTATGACGCCCCTAAAGGAGGGGCGCAAGCGCAGCCAGGCTATGCCTATTCATTTCCACGTGACCACGGTTCCCACAATCAATTTGGATTGGAGTGGTGGTATGTCACGGGGCACCTTGCGTCGGAGTCCGGTCGAGAGTTTGGCTATGAGCTCACCTTTTTCCGGAAAACCATAGCGACCCCTCAAGCCCAGGACAGCGCTTCACGTTGGGCCATCAAGCATGTATATTTTGCTCATTTTGCCTTGACTGATGTGGAAACCCAAACCTTTCGATTCGCGGAGAAACTTAGCCGAGCTGGTCTTGGGAAAGCTGGTGCGCATTCTGATCAAATGCTCGTGTGGATTGATCGTTGGACGCTTTCTCCGGTGACTCCAGACCATCAAGTGCTGGAATTGCAAGCCGCTGAAGGGGATGTGGGTTTGAATCTTCAGCTGACTCTAGAAAAACCACCGGTTATTCATGGGGAAGAAGGCGTAAGTCGTAAGGGGGTCGATGCGGGGCAAGCCTCGCATTATTATTCTCTGACCAGATTAGCGACGAAAGGACAGATTACTTTTGGCGATGAAATGATCGAGGTGGCCGGTCTCAGCTGGATGGATCATGAATTTGGTTCTGGGGAACTTGGTGGTGACCAGCTTGGGTGGGACTGGTTCAGCCTACAGTTTGGCTCAAGTATGGAATTAATGGTGTATCTCCTGCGAAAGAAAGACGGGTCCATAGATCCTGTTTCGAGTGGGACTCTCATATTCCCGGATGGACGGTCTCGTCATTTGCGATTGCAGGATCTAAAGGTTGAGACGCTGGATTATTGGACGAGCCCAAAAACCCAGGTCGGATATCCGTCCGAATGGGTGCTTGAGGTGCCTTTGGTTCAACTTCGAGTGAGGGTCAATCCGGTACTGTCTGACCAGGAATTGCAAACATCCAGGAGTACGAAGGTCACCTATTGGGAGGGTGCCGTGAACGTGAGTGGGCAGCATGGGGACATGCAAATTTTTGGTCAGGGGTATGTGGAGCTTACTGGATATTCTCGACCACTGAAGATGAATGGGGAGAATCCCTGAACCGACTATGAATATTTTCTCCAAGATTGCTCTAGTTACTATTTTGCCTCTATTGCTGCTTGGCTGTAGCCAGCGCAGTGATCGGGTCGCTGCGGTGGCAGTTCATCCGACTAAACCCAATATTATCTATGTAGCCACTGAAGAAGCAGTGTATAAAACCAGAAACGGTGGCCTTGGTTGGGAGCGTTTGACGGAAGGATTGAGCCGCATTCGTGTGATGAATCTCGCCATTGATCCCCTTCTTCCCGCCAATATATTCGCGGGGACGCTTACAGATGGGGTGTATAAAAGTCCTGATGGCGGGCGACGGTGGCTGCCAAGGAATGCCGGCATTCAAAAAGGCACGATTTCAGCCAATGTGAACGAGCTGGTGTTTCATCCTATCGACTCCCAAACCATTTACGCGGCAACGACGGTTGGGGTGTTTCGAAGTATGGATGGGGGGCAGTCCTGGGTTGAACGCATGAATGGTATGAATGAAATTAGTTTTATTGTGGCCTTGGCTGTGGATCCCCAGCATCCCAATATTATTTATGCTGGGACCAGTGGTGGTGTGTACCGGAGTTTTAATGGGACGGAAAATTGGATAAAAATCAATGATGGCCTGGTACCTGACGATGCAAAATTGGCCTCCATGGCTTTGGGTGTGAATAAATTGGTGATTGACCCATCAAATACGAGCCTTGTTTATGCCGGCACAACTAAGGGAATGTTTAAAACATCGGATAAGGGGATGTCTTGGTCAAAAATTGACACAAGTTTGGGTGATCCCTACGTGAGCAGTTTGGTAATCAACCCCAAGAATTCCTCACAATTATTTATGGGAACAAGCGAGGGAGTATTTGAAAGTCAAGATGCCGGGGTGACTTGGTCTCCAAGGCAGGAAGGGCTTGAAAATCTAAACATTAGAATTCTTGTCCTGGACCCAAAAAATACTGAGATCATTTATTGCGGTACAAATGGCGGCGGTTTCTATAAAAGTCTAAATTCCGCAAAATCTTGGGACTCCATTCCTCTGGCACTTCTTCCTTAATTTTGTACGAATGGTCAGATCCATTTTCGAAAGAATAGTGCACAATTTTGTGAACAAAATCCCATTTGTTACGAAATGGTAACTAATTTTTTAACATTAATTGAATTTCAATAAAATAAAAATCTTCAAGTTTATCAATCACGCTCAAGCAATATTCACAAAGTTTCATAAAATTTTTATAAATTTTGATAAGGTGATGGCGTAAATTTTCAAGCATCTCAGTTTGTTACCAAAAATATACACCGCTGAATTATTTTAAAAATTATATCGAGATGAATGGTCAGCAAGCAGTATAAGCTATTGTTTATAGTGTTTTTAAGGATGAACTATTGCCGATGGTTCCAGTGTTTTGAAATTTAAATCAATAAATATTGAAAATGCGTTACCAATAAGAAACATGGCAATGAAATATACATCCAGGAATATTTAAAATTTTACCTTTTAAAACGAATAGTTATGGTTTGTTTTGGGTCCTGAATCTAATGGCTTGATAATTGCTTAAAACTTACTGTCATTATTATAGGGAAACGAAATGTATTTAAATTTAACCAACAAAAAGAATCAAAGGGAGGGAGGTGGCCCGGTTAGCGTGTCCCTTTTTGAAGGGGAAATTTTTAATGTTTAACGTATTCCACGTTAGGTTGTCTGGAACAGCCGTTACACGAGGAGGTATTTGCAATGTTTCTTTCTAGAAGACAGTTTTTAAAAGTCACCACTGGTACGGTGGCGGCAGTTGCCTTGGCCGATAAAGCCTTAGCATTGACTGCTCTGCAGCCAGTCGTTGAAGTGGGAAATCCCCTCGGCGAGTATCCTGACCGCGCCTGGGAGCGTGTGTATCACGATCAGTATCGTTATGATTCATCCTTTACTTGGTGTTGTTCTCCTAATGATACCCATGCATGTCGCGTTCGGTCATTTGTCCGAAACGGTGTGGTTATGCGTGTGGAGCAAAACTACGATCATCAAACCTACGAAGATTTGTACGGCAATCGCGGAACCTTCGCGCACAATCCTCGGATGTGCTTGAAGGGCTACACGATGCATCGTCGGGTGTACGGTCCTTACCGGCTTAAAGGCCCTTTGATGCGTCGTGGCTGGAAAGCTTGGATGGACGCTGGTAGCCCAGAGTTCACCCCAGACGTCATGAGCAAATACAAGTTCAATGCTCGGTACCTTGATGACATGTTGCGTGTCAGCTGGGATACCGCATTTACGTATATCGCCAAAGCGATGCTCATCATTTCTGAGCGGTACAGCGGTGAAGCCGGTGCCCGTCGTCTTCGTGAGCAAGGGTACCCACCGGAAATGATTGAAATGTCCAAAGGGTCTGGCGTGCGTACATTTAAGTTTCGCGCTGGTATGCCAATTTTGGGTGTGATCGGGAAGATGGGCATCACTCGTATGAATGGTGGTTGTGGAGCATTGCTCGATACCTACATTCGTAAAGTGAAGCCAAATCAAGCCCAAGGTGGACGATATTGGTCCAACTACACCTGGCATGGTGACCAAAACCCTGCCCATCCTTTCTGGTCTGGTGTGCAAACATCTGACATCGACATGAACGACATGCGCTTTTCCAAGTTGAACACCAGCTGGGGAAAGAACTTCGTTGAAAATAAGATGCCAGAAGCTCACTGGAAGCTAGAGAGCATTGAGCGTGGTGCACGTTGTGTCGTCATTACGCCAGAATACAACCCCACCGCGTATCGTGCGGACTACTGGATTCCAGTTCGTCCAGCGACTGACGCCGCGTTGTTCTTGGGTGCGTGTAAAATCATCTTTGATGAAAACATGCATGACCATGATTTCTGCGCGGCATATACAGATATGCCAATCTTGGTGAGAACAGATACATTGCAATACTTAGATCCACGTGATGTGATCCAAGGATATGCGTTGCCTGACTTCTCCAAGACCTATTCTGGAAAAGTCCAGACATTAGATCCAGCCAAAATTGCCCGCCTTGGTGGGTTTATGGTGTGGGATATCAATAAGAATTCCGCAGTGCCTATTCACCGTGAACTCGTGGGTTGGCATTTCCGTAATAGCGGTATTGAACCAGCAATGACCGGTTCGTATCGTGTGAAATTGCTCAATGGTCGTGAAGTTGACGTGTTGCCAGTATTCCAAATGTATCAAGCGCATTTGCAAGATTACGATTTGGATACTTGTCATCAAATCAATCGGGCTCCAAAGGATCTCATCGTCCGTTGGGCGCGGGATAGTGGAACGGTGAAACCTGCCGCCATTCATAACGGCGAAGGAACGAACCATTACTTCCATCAAACGATTATTGCTCGCGGTGCCGCGATGGTCTTGATCATCACCGGTAACGTCGGGAAGTTCGGAACCGGGCAGCATACCTGGGCCGGTAACTACAAAGCGGGTATCTGGTGCGCCACGCCGTGGTCTGGTGGTGGTCTTGGTACGCACACTGCAGAAAATCCATTCAAAATCACCTTGGACCCCAATGCGCATGGAAAAGAAGTGCATGTCAAGGGTTACTACTATGGTGAGGAAGTTGCTTACTGGAACCATGGGGATACGGCGTTAATTGTAAACACGCCTAAGTATGGACGCCGGGTCTTTACCGGAAAAACCCATATGCCAACCCCAAGTAAATTCCGGTGGGTGGCCAACGTGAACGTGTTGAACAACGCCAAACATCACTATGACATGGTGAAGAACGTTGATCCGCACATTGAAACCTTGATCACGCAAGATGTGGAAATGACGTCTGACGTCAACCACAATGACGTGGCCATGGGCGTCAATACCTGGATGGAATTCACCTATCCAGAACATACCGCGACAGTGTCCAATCCTTGGTTCCAAGTGTGGAAGGGTGGCATTCGGCCTCTCTACGATACTCGTAACGATTTGGATACCGTGGCTGGTGTGGCCGCGAAACTCACGGAAATGACAGGCGATAAACGCTTCCGTGATTACTTCAAGTTTGTGTATGACAATCGTGTAGACGTGTATGTGCAACGGTTGTTGGATGCAAGCTCAACGGCATATGGCTACAGCGTGGATACCATGTTGAAGTCAGAAAAAGGCTGGATGGTGATGTGCAGGACGTATCCACGGCAACCATTCTGGGAAGAAACCAACGAATCTAAGCCACAATGGACTCGGACCGGTCGGTATGAAAACTACCGCATTGAGCCAGAAGCCATTGAGTATGGGGAAAACTTCATTTCGCATCGGGAAGGTACAGAAGCAACACCTTACCTGCCAAATGCGATCATGACGACCAACCCCTATGTGCGGCCTGATGACTACGGTATTCCCATCACGGCTCAGCATCATGATGATAAAACTGTCCGTAACATTGCGTTACCATGGCAGGAAATCAAACGGTACTCCAACCCATTATGGGAAAAAGGGTACCAGTTCTATTGTGTGACTCCGAAGACCAGACATCGCGTGCACAGTCAATGGTCAGTCAATGACTGGGTGCAAATGTATGAATCAAACTTCGGTGATGCCTATAGAATGGATAAACGGACGCCTGGTGTTGGTGAACATCAATTGCATGTGAACCCACAAGCGGCGAAAGATCGTGGAATCAACGATGGTGACTATGTCTACGTCGATGGTAACCCAGTTGATCGTCCATATCGTGGTTGGAAGCCATCTGATCCGTACTACAAAGTCGCGCGGTTGATGATTCGGGCAAAATACAATCCAGCCTTCCCATACCATGTGACGATGGCCAAGCATGCGCCATATGTTTCCACCGCGAAATCGGTGAAAGGTCATGAAACGCGACCAGACGGACGCGCGATTGCCATGGATACGGGTTATCAATCCAACTTCCGGTATGGGGCCCAACAGTCCTTTACTCGTGACTGGTTGATGCCCATGCATCAGTTAGACTCGTTGCCAGGTAAACATGCCGTGGCATGGAAGTTTAAATTCGGGTACCAAGTGGACAACCATGCGGTCAATACCGTACCAAAAGAATGTCTGATGCGGATTACAAAAGCGGAAGACGGTGGTATCGGTGGTCGTGGTCCATGGGAGCCAGTCCGAACTGGGTTTACACCTGGTCAGGAAAATGAGTTCATGATTAAATGGCTCAAAGGCGACCACATTAAGATCAAGGTGTAATTTGTTTATATTCTGAGGGAGGGGAATGGTTCCTCTCCCTTGGATTCCGAGATCAAATGTGGAACTTTAGCAATTGAACTTTAAATTGGTTCATATGAAACGGAGGATATCATGCCAGAAGTTTATAATTGGCAATTAGGACGAAAAATGCTGTATCCCTACGAGGAACGGCATCCAAAGTGGCAGTTCGCCTTTGTGTTCAACATTAATCGTTGCTTGGCCTGCCAGACCTGTTCCATGGCTGATAAGTCAACTTGGTTGTTCTCAAAAGGTCAAGAATACATGTGGTGGAACAATGTGGAAACCAAACCATACGGTGGTTACCCACAATTCTACGATGTGAAAATCACGCAGCTCATTGAGCAAGTGAATCCAGGCGGACAGGTTTGGAATGTCCGTGTGGGTCGCAAACACCATGCGCCTTATGGCGTGTTTGAAGGAATGACCATTTTTGATGCGGGTGCCAAAGTTGGGCAGGCTGCTATCGGATATATTCCAACTGACCAAGAATGGCGGTTTGTGAATATTTATGAAGACACGGCGACATCAATGCGTGCCATCGTGGAGGGCATTGATAAAACCGGGTTCACCAAAGAAGAACCATGGAGAATGCAAGGCAGCAGTTTGCCAGAGCATGAAACCTACTTCTTCTATCTCCAACGAATTTGTAATCACTGTACGTATCCTGGTTGTTTGGCAGCCTGTCCAAGAAAGGCTATTTACAAGCGGCCTGAGGACGGCATTGTCTTAATCGATCAAAACCGTTGCCGTGGTTACAAAAAATGTGTGGAACAATGCCCATACAAAAAGCCAATGTATCGTGGAACGACTCGGGTGACCGAGAAGTGCATTGCATGCTACCCACGTGTTGAGGGTAAAGATCCTCTCACGGGTGGTGAGCCAATGGAAACCCGCTGTATGTCAGCGTGCGTGGGTAAAATTCGCTTACAAAATCTAGTCAAAATTGGCGAAGATGGTCTGTGGGCGGAAGATCGCTGGAACCCACTCTATTACACCATTCGGGTGGAACAAGTGGCGTTACCATTGTATCCTCAATGGGGTACTGAGCCTAATGGGTTTTATATCCCACCACGGCAGGCCCCACGCGGTTACATCCGGCAGATGTTTGGGCCTGGCGTGGATGCCGCCATTGAGAAGTACCTTGTTCCAAGCCGGGAATTGTTAGCAGTTCTCCAATTGTGGAGAGCCAGCCAACAAATCATCTTCCGGTATGACGTGATCCCTGGACCTCTCGTATTCGAGACCCAGATTCATGGTCGTAAGTTCCAGATGTATAACGACACCGTGTTGGGCTTTAACAAGTCTGGCAAAGAAGCGGTGCGACAACAGGTGGAAGAGCCAATTTACATTCGGCCAGCCGAACGCGTCACCTGGTTGTAAGATTCTTGGCCATTGGCCAATGGGTCCCAAAAAACGAGGCCGAGACTTTACGTCTCGGCCTCGTTTTTTTTAATACTTCAAAAAATTAACTTGAAAAGGAATTCCAACATTCCAAAAATCCGTAATGAGTTTTAATAAAAATCTGTTATCAGGCAAATTTCCCTAATGTTTTCAAAATGGAATTTCCAATAAAAAATTAATACTAAGGTGAGTATTTGATAAAATTTTTTGAGGGGAGAATTGAATTCGTTTTAGGGGAAATACTTTTGGCGTGTTTATAAAAGTTTTTAGAATTTAAATTTAATCAATTGGAGGAGCATAAGTTTCATCCCTTCGTTCTTTTGCTTCCTGTTTTGCAAGTTCATCTTCATTGGCAATAGCATAGGCCTGGTCAATTTCAAATAAATCTTGGGAGGTTAAATATCGAATGGCCGTCCCGCATAGAATTTTTTTTTGGGGAGTGCCTTTTAATTGAATATTCGTAACTGCATCGGCCTCTAAGTTCCTGGCCATTTGAAGAAGTAGCACATGGAGTTCATCCCAATTAACCGATTTTTTATCTTCGGGTTGATGTGCTTCCATTTCATCCAGTGATTCATAGGGAATGTCGGGAAAGGAATCTAGGATGGGAATGAGACGGTCGTTGCTGGGTTCATCGGGTATGGGTTTAGCTTGAGGGACCGGTTCTTCCTTTCGGGGAGCACGAGCGGCATCAATATTAAACGTTTTTAAGCGGAGGCCAGCTAATGCGGCTTCATGCTCATTGCTACTGGTCATGAGGCGGCGAAGTTTTTCTATACGCTCTAAGGCTTCCTGAAGGCTCATTCGAGCCCCTGTCTTACGAAGGGCATTTACAGGCATTCGCTACTCCAATAGTTGAATAAATGCTTATCTAGCTTAAAATTATGGATTTGGTTGTGTAAAGCGTAAACATTTCTTGAAAGGGTACCAACTTAAAAAAAATGATTTTTTTCTTATATATCTATTAGATAGATACCTATACAAAAATCGAGTTGTCAACTTATCCAAATCATGAAGAAAAATTGAAAACTAACTTTTTTAGTAAAAAATTTAAGAGAGTAGTGTGCCCCAATTGAAGAACTGGAGGCTAGGTTGGTATGTTCAGGAGGAATCAAGGGATAATTTGGCAAGCTGAGCAGTTTTGTTTGAATAGCTTACTCAAAGAATTAAGGGTTTTCTCGGATCATACGCAATATATGTTTTGATCTTCCCTCGGGATATCGGACACCGAGTTAAGAATCATATACTGCTTTGAAGCGAGGTGAACAATAAAACGAACACGTAGGACTCACAGTCTGGAATTAATGCGAGAAGCGGTTGCCTTGGTGGAGCATGGCTATCGTTGTACGGCTGCTGGGCGAAGAGAGATGGTCCTAGGAATTCGGACAGGGGTTTAGGCTACAATTGATGACCAAAGGAAGATCATGAATGATGAGTCGAACCCGCAAGAATCATCCGGCCAATTTCAAGGCCAAGGTGGCGTTGTCCGCGCTCCGAGAGGATGCCCCGAGCTCGGAACTGGCGGTCAAATATGGCGGGCATGCCACCGTCATTCATCGCTGGAAACGTGAAGCCCTGGCCTCCCCTGGAAGCGGGGTTTTTCGAAAAGCGTGAGAAGGGCCACCCCGATCAAGAAGCGCACATTCATGAGCTGCACGCCAAAATTGGCCAACTGAGTGTGGAGCGGGATTTTTTAGTCGATGCCTCCAACCGCTTGGGGTGAGGAGGTGCCAAGCAATGGTAGAGCCATCCCACACTCATCTGAGTCTGACGACACAATGCCAATGACTCTCCATCAGCCGTTCGAGCTGGCATTATAAGCCCAAAGGCGAACCGCCGCTCAATCTCAAGCTCATGCGGTTGATGGATGAACAGTTTTTAGCCACCCCTATTACGGCTCTCGCCAGATGGCCCGCTGGCTCAAGCGGCAGGGGTATGACGTGGGCCGTCACCGGGTGCGGCGGTTGATGGCATTGATGGGCTTGCACGCGATGTATCAGGAACCGCGTACCAGCCAGCTTCACCCGCACCATCGGATGTATCCGTATCTGCTGCGAAACCTGACGGTCACACGCCCGAATCAGGTCTGGGGTACCGATATTACCTATATCCCAATCAAGCGAGGATTTGTCTATCTGGTGGCGATTATGGATTGGCAAGCCGGCAAGTCCTCTCCTGGCGCTTGTCCAATACGATGGAGACGCAGTTCTGCATTGAGGCCCTGAAAGAGGCGCTGGCTCTGTCTGCTATGCCGAACATCTTCAACACGGATCAGGGCACGCAATTTACCTCATGTGAATTCACCTCAGTGCTGAAAAAACACGGGATCAAGATTTCCATGGATGAAAAAGGCCGGTGGATGGATAATGTGTTCATCGAAGGACTTTGGCGGAGCCTGAAATACGAATGTGTGTATCTGCATGCCTTTGAAAACGCCTCTCAGGCTCGTCACCATATTGGTGCCTGGCTCAACCATTACAACCACACACGACCTCATTCGACATTCGATGGACAAACCCCCGATGAGGTCTACAAGCTCTCGCATCTTCAGATCCCCGACCCAGAAGAGCCGAAGCAGGCGGCGTAACATCAACCACGGAGTTGTAGCTTAACGTTGCCGCAACCCTGTCCAACGAAGTAGGACCACCTCTGATCCGCCACGCGTAGGGAGGAAGGATGCAGTTCGATCTTGTAAAAATTTCCAAACGGGGCCTGCTGAATATTTTATATCCAGGGCCCATAGATGCTCTGGATAAGAAGACCAGTATCAGTGAGAGGGAATGTTCAAAAAAGTCCGTCCAGCAAGGCCGCAGCCATTTTGACCCGCGGAGCGTTCCCAGTACATGAGCACGGTAAAATGGTGAGAACGCCGCTGGCGGCTTTTTTTAACATTCCCAAACGAGATTGATTCGACTTCGAGAGAAGCTAAAATTTGTTGGGTGGGGAACACGCCCAACGTCATTTCGGCACGACTCACCGCGGCTTCCAGAGAAATACGGGTGGGGTCGGGTAAGTACATCAGTGCTGATGCCATCAAGCGCACGACACCCATGACAGCACTGCTTGAGGTCAGCCACGGTGGAAATCGTTTTTTGGGGGACGTTTTCTCTGATTGTGGCTTATCACTCATTGTACGGTAGGCCTGTGATAGAAGTGGATGGTTTGCTTAATTGGTTGGTTGCTATCTAGGAAGTACCCGGTCATGAGAAAAAAATATGATCCCTCGGCGGCTTGGGAAGTATCCCATTGCACCGAGAAGGGTCGACCCGCGGGTTTTCTGCGGAAGGTGCGAGACCAGACTGCTGCATCCCCTTCTTTTGAGGCCTCACATTTTACACGGGCACGACCATTAGGTTTCAGCGTAAACCAATACCCATTTACTGTAGTGGGAGGTGACGTGTGATAAAAAATCACCGGAGCAATGTGCTCGACGCTGGCTGGGGTCGGTTGCCCAAGGCGGGCGAGCACTCCTAGGTCGTACATATTCATGTTGCGATCAAGATTTTGGAGCACAGGGCCTGTTGCCCAGGTGAAGGTATTCCCAAATCCCTTGGTCTATGAAGTAGAAGGAGTAACCTGATCCAGCCAATAAAACTGGCGGTAGTCGAGTTCGCGAACGGTCCTGTGGACCTTAGAATCTTCAGGAAGATAAAACTGAACCTTCAATTTCTCGGGAAGCGTGGTGGCAGGTTCCCGATAGTCAGCCAACACCGAAATGAGCTCGATATCAAACCCCGAGACCGGTTTGGGTTTGATCCCTTCGTAATGAGTCCCTCGGTTTTGGTATGTCAAATGGCTATCAGCCCAGGCGTTGGCCGGGAAAAACACTAGGCAAATGAGTAGAGGAACAAGAGGCGTTGAAGGAATAGTCTCATCTTGAGTTCTTCCTGTCGTTAAAAGTGGAGAGCTATCTCGCGGTTCATCATGTACGCGAGTTGTGTGGGAAAGTCTGGTTTGATGAGAGAGCAGAGGCTACTGGATAATTGCTATCAGGGAAAATTCTGTTACAAATTCGGATTGACCGGGAGCGCGAGTGTGAAATAGCGACCCTTATCTTCCACCAAAAGTCGCTTGGCAGCGAGGGTAGAAACGGCTGTTTCAATGGAAGTGGCAGACTCAGGAGAGCTGGCCGATTCGGTAGCCGCTCGCCGAATTTGGTCCAAGGTTTTGGGTGTCTCATTGCAACACTCAATGATGAACGAAAATGGCCAATCAAATCGTTCGCTGGTGGGTTGATCTGTGCGGCCATCATAGACGGTCACATAACTCATGGCTTTGGCGTAAAACAGAAATGGGCGATTTTGCGAAAAGTATCGAGCCCGCCATTCCGTCACCGTTGCCACTAAGTGGTCATAAAGCTGAGGATCAACTTTCCAATCAATCTCATATTCAAAATCGTAGGCGATCTTGCTGAGATCAACTTTGCGAGAGTCATATATGTACTCATAGGCAGAGCCGGGACCAGTGATTTTAACGCCGTACTCTTCAGGCCTCATGAAATAGGGACTAAATCGTTCCAGCCAAAGCTTGCCCGTACCCTCTGGAGGTTGTAAATGAAAAATGGAAGGAATGAGGTCAATCTGGTGTTGGTAATCTTCGTTGGTCTCCTGAGGAAAGCCCAATAAAATATTCCAATTGACATCCAGGTTGTAATAACGACTCCATTTGAGACATTGAATATTTTGAAGAGGGCTGACGCCCTTATCCATTTCCTTCAATTGCGCGGCACTTAAGCTTTCAATGCCTGGCTGCATACACTTCACACCGCCCTGGGCAAGTGTCTGGATCTGTTGTTTGGTCAAGTTGGCTTTCGTTTCCATGAAGACCTCGAGGTCGAAATGGCCTTCGGCAAATTTCCCAAAAAGTTTGTCGATGTATTTCAAGTCGATGATGTTATCGACGAGTCGGAAACGGGTCGTGTTGTACCGGCTGGACAGGACATCCATTTCTTGCGCGACTTGCTCCGAAGACTTCGCGCGAAACTGCATGGACTGTGCATTCAACCCACAGAACGTACAATGATGTTTCTCCCCCCACCAGCAGCCACGGGAACCTTCATATAGCAAGATCCGATTCAGTCCGGTCGAACCCTGCCCTTCTAGCTCCTTCACCATTTCAAAGTAATCGTCATAATCCGGTGGCCCAACTTCGGTGAAGCTAGAGAAGAGTTTTGTGTTGGATTGGAACTGAATGTGTCCGTCTTTACGATACGCGACCCCGGGTGGAAAATTGTTTTCCTCTTCACGAAGAATCTTCTTGGCTAACACGGGAAATACTTCTTCTCCCTCACCGACCACCACATAATCGATCCACGGAAACGCCCGGAAATGCTCCAAGCCCATTTCGCCATCGAAGTTCGCGCCACCAAAGACAATGCGAATATGGGGATAAAGATCCTTGATCAATTTCGCCATGGTCAGACTCGCCACGTTTTGATCAAAGGTCGAGGTCAATCCCACCACCTTATATTGATCCCAGTCGTAGGAGGTCAAAATTTCGGTGAGGAACTGCGGAGCAATTTTATGTGCCACCTCTTCCAAGTATCCCGTCGAACATCCAGCTTCTTGAGCGGTGCTTTCAAATACGGGCTTGAACACATTGGGGTATTGAGCATGTTGGGGATTGTCACGAAAGAGAATCGAAGAGAAGAGCCACTCGCCGATCATCCCACGTTTTTCGCACAGCACTTCGTAGAGTTGCAGGCCAATGCGTTGAGCAAAGAGCAAATTGAAATGATAGCTCTTTGACCCAATGCCCTGATTCTTTAACACACGCGACAATGTCCCCAGTTGAATGGAGGGAAACTTGGAATACCCAAATGGCATCGCGAGCAGTGCAATTTGCGGCTGTCCGTGAGGATCAATCCAAGGTTCACCTTCAATAGGAGATGGACTAGCTTCAGAAGACGGGTCGATAGTAATAAGTGAATCAGGCATTGCTTGCGAACACCCGATCGGCTTTGGCGGCGAAAAAGAAATCGCTCTCGGTCAGCCCCTGAATCTTATGCGTCCAAATTTCTACTCTGCACTTACCCCATGCCAAGAATAAATCAGGGTGATGACCTTGGGCTTCCGCAATCGCGCCGACCTTATTCACAAAATCAAGAGCCTCGGCAAAATTCTTAAACGAATACTCTCGTTCCAGATGCCCTTGTGCATTAAATGCCCAACCTGTTTCCAATTCACCAAGTAATTCCTGAGCCTTCGCCGGCTCAACCGGCGGCACTCCGCCCCGACATGGCACACATTCATTATCAGCTAGACTCATTTATTCCTCCTTATGAAAATCGTCACAGCCCAAACCCCCACCACTTTTGAAAGGGAGGGGATGGGGAGAAAGGAATTTCTCTCAGGGTTGGGATTATAGTCTTCCAAAAACCGGATGCACAAATTTCTTGCATCCGGAGCGATACGTTATGTCATACTGGTGAAATCATACCCGCTGTCTACTGAGACTACTCTTAAAGAAGGAGGTGTTGCATGGGGCCGACGAAAGTGATCGTGAAAGGTTCTACTATTTGTGAGGCGAAGACCGGGAAGCTCATGAAAGATGGGCTGACGACTCCTGAAGCACTTCAGGAGTATGCCAAACACCATTATATTGCCCTTCCTGTTGTGAATAAGGCCTGCGAACCTTGGGTGCTTGATGGCGAACCAATCTATTGTTTACAGGGCACACGCTATGAAAATCTCAACGACGAAGTGTTGCACCTCTCAAAGTGTCCTGATTGTGGCGGCATGGGCATTCGGGATGACGAGCCGATGGTTGAATCGGATTGTATCCGGTGCGTGTCCTGCGACCACGAGTTTGATGCTCGATTAGAGATGATGGAAAGCTAGAGATAGCATTCACTTTCTCACTTAAAAGACCCCGACACTTTTTTCGAAATGAAAAATTGAATCAGGATTGGCTTAGGCCAAAAGAAAAGCCCTTGGGTATACTCCCAAGGGCTTTTTTATTTAGGAAAACAGTGAGGGGGAAACTCTCAAGGGGAAAGAGGTGCTTGAGCGGTCATTTGCTCCTTCGGTTTCGCGGTGCGAAACGTGGCCTGCTCATTGCCGTTCAGCCCATCTTCATTCGGGTCAATCCAGGTTTTGGTGGGGAATCCAATGGCGTCTCGTCCGGTTCCATAAAACAAGGGGTTGGCGAGGATCACATAGGTCATGGGACTGAGAGTTCCATTGGTTTGAAGCACGGTATATTGAGGGTCTCGTTTTTCGGGAAGCATGGGATGGTAGCCAGCCATGATCATATGAATTCGATGGACCGTGACATGGACCACTTCTTCCTCACCCTCATGTTTGTAGATCACCGCCATCATGCCGTTAGGGAGTAGATCTGATTCATTGGTGAGCGGATGCTGAAAGGCGATGGGGTTGGGATGTTCGTGACAGGCCCAGGATTCTGAGGGGAGGCAAGCCAGGAGTACAACGGTTCCTCCCACGAATACCGTCGCCGTTTTGGTGAATAAGGATTTGGTCTTCATGGAGACTCCCTCCTGTTCGTAAGGCCGGTGTTCTTGTTCCTCTATGTACTTTATCGGCACGTTGGTCGAGATTCTGAAAGGAGAAAATTAAAAAAATGGTAGTTTCGCTTGGTATTCGTCGTGCGTGCGTTTTAAAGAAGGTCAGCCCTTGGATCGTGTTGACCCAAGGGCTGATATAATTTCTCGGAAAGGGTCCACGAGCTCTGCAATCCTGGGTGCTGAGTTATGAACCAATCGTGATCATGGCTTCGGTCAATCCATCCGTAAAGTGGAACCTTGTCCATGGACTACGGTGTCCATCGAAAAACCCGCGGATTGATGTGGTTGCTCCCTTTGGAAGAGTCACAGAACTTCCTGGTGTCAGGAGTCCACCTTTCAATCGATGTACGGAGATTTCTGCCTGAGGGAGGTCTGTTCCTTTCCCATTTTGAGCACTGAGTTGTGCTGTCCAGAAAGGAACAATAATATTGGTGAGAGTCTCGTTCATCACCACTTTTTCCCATGGACCGCGAATGGGACCATTGGTTCCTCGTACGGATATCTGGGCGTTCTTTGGAAGGGTCAACGAACTTCCTGAGGTAAATGGACTGTGTTTCACGCGATTGACATGGAGTTGGGCGTCGGCCACTTCTTTGCCGAACTGATCACGTGCCACTAGTGTGGTTGTCCAAAAGGGGATTACGACTGTTGTGAGTTCATCGGAGAAGCAGTCTCTTCCACAATGAAATGATACTGAAGCGATGACGTGTTTCTACTATGAAATGATACTGAACCGCGT
>JAQBUF010000050.1 GCA_027623995.1 Nitrospirota bacterium
CGCAACAAAATAGGTCACCAGGCGTTAAGACCTTTAAGGTCATGTCTCTTCCGTCAGGTGAGGATTTCACGCATTTCACCGTGCCATCTTTGACGATATGAAACCATTCCGTCGGGTCTCCTTCGCGAAAGATGTATTCTCCTTTTTTGTAAGGGATTTCCTGAACGTCATTAAGAAGCAGGTCGAAATCCGATTTTGAAAGAGGTGCAAAGAGTGGGAAGGTTCGAAGAAGATCTGATAGTGTCATGGTGGTTTGGGTATTCGTTGAACAAGACCGACAGGGTGAAGATAGGAGTCAAGAACTGAGATTTCAGGAACGATCCGTCAGTGTTGTGATCGATGTGTTGCTTCCCTTGGGGGTTTGATTTCAAAAAAACGCTATCAAAACTTTGGGATGTCGTCAAACCTGGGTATTCGCTCATTGGTGAGTTCAGAGTATAATGAGTCACCGGCCAATGTACCCATTTAGAAAGCAAATCTATCACGCAATTGGAGGAAATTAATCATGGTGAGGATGAACAGGAAAAGGCAATTTTTGGCACTCATGATCTTTGGGCTGATATCGTTCTTGGGGCTAGGATGCTCGTCAACCCCTGAGGAGGCATCTACTTCTCGGACGACCCAAGATGTGCGAGGGGATTCAGACCGATTTTTCCAAAAAATGGAGCACGAAGAAAAAAAGGAATAATCTCATCAACCACTTGATTGGTTGTCGTTTTCCGCGAACCCTAGTGAGGGTGTAGACGATTTACAGACTTTAAAGATGAAAAATCCAGAATCAAACCTTCTTCAATACTTGGCGGCTAATTGCCTGGTTCCCGGGATTAGGAATTATCAAGTGAAGGTCTCCACCCTTTGGGCGGGGACCTTCACTTTTGGAGCGCATATTTTTGTTATGTATTTTCTTCAACAGCAGCTTCAAGTAACACTTCTGCATTCCTTAGTCTTTGAACTGTTTTCCCAATATCAATAACCAAATTATCATGTTCTCTGTAATCGCCTTCATATATACACACAGTCATAACTTCGCCATGGCCAAATCGCGAGGGCCTTTTCACCATTGGCATATATTTGTGAGCTTTCAACTGAATAATTTCATGCCACTTTGCCCTGAGGCTTCCTCTATCGAGGGGATTTTTAACATATATTTTAAAGCATAATTTTTCCTCCTCAATTTGAAGATATTGTCCACAGTTATCATCACCCTTAAAGTTCCACCAAAATCCAAGAAAACCACTACTTCGATTTGGAACATAATCCCAATTGCAATCATCTGAGCCAAGTTCCTTTTGTAATCTGAGATAAAACCCTACCCATTGATACCATTCCCATTTGTCTATGGATAGTGACTCATAGCTTTCGACTTGATTCGATATAGACTGCAAGTAAATCTTATAATCCAGGAGGATCGAATTGCTCCCAGGATATGTGTTTAGTACATCTAAGAAATCTGACCTATGAAATAGCCTATAACCATTGTCCTTAACATCATCGTAATTCCCTTGATCTTCTGTTTTGAAATATATTGGGAGTATGTTTTCCTCTTTGTATGGTCGTTTCCTTACTTCCTCAAGATAGCGCGCAAGTTGATTTGATTGATTTTTTGTGCCTGTTTTATCTTCTATAAGAAGGACGTATTCATCATTGATAACACATAGAACATCAATGTTTTTGTCTTGCTTAGTAATCTCAACTTTTTCAAACTCTGTTGGTACTTCCTTGGAATGTTTTTCAAACAACGCCTGGATAAGTCTCACCGCGCAACAATATAAATCGTTATCTGCATTTTTGAACTCTGGTTTTGCCCATGACAATAACCAGCAGATAAAGGCGTCTTGAGACAACTCGCTGGTGGCAAAGGAAAACAAATTTGGTTGACTCATGGGTTCCTCCTTGTTTTTGAAGGCGGCATGCCCTCTTTGATAAATCAGGATTTGTCATTCTTCTTAATCCTCCGTTCCCACAATACCCGCCGGAGTTCAAGAAGAGCGAGAGTGTCCCGTTTGCAATAGGCCAATAGGTCCGCTTTGAGACGTGTTCGTTCCTCAACATCCAGTCCACCGAAGATTAACCGGATATATCCATCCGCAGCCATTCCGCCGTCATGGATGGCCAAGTCGTTATAGTCCAGGGAAGGAACAAGGGCAGGGAGAACGGCTTTAAGAGAGTAAGATCCTCCGAACGCCGGATGGTAGTAGTGCTCACGTAATATTGGAAGCAAATCCCACAACCGACCAATGACTTGATCTAGTTGGGATGCATACAGAGGAAACGCCTCACGAAGGTCGCGGAGAATTCGCTCTTCATAGGGAGAAAAGACGCAAATACTCCCGGTTCCTTCCAGAGAGGCCAACAAGGTGTGCAAAAATTCTTCACGGGGATCTATGCGATCTTCACATAAAAACTCCTCATGCCGAATCTCACCATCTATGCTTTCAATGTGGTTTGACCATTGGGTCGGCAAGGTTTGATAAGGACGCGTCAAGGGATATTGGGGTATGGCTAATTGGACCGTCTCGAAATCCAAATGATGAACCGGATACTGAATCGTACCGAGAGCCGGCATAAGCCCAGGGCCGATCCATTCGGCACGGTCCTTCACCAACTGTTGGTGCCGCGATAATGTGAACTCTGTAGGAATCTCATCGATAGAGGTAATCCCCCGATTTCGTAATTGATCAAATTTTTTCCCAACCCGTGGCAGGTAAAAGACCCATCGGTCAGGTTTCTCTTTGGTGCAATGGTCCCAAAACGGACAGTCGTAGGGAACGCTGCAATGCCCGTCTGGCTCAATTGCAGGAGGAGAAGCTTCTGCGAGCATGGAACGCATTTCATGTAACCGTTCCGGAATGTTTGGGTAGAGAAAATCCACTTCTGGTGAAAGATTCTCCAACATGAACAGATGAGTTAGATTTAAATCCCCTCCTTGATAGACATATTGATTGTTAAGATGCAGCAGCCAAGACCCGGCAAGCGCGAGGCCCGCATTCGCAAGCACATAGGCCTGAATGGCCAGATCATCAACATGATGATCCTTCCGCTCTGTTGAGGCCTTTACCTCGATGAGTCGCCATTGGTGGTCTTGAATTCGTTCCAGAATATCCACCCGTACCAACACCCCATCAAAGAGAAAGGCTCCTTCAAAGATAGCCAGGATTTTGGGATTTTTCACCAGTTGTGCAGTTTGTTCGACAGCATCTGGCAATTCACTGTGGTCCCATTCGACCAGGACCCCATTTGGAAAATACTGACGGGCTAATTGGCCCACTTCCGTCCCCACCTCAAGAAGGGCTAGGGTTTGAGTATCGACCTCTTGGATCAACTCTGGCTGATGCACCTCAAGATAGAGTCGCTTCGGGCACTGGAGTCCTGAGAGGTATTTGGATTTAGAGAGTCTTCCAAAGTTCACAACCACTCCTCTATTTTCATTGAATGACACTCAGGGGGGGAGTAGGCAAGAGGGTTCAGGTCCCGCATCGCAACAACAAACTCCGTGTCATATTTGGAAAATACCTATCCCTTGTTCTAGGGAAGAGGATTGCTCATAGCAGGTTCAGCGAAAGAGTGAAGACCAGCTTATCACATCTGTCCTCCCTATTACTCCCGTACAAGAGGCTCCAGACGTAGAGGTTAGGACTATGGTGAGTTGCTCATCGAGTGTATGAGATGCCACTTGACTCTCAGGCTCACTTCTTCCCAATTCAGGGGAAGGAAAAGAAAGTCTGTGACGCCCCATGATGCCGTTGCTAGCATGTCATGTATAGATTCGCTTCCAGGAAACAAAGCAAGGCAGGGGATCTTCTTACCCAGCTTGCCCAAAGCACGGAGAAATCGATGGGAGGATTCCTGGGAGAGCATCACTCGCACGATCACCAGATCGATGGCAGACCGTTTTAGCATTCGCAGGCCTTCTTTATAATTCCCGGTTGTCTGAACTCTGGCAGGCTCCAGGAAGGATACATAAAGCGTTCGCCGTGCATGATCCTTGTCGATCACGACGATGTTGGATTCGGCAGTCAGAATGTCGTTCATGTTTTCATGATGATCTGGTCAAAAGTAACGCGATTCCAAAACACATTGTCCAGTCTGCACTACCCTGCGTTCATGATGGTTTCAGCTATCACCCTCACATACTCAGCACTTGTGCCACAGTGAGAGGATTTATCATTCTGGCTTGCAGTCCGTCGGCACCTTCGGCACGAAAAACATCCAAAAGATCTTGTTCGTCATCCGGCAATACTAAAAATCCAAGGCGGTCATGGTATCCCGCCATTCCTGGTAATATCTCGTCGAAAACCCTTCCAAACAAGTAAGATGGGCGGACCGGGATGATCAAACAGGAAGTCAACCCCAAAGCCGTTCGTAAACTTCGCTTTCTATCCCCCCAGCCTCCCATATACACGACATTATGGAGTCCAGCTTGGCAAAGCACGATAACATCCCATTCACTCTCTACAGCAAGAACCGTCTCATAGCGAAGAACGTCCCGAGGCCAGGTCGGGAATGGGAAGATACGACGTGCGAAACGATTCTCTGACAAATCCTCCATTCTACGTAGATATATCGACTCCGTCGTTGTGTTCAAATGGTGGTTCACATAACCCCAACATTTCCCGTTAGCCTCCTGAATGGGTAGCGTCACACCTTCTGCAGGAACCCCGACCCGAGCGTCTTTAATATCCGGAGTCTGAAAGCCTTGGCCTACCAAATGGGCATTGAGCTCCGTTTCAAACTCAGAGTGATGGGGTGGGATATATCCCAGGAACCACATATCCCTTGTTTCCTGGGATATGTGCTGCTGCGCCAGCCAATCGCGACCCGGCTGTCCTTCCGGCCAATGGCACAGGACATCATGAAAAAATGCCGTGGCTTCCCCCATGATCTTCCACAAAAGGACTTGTTGTGCCTTGTTACCCCTAAGTTCTCCAGCATCGAGAAGCCCGCGAAGTGTGCCACAGGCCTCTCGACACGTGAGGCCCTCCAGGATGGCAAAAAGGGTAATAGCATTTCCTTCTCTGTAACATTGCTCACATTCAAACTTCTGCCTTGTGACACTAAACTCATCGCATCGACACAGTGGGCACCGCCCGTGTTTTTCATACTTATACTTATCCTTATTTCTTTCAAGGTGTTTAGTCCCGACATATCGAGCGGCTAGTTCGATACAATCCAAATCATCCAGAAGGTCTTCGATTGCTTCGATAGTAAGAACCCCTGCGGTGGCGTTGGAGAAAGGGGGTGGGATTTTATCGTGAATGGGGATCGCCGGAACCTGGAATTCTTGGGTTTCCCCCAAATTCCACACCGGGGTCTCTCCATACCCGATTGCAGGCCAGACAATCCCAGCTCCCAAACAGCCCATTATGTTTTTGAAGAATGTTCGTCGCGATACCATGGAGTTCCTCCGTTGTTACATAGAAGAAAAACCCTAGCACGGAGGTGTGACCGAATAGGGCACAGGGGAGAGGAAAGAATCAGGGGTGATGTGCCGTATGACTAACGGCCATACTGCTTTTGGGCAGCTGCAAGGTGAGACATCACCGCCTCTTTCAACGAGCGCGGGGCAAGGACTTGTGCGTTTTGGCCGAAGGACAGCACCCAGGACGTCAGTTCGTCTAAACCACCAGCCTTCAGCGTCAGCACCACACCACCATCCTTAAGAGACTTCACTGACTGCGTGGGATGCCACTGACGTTCTTTGATCAAGTAGGCGACTTCCGGGCTGAATCGCACTCGTACTTTGAGTGGAGGATCATCGAGCAACCCGAAGAGACGCTCTGAGGTCCAGTCCGATGAAAAATTCGGTGGAAGAGAGAACCGCTCCTCGGTGGGCGTGACTTCCTGAATCCGCTCAACAGCGAAAAGACGAAGGGCTTTGGCTCGATGCGAGAAGCCTAGGATATAGAGCCCATATTGATAAAGAAGGAGGACATACGGATCAACCTTGTGCGCCACGGGTTCGTTGTAGCCAGGTTTCTGATGATGAAGGGTGACGGTCTGTTGTAGGAGCAGCGCACGACGGAGGCCTTTCAATACCTCTTTCTTCTTGTCATAAGCGCGGGTGGGGCGCTGGAGTGGGGCAAATACTTGGACAAGGCGGTCTACATGATTCACGGTCTTTGTTGGCAGACTTGCTTCGATCCGCCGGGTCAGGGCTTCCAGATCCTCGGTAAACGGTGTGCCGGCAAGGTATGCCATCTGACTTTTGGCGAAGTAGAGAGACATCAGTTCATACGGAGAGACAGAAATTGGCGGCAAACCCCGATAGGCAAGAGGAAGTTGCCAGGTTCGCTCAGGGAAAGCAATTTCCTGGGTGAGCGGATGCCCTTCTTCTTCAATCCGTTTCAGATCCCGATACGCTTGACGCCGAGAAATCTGGAACTCGTGCGTTATATCATTGATGGTGATAGCCCGCGAGGCTAACGTGCGCATCAGGCGGGCTAACCGCTCAGCCTGGCTATAGGTCCGACCTTTTCTTCCCATGGGTTTGGTCTCGGGATAAGTTGTCCAAGGTTTTTCTGTAGGGTATTAATTCGGCTTTCCTTGCCACAGAATTTCGTTCGTAGGTATCTGGGTAAGGATGGCTGATCGCGCTTGATACACGCCAGGCAACCCAGATCCAACAGCATAGACCAATCCCTTTTCTCTTGTCCCTAACGCCAAATGTCCACGTGCCCGACCCCTCGTATCCACCCCCATAATTTCAATGGCTGGTGAGGCAAGACCGTATTCACCTAAGTGTTCTTTAGTGGAACTCATGGCCAGTTCAGCCGGAAGATCGACGACTCGACTGACAAAGAGTTGCATTTCGCGCTGATCAATGGAGAGGTTTGGTGATCCATCGAGATACCACTCACCATGTTGCTGTGCGACCGTAAATGTTTCCGAGCCCATGGTGACGGTGAGTAACCCGATCTCAGCCATTTCCATGCCAAAGAGGCGTTTGTCTTGAATATCAAAGGCTTGTGTGGGGAGCCCTTTTAGGGTTGCTGGGGAAATTTTATATATGGGGCGATCTGCGGTCGTGATGGCGTAGGTTTCCTCGGCCTGCTTGGGTGATTGAAAAAACGTCACCAGGTGAGCACGTTGTCCGGTATGAATCGTGGCGGTGAGTAAAGGTGGCGGGAGACGTTGTAGTAAAGTCTCCTTTTCAGACTGTTGGTCAATAAATTCTAATGCCGTCAAATCTTCGAGGGTCATGAGTAATAATCCAACGGAGGTTTTATCCGCTGGGCCTTCGAAGGGTTCGGAAAAACGCCAATTGCCAGTGGCTCCGTGAATGGAGGCGACTCGATCCAATGTGATGTGTTGTGTCGGGCTATTGAGCTGAATGCGTTCGACCATGTTTCGATCAAAAAACATGACGTCTTTATGCCTGAAGGTAAACAAGCTTTTTTTCCGAAAGTCCGTGACGGACAACGTGGTGAGTAAAATGTGCGTGTCGGATTCTCTTTTGGCGTAAAGAGTTCCAGTCAACGGTGCCACACCTCCAAGGCTCAGAGTCTCTGATTGATTGCCGGCGGTGAGTTGAATAATGGAGTTGGGGGAGTCGAGCCCATACTCACTGAGGTCTTTTTCCTCCTCTTGAATGACCCGCGAAACTTTCCCAATCTCAAGGGCTCGAAGAACATTTTCTACTTCACGCGAATCGCCCTTTGCCTTGATGGGCTCAACTATGCTCCATCGGCGGCGATTGTCGCGGGTCAATCGAATGGTCTCCTTCCGTGAGGTTATCTTCATTTCCGTGACATCTCGGTAATCAAAGGGGATCAGACGTTGGGCTTCCTCATGTTGCACGGTTTCTTGTTCAATCGTCGGAACTTCGATGGTATAGAGGTATACGCCGAGTCCGGCGAAGATCATCGCGAGTAGGAGTGTTGTTCGGTATGATGTCATGGGGTGTCTATAGGTTTCATGGTTGTTGAAAATTCGAATGGTGGCAGTGTTGGATTACAACTGACTCCGTCGCCGCCAAATGGTGATCCCAAGAAATAGAAGGAGCATAGGAACGGAAAAAACTTGCACTGCCAGGAGCATGTGTTCTTGGGTTGGATTGGGAATAAAGGGAGCAAAGGATGGATCTTTCGCGGCAATGGATATCAGAGCTTCTTCCTGAGTCAACCAGGAAATGGCATTCAAAAGGAAATCCGTGTTTCCGGGAAACTTGGCATATGCGTTACTCGCAAAAGCTGAATTGCCAATAATGATAGTGGCAGGGTGCGGTGCTGCACCGTCGCCGCCCGCGAGTTCAAGGGCGGCTCCAAGGGTGAACGGTCCCTTGAAGTCTTTGGCTGCATCGAATTCAGGCGTGTTCTGGGAGAAATCTGTTTCTGCCCAGCTTTCTTCTGATGATTGTGTGAGAGAACTAAACGTCCATCGTAATGCGGCAGTTTGTGTAAAGCTGACGCCTTGGGATACCGGCAATAAGATAGGAGCTGTGAATCCTTGGGTAATGGCATGTTCGGTAAAGCGACGAACGAGTAATGCCGTTGGGCTTCCTTGGGAAATACGATCTTCGGGGTCAACAATGATTCCAGGTCCTAATGTGAGGCCCCATTGTGTTAACAGCAGATCCAAACCGGTCGTGGTTTGGGGATCAAGTAAGAGGAGTACCTTGCCCCCTTTTTGGACAAATTCAGAAATGAGATCAGTTTCCCCTTCAGAAAGGGGTTCACGTGGGCCTGCGACAATGAGTACCGTCGCGCCTTGAAGGATGGCGTCGTCCTCATTCAAGAATCCGCGATCAACCTCATATCCCTGTGTCTCCAAGCGTTCCTGTAGAAATGACAGCCCACCGTTTTCCGTATCCTTGCTGCGTCGCTCCCCATGGCCTTCCAAAAACACAATTCGTTTTTTCTCTTCCCTGCTCACTCGAATGATCGCGCTGGTAAGATTGGCCTCAGAGGGTTTTGTCACTTGAATGGTTTGGGTGCCACTTTGAAACACGGCAGTGTCAATTTTGGTGATATCAAATTCCTTGGCAAGTTGAGGCTCTTTCTCGGGATCAACAAAGGTCACCAAGAGATGAGCACTAATGTGAGTGTAGGCATCCAATAAATCTCGATACGCTCCAAATCCTGGACTACGTTCATGAGCAAAGACGCGAATGGTCACATCGTGTTGGAGTTCCCCCAAGACCTTAAACGTTTGAGGGGCCAGAGAGAAGCGCTGAGTTTCGGATAAATCCAATCGTCCTCCATGACGAATGACCAGAAAATTCACAATAACCAAAATGCCAATCATCAATAGGATTGCCAGGATGCTATTAAAGCCGAGTTTCGTGGATCGCTGGGCGGAAAAAGTTTTCAGTCGTTGCCAATTGCCGACGAGGTACATCGCTAGGCACAGCAATCCAAGTCCCTCTAAGGTGGCGATGGTTCCTGGACGAGAGGGATCCATCTCAGATAGCACCAGTCCACTGCCGGCAAGTACGGCTCCCAGAATTCCTAACATTGGCATGAGTGATTTTATTGCCATCGATGAGAATCTACGACTCGATGAGCGATAAATAACATCAATATCGTGCCTGATAAGTAGTACACGATATCTTTGGCCTCGAGCAGCCCACGAACGAGCCGATCATAATGCTCTGCGAAAGAGAGGTAAGAAATGACCGTGCCTAAGGTCGTCTCACCCAGCATGGCACCGAGCCCACCCATGAGCCAAAAGACAATGATGATGCCAAAGCTTAGGAAAGCCGCAACGATTTGATTCTCAGTCAGTGTTGAAGCCAGTACGCCACAGGCGAGAAAGAACGCGCCTTGCAAGGCTAACCCGAGATAGCCCGTTAAGATAGGATCCCAATTAAATGCGCTATAGAAGGACAGGACCACAGGCGTCAGGCCGGTTAACCCTAAGAGCCCAAGATAGATAAGGAGCACGCTCATAAATTTGGCGGAGATGATTTCATTGATCCCGATGGGCGAGGTCAACAGCAATTCAATGGTTCGCAATTTACGTTCTTCGGCAAAGAGCCGCATGGTGAGCATGGGGAGCAGAAAAATTAACACGATGTCCAAGCTATGAAAGATGGGGCGAAATACTAATTCATTGAGATTCAGCTGGGCATAGGTATTTTGCATTTGCAAAAACCTGACGGCTTGTTGTCCTGCATTCACGACCATGAGATGAGCGAGGAATCCTGCAATAAAAAGGAAGACCGCTCCGACCACATAGAACACGGGTGACACCACAAAACAGCGTAGCTCTTTGGCAATGAGTGTATTAACCGGAGTCATACTTGTGACGGGTCCTTCTGTGGTGTGGGCTGTTCATCTTGTTGGGTGAGTTGCAGGAAAACCTCTTCTAGCGATAACAACAGGGGCTTCAACTCTAAGAGCCCAACTCCTTGTTCCACCACGAATTGTGAAATATCTTCTCGAAGGTCTCGGCCCAATTCGCATTCGATGATACTTGTTTCGGGTGTGGCCCCTTGGACAACGTGCAGAACTCCGGGAATCGCGGCGAGTCGTTCAAGCCAGTCATGTGAAGGATGCTTGACGGTGAGGCTCATTTTTTCCGACTGCCGCATCCGAGACGAGAGTTGGGCTGGAGTGTCCTCCGCCACAATATGCCCTCGATCAATGATGACCACGCGATCACAGATGGCCGTTGCTTCTGAGAGTATGTGCGTACTGAGAATGAGCGTGTGCGAACCCGCCAAGCTTTTGATCAATTCTCGAATTTCGATGATTTGTTTGGGGTCGAGTCCCACGGTCGGTTCATCAAGAATCAGCACCGGTGGATCATGAATGAGGGCTTGAGCTAATCCCACTCGTTGCCGAAACCCTTTGGACAAATGTCCGATCACCCGGTGCCGAACTTCACCAAGGCCCAGTTGTTCAATGACATGAGCCATGCGACTGGAAACGCGGGACGCGGATAGACGTTTGAGTCGTCCAACAAAGGTTAAATATTCTGTCACGGTGAGTTCTTGGTACAAAGGCGGTGATTCTGGCAAATATCCAATACGTTGTTTAACTTCCTGAGGGTGTTCAAAACAGTCAAACCCTGCGACCTCAACCGTTCCCTCGCTGGGGGGCATGAAGCAGGTAATAATGCGCATGGTGGTGGTTTTTCCAGCGCCGTTAGGACCAAGAAATCCAAGGATCTCACCTTGTTTGACGTCGAAGGTCACGTTTGCAATGGCCACGTGCATGCCGTAACGTTTGGTAATGTGTTGAACCCTAATCATGCTCAATCCGATCCTACGATCTCGTGCGCTCGCTCGTCATTTTGTCGATAATTGGCGGAAATCACTTGGGCAACGGGAAGGGTTTAAATCATACTGGCCGGAAAATTCTTCAGTCAAGGTAGGGGCCAGATATCTTAGTGATTTTCCTTGAATCGCATTCATTCGTTGACAATTTTGCCTTATTGATTAGTATGTACATACATAATCTATATTATGTGGTGGTCTCTGCTTCTTCTATGAGAATGAGTGGGAAGGGCCTAGTTACCTATTTTGATGGTAAACCATGAACGACAGTGGCATAACATTTCATGGCTTTACCAATCGTGCCCCGGTGAATGGGTCATAGACGAAAGGAGTTTGGTGTATGAGTAAAGTGAAAGGTTCTGCTGCCCTAGGATTTGCGGCGGTCGCTATGTTGATGTTTCTCCCTGGGTGTGAAACCACGAAACATGCTGAAGTGATGAGTGCAGAGGAATTAGCCACCCTCGCGCAAGCTTCCGGTTCACAAGGTTCTGGGGCGAGTTCAGGCGGTGAGCAAGGCGGGATTCCTCTGGCTGATCAAGGAATGAGTGAGGGGTTGATGTCTGCGGATAATGGCTCAGGATCTTCCGCCGCAGGTAGTAATACGGTTAGTAGCAATGCTGGAGCAGCGAGTGAAAACGGCACTGGTGGAGATTCTGCCAGCGCTGATACTTCAGGTTTGAAGGAAAAGTCTCCTACTGGCAATAAAATTCCTGGGGCTTCTTTTGGACCTGAATCCCCCCCGCAAGCTTACTTGCGAGATGGTGCTGGTACCACTTATGGCAATGGCTCTATGGGATCTCAGGAAGCTGGAACGGTTATCGATTCTGGCCCAAATGGCTATGAAGGACAGCAATTTGTTCGAGCGCTTCAACCCTCAGATTTTGTTCCAGAAGGTCCTCCGCAACCAAATCTTGGCGATGGCGGTGCATCTTCTTATTCTGATTCTGGAAAGGGTGCGACTTCTGGATCAGGGGATGAAGAAGTTGCCGTCCCGCATCATGGTGAAGCCCATGAATCCATGGAACCCTTAAGCCAAAGTGACTTGGGCGGTTCTCAGGGTGATGGTAATGGCGTTGGATTAGGGCATGTGTATTTTGATTTTGATCAATATGTCATTCGGCAAGATGCCGTTTCCATCTTGCAAGCAAATACACAATTGCTTAATGCCAAGTACCAAGATTCCAGCGTCCTGATCGAAGGTCATTGTGATGCACGAGGGACGACCAACTATAACCTCGTGTTAGGTGAACGCCGAGCTCAAGCTGTTAGGGACTATCTCGTGGATTTGGGAGTGACTGCTTCACGAATTCAAATTGTCAGTTACGGCAAGGAGCGACCCCTTTGCAACGAGGCAGAAGAATCCTGCTGGCAACAAAATCGTCGCGGTCATCTTCGGTTACAATAGCCTCGAAACATAGACTCTCTGGTCAGATCTTTTGACTAGGGCTTATTAAAAATGGCTTCTCGTTTTCCCTAAATTTTCTAGGAGAAACGTGGAGCCATTTTTTTTATTAACAGTGCACCGCTTGGGCAAAGTGAAGATATGTTCTTTTTGTAGGGTGCTAGGGATATATGGGATTGCAGCGTGAGGGTCTCAAGTTCAACCGCTTCACGTGCACTGGAAAGAGGTCTTCCGATTGAGCTCATCGTACGTGAGGAATTTAAGAGGAGCCCACAAGTTGGTGGTAAAGTGCTTGGGTTTCCTTGGCAATGCTAGACCAACTAAACAACTGTTCGGCGCGTTGGCGACCGGCTTGCGCAAACCGTTGGCGCATGGTCTTGTCGGCCATTAACCGGTTAATGGCGATGGCCAAGTCTTGGGCAAATTTAGTAGGGTCTAAAGGTGTAAAAGGGGATTCTTGCATTTGTTGGACAGGGACGAGGAGGCCAGTTTCTCCATCCACGACGACTTCGGGAATTCCTCCAATTGCCGAGGCGACCACCGCCGTCTCGCAAGCCATGGCTTCCAGGTTAATAATTCCAAATGGTTCATAGATTGAAGGACAACAGAAGACTGCAGCATGTGAATACATTTCAATGATACTTGGTTTGTCCAGCATTTCAGAAATCCAGATCACCCCTGCTCGGTGAGCCGAAGCTTCTTTCACTGCTGCCTCCATTTCCTTTTCGATCTCAGCGGTATCTGGTGCCCCTGCACAAAGGATTACCTGGAAGTCAGGGTCTAAATACTGGATCGCTTGCACGAGATGGATGATCCCTTTTTGGCGGGTAATTCTCCCGACAAACAATACGTAGGGTTTGGAGGGATCCACGCCATACCTGAGGAGGGCTTGAGTCGAGGTGTGTTTTTGATATTCAATGGGGTCAATGCCATTGTGAATGATGGTGATTTTTTCTCCAGGAATACGAAAGTGTTTCAGAATATCTTGCTTCGTTCCCTGGGAGACAGCGATGACGGCATCGGCCATTTCCAGAGCGGTTCGTTCAACCCAGAGGGAGAAATCGTATCCTCCACCCAACTGTTCCCGTTTCCATGGGCGCAAAGGTTCCAAAGAATGCGTCGTAATGACCAGGGGAATGCCATAATTTAATTTGGCTAAAATTCCTCCCAGATGCGTATACCAGGTATGACAATGCACAAGATCGGCCTCGATCCCAAAAGAGTTAAAATCAAGCCCCCTCTGAATTGCACCAAAGACTGACACCAAAGATTTCGGACACCCAAAATTAGTCCTGTCGAGCTTAAACCCTCTGACGTGAAGGTTATGGTGAGCCAGAAACTGATCACCAAAACACCGAACATCAACTGAAATAAGTTTCGCAAGTTCCTTACTGAGGTATTCCACATGGACACCTGCACCGCCATAAGAATAGGGAGGATATTCGTTACTGAGCAACAGAACTTTCACGTTTATATTCCTTTAGGTAATGAAGCACTGGGTGCTATCCGTGGAGCTAGAATCAAAGTCAGGATGGTAGGCCGTGATTGACTGAAAGATTCGTCGGGCCAAAGGATTGATCGTCGGATCGCACCTTTGTCGCGGGGTTGGTTACGATTCAGACGTGGATACTTTTGTCATCCCTCTAAATATCTACTTCAGTTAAACGGCCCTTTGTCTGTTTCTGGAGGGTTAAACGATGGCGTCGTGGGTGTTTCCTCCTCGTCGGCGATCACGGCTTGTTTCGTGGCTTCGACGGCACTAGTGATCCGAGAGGCCGCTTGCTTGACCGTGCGTTGGGTGTCTTGGGAGATCGACCGAAAGGCCTCTTTGGTCTCATTGGCGACATCGGCGAATTCTTCTTGAGCGGTCCTTGCGCCTTTGGCTAATCGTCCACGGAGGGAAGCCCCGGGCTCAGGGGCCATAAGAATTGCGGCACCGGCGCCCAAAATAAATCCTGAAATAAACACAAACGTGGTGACCCAGCATGAATCATCTGATGAATGGTCTTGTCCCATGGTGCTCTCCTTTGTTCGACGAGTATTAGCTTCCAGATTTAGTACGATTGCAACCAACTAACAGCGCCACTGTTCCTCCGACTACCGCGCCTATAACAAACACCATACTAAAGGCGAGTCCGGTCCGAAGCTCTGGCCAGTTGCCCAAGAGTTTTGTCCATGCAGGGGAACCGGGGACATTGACGTGTCCCTCCCACCCAAGTGGTTCTTCCGGAGAATCCGTGTCTGCATGTGAGGCTTGATGCGTCGGCCCAGTTGAGTCGGATGAAAAACGAGTCATGGTAATTGCTCCATCATGGCTATCGGCAATTGGTTGAAAATTCTTGCAGTGGACAAGGTTTGCGATTCCTCAAATGTTTCCGTCGAAAGCGTTTCCTTGGTTAAGGTATTTCGATATCGGGTTGCAGACGTCTGCTCAGGAAGGACAATCTTGGTATCACCCCAAACTGACTGGCCAAGCGCAGGTTCTTCTGAATTTGGAATGACATGATGCAACAGTCTTGGCACCACGACGACAATTGTCTGATTTTCCCAGGTACGTTGAAATGCACAGAGATGGTGCCGCTTTTCGCCAAGAGTTTCAAGTGGCTGATATTCCCCATTTTGGAAGAGGTCTGGGTGTTGACATCGAAAATTAAGTAAGGTCCGCATTGTATAGAGCTTGATTCGCCCATCGGTATAATTTCTCAACAGCATGCGAAAGAAATCTTCAGAGGGTTTTTCCTCATCGGATACTAATTGCGTGAGGAGTTGTTGTCGGTGGGAATAATCCACCCTCCGTCGGTTGTCCGGGTCCACCAGGCTAAAGTCCCATAATTCCGTTCCTTGGTAGAAGTCAGGAATGCCTGGAGCCGCAATTTTTAAGACGAGCTGCGTAAGAGCATTATACATCCCATAGCGCGCAATGTGTTCCTGAAAGGCGATAAAATCTCCAAGGAACAAGGAGGACTGTCTGGGATCCAGGATGTTCCGCACATAGGAACACACGGCTTCTTCATACGTTTCATTGGGATTGATCCAACTGGAATGGGTCTTGGCTTCTTTCAGGGCCTTGACCATATACTGTTCCATGCGTTGCCGAAAATCCTCGTATTCTGGCGAACTCAGTTGGGCAAAGGGCCAGGCTCCAATAAGGGTTTGATAGAGTAAATATTCTTCGTTACGACTGGGGACTTCTTGGCCGTCCAGACGGGTCTTTTTTTTCTTGTTCAGGCGATGCCACCTGCCGATACAGGCTTTCCATTCTGTTGGCATTTCCGAGAGCACATGAATGCGCGCACGGACATCTTCACTACGCTTCGTATCGTGCGTGGACGTGGCCGAGAGGCTGGATGGCCAGAGGTGTTGCCGTTCTCGCATTCGCTCATGAAAGGCGGATATTGGGGTGCCAAATTGTGAGGGCTCCCCGCCGACTTCATTGAGTGAGATGAGGCGATTGTACTGATAGCATGCCGTATCTTCCACACCCTTCGCTGTGACCGGACTGGTGGTTTGTTGGAACTTCATGACAAAGGGATGGACTTCTGACCATTGCAGATGAGTATGGTCAGTGGGACTCTTCAACAAGAGTTCTTGAATGAAATCAAACACGAGGCTGTTGGTCGCTGGGTTTTTGCGTTTGGCTTGAATGACGGCAAGCCGAATATAGGCGCGATCACGGTCGGTAATGGTTTCTAGAGGATCTGGGGTGACATAGCTACGGTAGACAGGAAAGCAGGCAATGATCTCACGCAGTGCATGAGTTAAACTATTGAGCGTGAAATCTCGGGATTTCCGGTTTTTTTCAGACAGCAGATTGAGCTGATGTCCAAGAGTGTTCAACTCACTGGCCATGGAACTGCTCGTAATAAGCTTCTTGCTTTGATAGACCAATTCCTCAAACGGGATGGGTGTCTTGGCGAATCGAGTGTAGACCGAATCCAAGTTGCGTTTGTGAAGGGAGTCGATAAACAGATTATTGATCAGGCCAAGAAATTCATACCCGGTGGTGCCAAAAATAGGCCAGTCTTCCGATAGTGTTTCTCCTTTACCCAAGATTTTTTCGACGACAATATACAGGGCTCGTCCATGGGAATCCGCTGGCAACCCGAGTTCTTGTTGAGCCCATTCCTGCCATTGCTGCAGATACTTTCTCGGGTCGTATAATCCATCCACATGATCGATGCGGAGCCCGCTGACGGCTCCAGACTTTATCAGGTAAAAAATAAATTCATGTGTCTGTAGAAATACTTCGGGATGTTCGACTCGAATGGCCGCCAATTGGTTGATATCAAAAAACCGGCGATAATTAATTTCTTCAGATGCCACACGCCACGAGGCTAAACGATACGCCTGTTCATTAAGTAGGGTATCCAGCAAGTCAAAGCTTTGTGGATGATCTGGTGTTCCGTTAAAGATTCGAAGGTTCTCATGTAAAAAATCTGCAATGAGCTTGCTCTCTTTCATCAAGGTGCTCAATCGACGTTTAATGACTTCTTTTTCACGTGACCGTTCTGCGGTGTGATGGGGATTGCGTTCGTTTCGCTCCGGCAAATTGGATACGGCCGTATGAATACTTTGGAGTTCCTGAATGTCCGTTTGAGTCGGGTCCTGTTGTTCGATGAGTTCTTCTATGCGAAAACTTAAGATAAGGGCGAAGGTGCGAGGATCGATAGGAAGTTGATGTTCATAGTATTTGAAGAAAAACAGCCCATCTTGATATTCCAGTGTGATTTCCCCGCGTTCAAGGACAATGCCATACTGATCCCCTAAGATGGGGAGTAAGACCTTGTTGACCAACTCGCGTTTGACGGGGTGCCAGTTAATATCGAAGAAATCAGCATAGTGAGAATTTGGTCCATTCTCCAATACGTCTTGCCACCACGCATTCCATGGACCTCCGATATTCATGTGATTCGGCACGATATCCAGAATGTGACCCATGTTCTGCTGGGACAGAGCTTGTACAAAGGTCTGGTAATCGTCAGGGGATCCAATCTCAGAGTTGAGCCGTGTGGGGTCAACGACGTCATAGCCATGCAGGCTGCCGGGGGACGATTGCAAATAGGGCGAGGTGTAACAATCAGAGATGCCTAAGTCATGGAGATACGGTATGATGCGTGCGGCATCTTGAAACGTGAAGTATTGATTTAACTGGAGACGATAGGTCGAACTGGGTACTCGGGGCATCGTTATCTGGCCTCTCTCATCTGTCGGCGATAGGCCGGGTGCTCTGTAAGGGAAAAGGATGTCATGAAATTCGCGGGTGGCCTTCTTCGGCTTTTCATGAATGGTCGCGAATTCGTCTTAATGGGGCTAGGAACCAGGAACCTGGGGAACAGCTCGACCCCCATAGGATTGTCCGCGAGGAATGACAATGAGGCCTGATTTATCGACGGAGTACCGCATATTATTATCTCGGAGTTGGTCATAGCCCAATTCTGTTCCAGGCGGTATGAGATTAAAACGGTCGGAAATCACGCGACGTAAACGGGCCTTCGGTCCCACGACCGTACCATCGAGAATGATACATTCTTCGATGTCCGCACCCTCGCCAATCTTGACGTTGCGTCCGATGACGGATCGGCGAATATTCGCATCAACAACTAGGCTACCTTGTCCCACCATGGCGTTATCTAACTGAGAACGTACGATGCTAGCAATGGGTTCCCCAGACGCATCTGTCGTAATGGGCCAATTCACATTACGAAGGTCGAATATTGGGTGTTCGCCGAGGATGTCCATATTCGCTTGCCAATACGCTTCGAGGGTTCCCACATCCCGCCAATATCCCCATTCTTCGTAGGGATGGACCCCAGGCACCACGTTATCCAGAAAGTTATAGGCCATGATTTTGTGCGACTTGAGGAGGGAGGGGATGATGTCTCTCCCAAAATCATGGGAGCCAGGACTTGTGGCATCGAGTTCTAGGGCTTTCATAAGGGTGTCAACATTGAAAATATAATTGCCCATGGAGGAAAACGCCATTTTGGGATTGCCCGGCATGGGTTTGGGATTTTTGGGCTTTTCCTCAAACCCTTTAATGCGCTGCTCGGCATTGGTTTGGATAATGCCAAACCCTTTAGCCAATTGAATTGGGACGGGCAAGGCCGCCACAGTGACATCGGCTTGACTGTCCAAATGAAACTGAATCATTTGCCGCAAGTCCATCCGGTAAATGTGGTCGGCGCCAAACACGGCCACGAGGTTTGGGGCAAAGTCCTGGACAATATTCAGGTTTTGAAAGACCGCATCTGCCGTACCTTCATACCATTTTCCACGACCCTTCATTTGTGGAGGGACCACGGTAATAAAGGATTGACGACTCGTGCCACCAATGCGCCATGCCCGACGGAGATGTTCAATCAGGGATTGTGAGCGGTATTGGACCAGCACATACATGGCCAGGATCCCTGAATTCAAAAAGTTGCTGAGCACGAAATCGACAATACGATAGGTGCCGGCAAAAGGAACTGCGGGTTTGCTGCGTTGTTCGGTGAGGGGCATCAGGCGTTCGCCTTTGCCGCCCGCCATGATCATAGCCAAGATGCGTTGAGGCGATCGTTCAACCACAAAGTCTCCAAAAACTGGGTAAGGGGTTTCTTTAATTGATAATCTAGCGTACGATTTAAGTCAATGTTTTGGCGCTTGTCATTTTTTTGAAAGTGGCCCTTCTAACTCGGCAATCCTTTTTTGGAGTTGGGAGGCCTGTCGTGATTTTCGAATGCGAGCAGGCATGGATGCCAACAGGTGAATAAACATTCCTAAAAAGAGGGTACTCAATAAAATGAGAACGAGAGAACCCTGAAAATCCCATTGAAAAAACGTAATCGAGACCGTTTGGTCATTTTGCAATGAAAACGCGACGGCCAGAAAAACAATAATCAGTGCGGCAATGAGCGAAAAGGGCATTTGCTACTATAAAGGGTTCATTGAATGAAAAAACACATGAGAAAGAGTATATCCGAATCCGCCAAATCCGTATACCCCGAGGTCTTTGACAAGATTGCTCGAGCTGAGTGGTGGAATCCCTTTGAGGCGCTTGGTCCCCAGGAAGAAACGCGGAATGGCCAACCATGGTTTTTGGTCAGGGCATTTCTCCCGGATGCGTCCTCTGCCCTGGTGATTCCTGTTGATGCCACTGAAGACCCCATTCCCATGAACGGCGTTGAACCAGCAGGATTTTTTGAAGCTCAAGTGCCTGCACTCCTTTCGCCGGATGAGTACCGCTTGCGCGTGATGGATTCCAAAGGGGGAATATCCGAGGCGCATGATCCGTATGCCTTTACGCCAGTGTTGAGTGAATTTGATTTACACTTGTTTGGCGAAGGAAAGTTGTATCGAACCTACGAAAAATTGGGAGCGCATCCCTGCGTGCATCAAGGCGTGCCAGGTGTGAACTTCGCAGTATGGGCACCCAATGCCATGCGTGTCAGTGTAGTCGGTGATTTCAATGGATGGGATGGTCGCCGATATTCCATGCGCTCGCGAGGGGGAACCGGGATTTGGGAATTGTTTATTCCCGATCTGCCCGAGTGGGAAAAGTATAAATATGAAATTCGGCCTCAGGATAGTGAAGTCCCGTTACTCAAAGCCGATCCCTATGCCACACAAGCAGAGTTGCGACCGCAGACCGCGTCAGTCGTGCGAGATGTGTCCGGCTATCAATGGAAAGATGCCCAGTGGATGGAGGCCCGACTCTCACGCGAAGTGTTGACTGAACCGCTGTCTATTTACGAAGTGCACTTGGGGTCATGGAAACGTGTACCTGACGAAGGTGGCCGGTGGTTGACCTATTCAGAATTGGCCGATCAACTCCTCGCGTATGTCAAAGAGATGGGTTTTACGCATATTGAATTGATGCCGGTCGTCGAACATCCCTTTGATGGATCCTGGGGCTATCAATCGACCGGCTATTTTGCGCCAACAAGGCGGTTTGGTCCTGCCGAGGAATTCATGGCGTTTGTCGATGCCTGTCATCAAGCCAATATCGGCGTCATCATGGATTGGGCTCCTGCGCATTTTCCGGATGATCCCCATGGCTTAGCGTGGTTTGATGGCACGCATTTGTTTGATCACTCTGATCCACGGATGGGGTATCACCCCGAATGGAAGAGCCGAATTTTTAATTATGGTCGAATTGAGGTGCGGAACTTTCTGATCAACAGTGCGCTCATGTGGTTTGATCGCTACCACATCGATGGCCTGCGGGTGGATGCGGTGGCGTCAATGTTGTACCTTGACTACGCGCGAAAATCCGGCGAGTGGGTGCCGAATGAATTTGGTGGCAATGAAAATCTTGCGGCCGTGGAATTTATCAAGGAACTCAATATCATGGTCCATCAAGAGCATCCTGGTACCATGATGCTTGCGGAAGAATCCACCGCCTGGCCTGGCGTCTCTCGTCCGACTTATGTCGGCGGGCTTGGGTTTACCTTTAAATGGAACATGGGCTGGATGCACGATACCTTGAATTATTTTAGTGAAGATCCCGTGCATCGTAGATATCATCATAACGATGTGACCTTTGGATTGGTCTATGCGTTTACGGAAAATTTCGTGTTAGTTCTTTCCCATGATGAAGTCGTGCATGGCAAGAAAGCCTTGCTCGATAAAATGCCAGGAGATCCTTGGCAACGGTTTGCCAACTTGCGATCTCTTTATGGGCATATGTGGGCCCATCCTGGGAAGAAAATGCTCTTCATGGGCTGCGAAATCGGGCAATGGTGGGAGTGGAATCATGAAGATAGTTTGCAGTGGCATTTGTTGGACTATGAACCCCATCGAGGTTTGCAACAGTATGTCGCCGACCTGAATCGGTTGTATGTGAAGGAGCCTGCGCTCCATCAAGTCGATTTTGATTGGACCGGATTCCAATGGATCGATTTGCATGACAGCGACCAGTCCACGCTCTCGTATATTCGGCGCGCGAAAGATCAAGCAGACCAAATCGTGTGCGTGTTTAATTTTACCCCTGTGCCACGTGAAGGCTATCGCTTGGGTGTGCCTATGGGTGGGCATTACCAAGAACTCCTCAATAGTGATGCTGCTATTTATGGCGGGAGTAATATGGGGAATGCGGGTGGGGTGAATGCCGAGGAAACGCCTTGGCATGGCCAGCCGTATTCGATCGTGATTACTCTGCCTCCGCTTTCTGCTTTGTTTTTTAAGCCAACCCCCTAGCCTTAAAAATTTCAATTTTATTTTAGAAGCGGGATTTCGTCCCCGCCGACGAGGTCTCCTACGACTCCGCTCAGGACAGGCTTTTGTTTCGGCAAAAGGACCCAAAACCATTTTTGCCTGTGCGCGTTCCCTCCGACCTTGTTCAGAAACAAGCTCTCCGGGGTTCCTGGTCCGCCACCCCGAATCACGATGGCTCAGAAACTCGCGGAGTTTATCCTGGGTCCTTCCCGAAGGACTCAGACCGTCTTCGCCAGATAGGTAGGATTCGGGGTGGCGGCCCAGCCGCACACAACGCAGGATTACGCTTCAAACAATTTTAGAGGGTGCTGGTTTCTGATTTGTGTAGATTCACTTCGTGAAGAGTTGAAGGAGGAGGGAATGATTTTTGTTCATTCCAGATTTTACCAACTGAATTACTCTGAAACCTCAGTTGGCCGGATTCGGATATGGCCAGGTTCCACAGTTAGGATGGATTTGGCTTGGAGCTCACCCTCGTACTGCTTTAGAACTTTTAGACAAACTCCCGCTTGATCTTGAGTTGCCCAATTTACGAGTCTTAGCATTCCAGAATGCGGACGGTTGTGTAAAATTGCCAGTGTGCCAAAATCTTTGTCTAAGGTGATAAGAATGCGATTTTCACGAAAGGCATAATCTAGAATTTCATCATCGCCTGGGTCTTGGAGCCAGTCGCCTGTCCAAATGACATCATGCCCTTCTTGGCGCAGTTGGTCTGCTATACCTCCGGAAATACATGTATCCAGAATGAGTCTCACGAGACAGAATCAAATTGCAGCGGCTCGATCCGTTCATGACCGACTAGGCGTCTGGCATAAATGAGGCAGGCTTGGATGTCTTTTGGTTCAAGCCAGGGATAGGCTTGAAGGAGGGATTCTTGGGTATCGCCTGCGGCAAGCATTCCCAAGACTTGCTCGACCGCCAACCGTCTTCCGCGAATGATTGGCTTACCATTGAAAATGGCCGGATTGAGGGTGATTCGAGTGAGCAGTGCTTGTTCATTCATTGTCCAAGTTCTCCAGTTGAAGACAAATTTTATACTAATTGTACAGGGCTTGCCATACAAAGATTGAGTAGCCATGTGGAAATAATTTTGCAGGGTGGGCATGGCCCATCTTTTTATTTTAGAGGGGTTTCGCCCCCGCCGACGAGGTCTCCTACGACTCCGCTCAGGACAGGCTTTTGTTTCGGCAAAAGGACCAAAAACCATTTTTGCCTGTGCGCGGCCCCTCCAATCCTGCTCTGAGCAAGATCTCCGGGGTCCCTCCGCCTCCGCCCCGAATAATCATGGCTCAGGAACTCGCTACGCTCAAACAGCCTTCGCCGAGAAGTCGATTCGTGACGGAGGCTCCGCCGCGCACAAGGCAACAGAAACAGAAATTAATTTTTAGGTTTCTAAGGGAAGAGATGTGCCCTGCAATTCGCCCTGCCGTCATCCCCGAAGGCCTTTATCGAGGATCCAGGTTTTCTGTCCCATGGAGATCGTCTTGTGAGTTCAGGGTGGACTAAAGGGTATCGTTCCATTTTTTGGCTGTAATGTGGCCAGCCACCTTCGCACAGTCAATATGAAAAAATATTTGGATTGTTTATAGATCCCACTTTACATTTAGAATTTAAAAAACCAAACATCAGAATAAAACCATGTTTACAGACTTCAAAGGGTGGTGAGATGGGAACAGAAGATGATACTGGGGAACTATCCGAAAGGGTGAAAGCATTAGAGACATTGATAGCCTTTTTTATTGGAAATATGGAAGAATTTGACCCTATATTCTAGAAGGAATTATACGTCACCTACCTGAGAACATTCGAAACCCTATCCTTGAAAATTTAATTCTTCGTCATAAATCGAAAATGGAAAAGGGTATTAGATTTTCTATTAAAAACGATGTAGACAATTTGCGATACAAGTTTGATTTTTTAGAAAAAGAACAGAAAAACCTCCAGAAAGAATTTCATGCTTATTTAGTTTCAAGGTCAATGGGACAAAATCCTGATGATTTACCATTAAACCGCTATATTCCAATTCAAGTTTATTTGTCTGAGGATGGTGAAAATAAGATTTATAGAATGTCAAAAGCGATTAAAAATTTTTCTGAGGAATTTGGTTTATCCATTTCTGATGAATTCCCATCGCAAACAGGTTCTTGGTTGAAAAAATGGTTTGGGAAAACTAAAGATGCCATTACGCAAATAGAATTACAAGAAATTTTTCAAAAAATGGAGCATGTACTAGAAGTTCATACTTTGGGAATCGACCAAGCGAAAATTGACAAAGCTCAAGCTGAAGCAGCTGGGGTTTTATTAAAGGAATTGAGGGAAACACAAAATGCTGCATGCCAAATTGGATCTTTATTGCTGGTAAAGGTAACCGATAATGAGGGAAATAGTAATGTCTTTTGCCGTACCTTGAATTCAAATGAAATGATTTTTTTAGGAAAAAACCAACATGTCTTGAAAAAACCCAATGAAATCTTTGAGTCGTTAAAGAATGCCAATGATGAGCTGCTTGGTTTGCCTGATAGAAAGGCCTAATTGCGACCTGTTACCACCATTGCGTATACAGCTTTTTAATATTGGGAAAGGGGTGAAATGGGACGGTTCCCTTTTTGGTGAAATGGGACGCTTCCCTTTTTAGGCTACATAAGTTGAGGGCAAAGGAGGGTATTGTTTTTTTAAGAGTTTCCAAAAATAAGACAATTGGTTTTTTCTCAGGAGTGTCTCCTGCGTTGGGCGCGGCTTTGCCGCGAGACCAAATACGACTATTCGGGCGAGGGTTGTTTGAGTCCTTCGGGAAGGACCCAGGATAAACTCCGCGAGTTCCTGAGCCATATTATTTGGTCTCGTGGCAAAGTCTCCCGGAGGGACGCGCACGGGCAGAAATGGTTTTGGTCCCTTTTGCCGAAACAAAAGGGACTCGTCATGCAGGGGCGAAACCCTGCATCAAATCATTCCCTCAAAGAATCTTTCACCAAACTTACCTTTATCTGTGTAATGGTTTTTTCGTCCTGGGTCAGCGTTTGATTTTACGAAAGGGAATTTTTTGCTGGTCCGATTGAATTAATAACTTATTGATCATGTGGCGCTGAGCCGGTGGGGTTTTGGTAGATCATTTCTGGGCTGAGCCAGTGGTCGGTGGCACCGTGGGCTTCCATTACTACTGAAACGGTGACTTCGAGATTGCTGGCGGACGTGCCTAGATAGAATCCACTGGTGGGGGCGATGTCTTGATAGTCGCGGCCGACGCCCACGGCAATGTATTGTTCATCGCACCGCCGATTATGTGTTGGGTCGTAGGCTACCTATGAAGGTATTGGGTGTTCGCCGAGGTCCCTCATCTAATCCCTTCCCTCGTTGATTTCGTCTTGAAGCTTTTTCAGGATTGTCATAATTTCACCGATCGCGGGCAGTTCGCCAAAAATCATGTTCGTCATTTTTTGGTAGTCAGTTTCTACTGCCGCCAAGATGTGTCCTTTGGGAACCAAGCGGAAACTGCCAGGTCTGGCTAGATCGTAGCGAGCCCAACTGCGTGGATAGAAACGCTCTTTGAACTCCACCACGTCAGCCAACAATTCCAAATTCGTCAATGCAGCATTCTTCACCGGGGACTCTGTCATTTTGGCTATATCGTAATAATGACGAGAGTAACGGGGAGGTTGCTGACTACCTTCCGGACGATGAGCCTCATGGTGTAGGATCGTCGCCTTCTCCCAGAAGGTCCGCTCGGCTTTGATAACTCTGACCGAGCATTCCTTCCTTTCAAATACCCGAGGAAAGGCTTCGGCAGCATAGCATTGAATCGTCCGTTCTTCGTGAGGCAGCCAGGATGCCAGCGGGCCGATCTCTAGCCGCACCTCAGGTCGCAAATAGGTATCTGAAAACGCGGCCGGATAGCGGACATTGATCACATGCGGATTGGCTGATTCGATCTCGCAATGGCAAACTTCGCCCAACGCCGCCGACACGTGAGCCAATAAGTCCCCGCCAATATACCCCCGCGCCTGTTCGTTGATTGCCTCGTTCAGTCTTTCCTGGCTGCTCCTAGAACGCTCGGCCAGCGGATCTTCGCCGCTCAATACTCGCCAATCCAGAATGAGGTCGATGTCCTCAGAAAAGCGCTCGATCAACCGGTACACCTTGGAGAGGCTGGTGCCGCCCTTGAACATTAGCAGGCGCGCAATTTCAGGTTGCCGGAACAGGTGGTCTAGCACCCAAGTCACCCAAAAATCCTTTTCGATCACCGCTGGGGTTGTGCCCTTGCTGGCCGCTGTTTCCGAAAACAGGGCGTTGCGTTCCACGGCAGGCAGCCGGGCCACTCGGTCCATCAGTCACGCTCCCCGCACACCTGCTTGATGATTTGGTAAATCCAACCGGTCACCGCACGGGTGTCCTTGAGAATATGCTCATAGGTTTTTAGCCCTAGTCGTTCCCGAATGGTTTTAATGACGGATTGATCCACACGTTCTTTGCTCAAGGCCTTGAGCGCCTGGACCATCAGCCCGCTCTCCCGGTATTTGAAACCGACATCCTTCAGCGCGGACTTCTTGAACGCGAGCGTATGCTTGGCGATGGCGTACTGACGGCTTGGCCCATCTGAGAGATAGACCCACCGCCCAGGCACTTGGGTGGAAAGCCCTAGTAGGTTTAGTGCCGCGTCACCGGTAGGTTGAATACGCCAGTTGAACTTGCGCGCGAGCGCCTGGGCTACTTGGTCGATATCCGGACTTAGGGTTTGCCCCAGTAACTCACTATGGCGGGGATAGTCATACACCCCTCGAGTAACCCGGCGAATTTTGCCAGCCCGTGCTAAACTGGAAAGCGCCTGATGGATATTGATGGTGCCAAAATCGGCGACAAAATCAACTTTGGTGAACGCCCACCCCCTGCCGCGCCCATATATTCTTGAAAGTATTTTGTTTTCAATAGGTTGCATGATTTTTATGCGACATTTTTTTCAGGAAAATAGGTGTGTTTTACTGAAAATAACATGGTGGGGGCAGGCGTGTCATGCAAAATCATATAGACTGCGTCTGTCCTCATACCATACGGGAAAAAATTACTGATCGTGAGGAGCATTGCCGGTGGGGTTTTGGGACGGAAAAGGGGACGCTTCCCTTTTTTGGCTACATGAGTTGCAGGCAAAGATGGGTGTTGTTTTTTAATAGGGTTTCCAAAAATAAGACAATTGGTTTTTTCTCAGGAGTGTCTCCTGCGTTGGGCGCGGCTTTGCCGCGAGACCAAATACG
>JAQBUF010000102.1 GCA_027623995.1 Nitrospirota bacterium
TGGCCTTCCAATTTGTCGATTCTCTCCTGAATCCTCCTCGTTTCTACCGCGGCCATACCTCGTTCAATGGCACCCGTTCCTGCCTGATTTGAGCTTTCTGCGCCTTTGCCTGATGCGGCATTGCCCATGTGAATTCGTTCGGTCTCCTTCAACTCTCCTGTTGCTTTCTCCAACTCTCGCTGATAGCCCGCGCGAATGACGTCCGAGACCTTTTTATTATCGGCTATCGTTTGTTCCGCAATGGCGGTCAGTAGTGCTTCGGCATCCGTAGCACGGTCGAAGGTCTCCTCCATCTCCACGACCACCACGCGGCTACTCTTAGGTATTCGGACTTGGATATCGAAAAAATTCTCTGTCCCGGGGTTCTGCTCCAGATAGGTCTGAACCACGGTTGGGGTTCCCGTAACAGCTCAATAAGTTCGGGTGTGGCCTTGGAGGTGTCGTGGCCGGTTTCCCAGTGTGCCATTTGCCGCCGGAAAGTGTACCACCCTCAAAGCTCCGACTTTCGCCGGGAAACTGCCGAAACTTTCACCGGGAAAGTCGTAACTCGCCTAAATGAAAAGATTTGAATGATAGGAAAGCCGGCGAAAGTACGGTTGGAATGAGATACAAAAGGAAATAAGGGTGGTACACTCGAAACCGGCCAAGGTGGTACACTCAAAACCGGCGGTGACAATTTGCGACTTAATGCCCCCACATGATGAGCGATCAAATAACATTAGTCGATTACAACACGAGCAATATTATGTCAGTCTGTAACATGCTCAGGAAAGTGGGAGCGAAGGCGCGCATCTGTTCGTCGCCCGAGGAGATCTTGCAGGCGGATAAAATAATTCTTCCTGGCATCGGACGTTTTGACATCGCTATGAGCCGGCTCAAGGAGACGCATTTGGCTGAGGCCCTCCACGAGGCAGTAATCACGAGGGGGGTGCCGATTCTTGGTATATGCCTGGGAATGCAGATGTTTGCTGAGGGTAGTGAAGAAGGAGACGTAGAAGGATTGGGGTGGCTTCGAGGTCGGGTGCAGAGGTTTAACATTGAATCCGCCAAGGGTCTCAAGGTGCCCCACATGGGATGGAATTACGTGCACTCCTCGATGGAATCGCATCCAATGTGGGATAATGTGGGCACTCCGATGCGTTTCTATTTTGTGCACTCTTATCACTTTGTGAGTGACGCTGGAGAGCAAGTGGCCGGAATGGCAAACTATGGTTACGATTTCGTTTCCGCGGTCGTTAAGGACAATATCTGGGGGGCTCAATTTCACCCGGAGAAAAGCCACAAGTACGGGATGCAGTTTCTTAAGAATTTCGTTGAGTTTGCTTGATGCATCGCGCCCGAGTTATCCCATGCTTACTACTGTCCAAGGGTGGGCTCGTAAAAACCACTCGTTTCGCAACGCCACGGTATCTCGGGGACCCGATAAATACGGTCCGAATCCTTAATGAAAAGGAAGTCGATGAATTAATCATCCTCGACATTCACGCTACTACATCTGGCCTGTCGCCGAACCTTGATCTGATCGAAGACATTGTGAGTGAAGCATTTATGCCTTTGGCATATGGGGGTGGAGTCTCGACTCTGGAGCAAATGCGACAGCTCTACCGTGCGGGTATCGAAAAGATATCGCTAAGCGCAGCAGCCCTGGCTTGTAGAGACTTGGTCAGGTCGGCAGTCCGGGAGTTTGGCAGTCAGGCCGTAGTCGTGACTTTGGACCTGAAGACTTCGTTTTTCAGGAACTATGCTGTTGTTACGCATAATGCTAGGCAGAAACACTCCAGCGCTCCCATTCAGATAGCCCAAGACTTTGAGGCGCTGGGAGTTGGGGAGTTGTTGCTGAATTTCGTTGATTTGGATGGGACCATGTCAGGCTACAATCACGCGTACGTCCGAGAAATAACGAGTCGATTGGAAATCCCTGTGATCGCCTTGGGGGGCGCTGGGAATCTTGAGGACCTTAGGGATGTCGTCGAGATTGGCGGGGCTGCGGCTGCCGCCGCAGGCAGCCTGTTTGTGTATCATGGGAAACATCGCGCCGTCTTGATCAACTACCCCAGCCAGCGGGAGTTACACACACTTTTTAGGGATATCGACGATGAGTGAAGCACTTCGGGTTTGCACGCGATGTGTCATGGACACCAGCGATCAAGAGATTACGTTTGACGAACACGGCGTCTGCAACCACTGCCGCCATTTCGACCGGATTACCAAAAACCTTTGGTTCCCGAACCAGGAGGGCGAAAAGCGATTGGGTTTACTGGTGCAACAGATGAAAGACAGCGGTTCGAAACGGGATTACGACTGCGTCCTGGGATTGAGTGGTGGGGCAGACAGTTCATATCTGGCTCTTAAAGTTAAGGAGTTAGGCTTGAGGCCGCTAGTCCCAGTACAAGCGCGATAGGAATGGCATGAATTTTGTTTAAAGCCTCCGCAACGCCGCCAGGTGTCATCTGGCGGCGTTTTTGATCGTTTTTTGATCAGCCCGATCAACTATTGAGCGGAGGCATTTCAGATGAAGAAGAAGGATAGGAAGAAATTCAATAAAAAGAAGCGGAAACGCGAGAGGCGTCTTGATCATCGTGGAGATCGAGTGTCGTCTCAGCCGGTGATACAAAGTGGTAATGTTCACTACGAATTGTCTGACAAGAGCCAGGCCATTGCTCCTGGTGGCATCGCAGCTTTTGTACTCTTGGCGAATACTCTGGGGCTCGTCGATGCCATCAACTCGAAGCTCCGATTGTTCAAGGTTCGAAAGCCCTATTTCGAATCCGACCATGTATTGACGATTGCTATTAATATTCTTTGCGGGGGCACCTGCCTGGAGGACATCGAAAATCTCCGCAAGTGCGAAGCCTTTCTTGATGCGGTTCAGGCCAAACGCATTCCCGACCCAACCACCAGTGGAGATTTCACACGCCGATTCGAGAGCGAGGACGATGTGCTCGCTTTGATGAATGTGTTCAATGAAGTGCGGCTAAAGGTCTGGAAGCGGTTCCTCCCCAAGTCGCAGCGTCGCCAGGCAATCATTGACTCTGATGGAACCATCGCCGGCACGACCGGCGAATGCAAAGACGGGATGAGTCTTTCCTACAAAGGCGTCTGGGGATACATGCCGCTGGTCGTTTCCCTGGCCAATACCATGGAGCCGTTGTTCCTCGTCAATCGTCCCGGCAACAGCGGGTCGGCGGAAGGCGCTCACGTCTGGATCGATAAGGCCATTGATTTAGTGCTCCAATGTTTCGACACGGTTTTGCTTCGTGGAGATACGGACTTCAGTCAATGCAGTTATCTCGACAGATGGGATGAGCGCGGCGTGCACTTTGTTTTTGGAATGGATGCAAAGAAGAACCTCGTCGGACTCGCCGGGGCATTGCCCGAAGACGCATGGAAGCCTCTCAAACGGCGTGAAAAGCACAAAATCAAGACCAAACCAAGAGAGCGCCCCGACAATGTCAAAGAACAGATCGTGATCGAAAAGGAATACAAAAACCTGCAACTCGAAGAAGAGTGGATTGCCGAATTCCCTTACAGCCCGACCGCATGCAAAAAGACCTACCGGATGATCGTCCTCAAGAAAATAATAAAAGTCACCCAAGGTCAGAAGGAACTCTTCCCACAAGAACGGTTCTTCTTTTACATCAGCAACCTCGAAGACAAATCAGCGGAAGAGATTATCTTTGAATCCAACGACCGGTGTCATCAGGAGAATCTCATCGAGCAACTCAAGAACGGAATCCATGCCATGCGCATGCCATCGGGAGACCTCATCTCTAATTGGGCGTACATGGTCATGGCCTCGCTCGCGTGGAATCTGAAAATCTGGCATGCATTTCATGTCGAGCCCAAGCGAGAGCAATCGCAACTTCTCAAAATGGAATTCAAACGCTACATCCATGCCATGGTGTTTGTCCCGGCGCAGATAATCAAAACCGGCAGAAAGCTCGTCCATCGTTTCCTCTCATGGAATGACTGGACGGGAGTCTTCCTGGACACGTTTCAATTCATCAAAATGCAAACCAGGGCATCGTATACATGACGCAAAAGTAGCCCCGAAATTCGCCATATTCTCCCCATCCTCGTCGCCCGCAGGGAAAGTCTGCCCAAAGCTCACGCCGTTCCTGGGTCTATGGCTGGGTCACGCCAATTTTCGACTCCGAAAGACGGCCGAGAGCACCCACACACACCTCGGCGGGGCCGCCGACCAACCTGTAGCAACGCTCGCGGCCAAGCCGAAAGATTGACCGCCCCAAAAATCAACCCCAAAGTCTCACGTTCCTTTACGCGCTTGTTTTGGGC
>JAQBUF010000051.1 GCA_027623995.1 Nitrospirota bacterium
AGGGTTTATCAATGTTGATTTTCTTCGTATAGACAAAGCCTTTCCTGCGTTGCTAGACTCCCTTTCATGAAGGGAAACAAGAGGATATGAAAGTTCACGTTGCTGTTTCACGAGATTCCGATATAGAAAAAGCTACTACCAGTTTGTCGAATGAGGTAAAGGCTGCGTTGGGTTCAGAGAAGATCGATCTCGTGTTTGTCTTTTTTTCCATCCATTATGGTGACGAGGACCGCGCAGAAGAGTTAGTACGGCGTTTGTGGGAGTCGTTGGATCCTGAAGTAATGTTGGGGTCAATGGGTGAAGGGGTGATTACGCCAAGCGAGGAATTCGAAGGAAATTCGGTGGTCACAGTCTGGGCAGCAAGTTTGCCAGATGTTCGCATGTTACCCATGCATCTGACCTTTAATGACGAAGAAGAAGGCACTCCGCCTATAGAGGGATGGCCAACGGCTTTGCAATCCACCACCGACCGACCGACCTTTCTCTTGTTGGCAGATCCGTACTCGACCCCGATTGAATCGGTGTTTGCTGAAATCGAAAAATGTTGCCCTGGTGCCCCAGCGATTGGTGGTGTCGCTAGTGGAGGATCAGATTTAGGCGAGAATCGAATGGTGTATAACGGCACGATTGTGACTGAGGGGATGACTGGTGTCGCGCTCTGGGGGCCGGTGACGATTCGTACGATTGTGTCCCAAGGGTGTAAGCCCATTGGGGAGCGATATGTGGTCACCAAAGCAGAACGTAACATCATATACGAATTAGGAGGGGCCCCGGTCCTTGATCGCCTTCAGGCCACCTTAGATAAATTAGGTGAACATGGGGGGCGGCAAGCTGCGAGGTCTTTGCAGGTAGGCATTGCCTTTGATGAACAGCGCGAACGATTGGATCAAGGGGATTTTCTTATTCGTGGTCTTATCGGTGCCGATCAACGCTCAGGTGGCGTGGCCATTTCAGATTTGGTGGAAGAGGGGCAGACCATGCAATTTCATTTGCGCGATTCCAAAGCCGCGAGTGAAGAGTTGAATCTGATGCTTGCCAAAGACCAAGTTGAATTCCCGACTAAAACACCCAAAGGGGCGCTCTTATTTACCTGCAATGGTCGAGGGCGACAATTTTTTGCTGAACCGCATCATGATGTCCGTGCCGTACAAAAACGCGCCGAGAATCTTCCCATTGCCGGGTTCTTCGCCGCTGGTGAAATTGGACCTGTTGGTGGAAAAAACTTCATTCATGGCTATACCGCCAGCATCGCCTTATTCGCCGAAAAATAAATTCCAATACCCAAACAGACAACGTTCGCGGATGACTATGTTCAGAAAGGAGTCGTGATCATGATGAGGGCTTTGACGCAATGTGTGGTTTTGTCGGTAGTGATCGTCGGGTTCTCGGTGAGCGGATTCAGCTCACCAGCATTGGCCGATGAAGAACAGCCCACCGTCACGGCATCGGGATTACAGTATGTGGATCTCGTCAAAGGCACTGGCCGTGAAGCGCATGTCGGCGAAACAGCCTCGGTGCACTATACCGGCTAGTTGAAAGACGGGACGAAATTCGATAGCTCCGTGGATCGCGGACAACCCTTTCAATTTCGTCTTGGCGCGGGACAGGTCATCAAGGGATGGGATGAAGGTGTCGTTGGGATGAACATTGGCTCAAAACGTAAGCTGACGATTCCGCCACATTTGGGATATGGTGCACGAGGAGCAGGAGGTGTGATTCCTCCAAACGCCACATTAGTGTTTGATGTTGAATTGCTTGATTTGCGATGAAAATAACGTGAAGCGTATCTCGTCGTTCGTATCTCGTAAAAAACCCCCTCCTTTGAAGGTATAGCCAATGTTTACCGAATACCTTCTGCAACGCCAATTTAAGGTTTCCTAGTTTAAGACCAAGGATTTCACACACCATGAAACACACGCCCCTATATGACGCGCATGTGGCGCATGGCGGCAAAATTGTGGATTTTGCTGGATGGGATATGCCGATCCAATATTCGGGAGTGCTTGATGAATATCATGCTGTTCGCACCACAGCCGGGCTATTTGATGTGAGTCACATGGGTCGCATTCAGGTGGCAGGTGTTGATGCTGTGTCCTACCTGCAACGAGTGACCACCAATGATGTCGAAAAAATCGACCCTCTTCACTCCCAATATTCTATGATCTGTAATACAGAAGGCGGAGTGAAGGACGATATTTTTATCTATCGCCTGGCCCAGAATAAATTTCTCTTATGTGTCAATGGATCGAATCGAGAAAAAATCTTGGATTGGTTACTGCAGCAGAATGACCAAAAGGAAGACGTGCACATTGACGATCGCTCAGCATCCATATCCCAGTTGGCTCTACAAGGTCCAGCTGCACAGGCGATCATGCAACAAGAACTTGGTCCAGACCTTGACAGCCTCAAGCCACGCCAGTTTCAAGAGGTTACCGTGTGCGGGGCCCCCTGTGTCATTTCCCGAACGGGGTATACCGGCGAACGTGGATATGAATTGTACATCCCTGCGGACCAGGTCTTAGACATATGGAAACAATTGATGGCGATTGGGGAAGTCCACGGATTAAAACCCGCAGGACTTGGAGCGCGAGATTTACTTCGTTTAGATATGGGCTACTTTCTGTATGGCAATGATTTGACCGAAGAGATCACCCCGATTGAAGCCGGAGCCGAGTGGCTGGTGTGTTGGGACAAAGGCCCGTTTGTGGGCCATGAAGAATTGCGCCGTCAAAAGGACCAAGGACCAACCAAGCGTTTAATTGCCTTTGAATTGCTGCCCAAAGCCGTCCCACGACATGGCATGAAACTATTGGCCGATGGAATGGAGATTGGGGAAGTCGCCAGTGGAAACTTATCGCCGATTCTTCAAAAAGGCATAGGCTTGGCCTATGTGTTGCCACCGTATTCCGAAATGGGAACACAATTTGATGTAGAGATCCGTGGCAAACATGTGCACGCCAAGGTCGTCAAAGCTCCATTTTATAAAAGGCCCAAACCCGCTGCCTGACTCCACACAAAGGAACCCCAGTTGTGAAAAAGAAAATCTATCAAGGAAAAGTCATCGATCTTTCCGTCGAGACCGTGACCTTGCCAAATGGAGCTATCGCTGAGCTAGAACTCATTACGCATCCTGGTGCCTCGGCAGTCGTTCCATTGAAAGACGACCAAACGGTTGTGATGGTTCGGCAATATCGACATGCTGTCGGCGGCTATATTTATGAAATCCCCGCAGGCAAGTTACATCCAGGAGAAGACCCCCGCGATTGCGCCATGCGTGAGGTGGAGGAGGAGATTGGCTATAAGGTTGGCACCTTAGAACCGCTCCTGAGTTTTTTTACCACCCCAGGTTTTACCGATGAAATCATTCATATTTATATCGGTAAAGATCTGACTCCCGGCACACAAGACCTCGGTGAAGACGAAGTCATAGAAATTATCGAGATGCCCCTCGCCAAAACCATTGAGTTGATCAATGACGGGACCATCAAAGATGGCAAAACCATCATTGCCTTGCAGGCTACCTACCTCAAGTTGTTAGGCAAGAATTAAGTCCTGTCTAGAATTCTTCATCGACATCAAGGCCCACGTAGATGAATGACTGTTTCATAGACGCCTCCTTTGGTGGCTGTGGTTGCAGGACCCTAGCATAGCACGTTGAGGGACTCATCGTTGATGGTAGCCCTCATTTCTGTTAGAAGGGGGGGCGTCTATATCATCTATTCCCATTTTCAAAGCAGACCCCAAGCCTGACACTCCAAGTTTGACAAATTTCGTGAGTTGAACAAGAATTCGCCTGTCCAATTTCAGTGTCTGCGATGGAAGTCTGATATCGGCCAAGACCTGAAGGGTGGCTCAGACGCCTGAGAAGACTTGTTTGGAGAAGGTGAAGGGGAGAATGCCAACCGCGCTAATCCGGATGAGGGCAGGAGAGGCGAGTCGGATGATTGTGAGCATCCCCTATTCACCCGAGCGTGTGGCGAAAATAAAGACTATCGCCGGTCGGCGGTGGCATCGGCACGAGCAATATTGGAGCGTGCCCCAAGCCCCTGGCGCCCTTACGCAACTGCTGACCCTCTTCGACGGAGAACCCGTCGAGGTCGATCCTTCTCTGGACGCCGTGCCGGCTTCTCAGCAGGAGAAGCCGTTTCCGGAATGACCCTCGGCCATGGTCGATCAGCTGTGTGTCGCGTTGCGTGCCAGGCACTATGCCCGGCGGACCGAACAGGCGTATGGCCATTGGGTGACCCGGTTTACCCACTTTCATCACGGTCGTCATCTTGCCGAGATGGCCGAGCCGGAGATGAATGCCTTGCTGACCCATCTGGCTCCCAGGGAGAAGGTCAGCGCCTCCACACAAAACCAGGCGCTTTCGGCCCTGCTGTTCCTCTATCGCCACGTCATCGGGCGTGCAGTGGGAAATTTAGGCGAGGTCATCCGTGCCCGCAAGCCGACCCGTCTGCCGGTGGTTGTGACCCGCGAGGAAGTGAAAACCGTGCTGACGAACTTGACCGGCGACAAGTGGCTGATGGCCTCCATCATGTATGGTGCGGGTCTTCGTCTGATGGAATGTTTGCGCTTGCGGGTGCAGGACATTGACTTCTCCCGCAACGAGATTCTGGTTCGCGACGGGAAGGGCGCGAAAGACCGAATCACCATGCTGCCCGAATCGCCCAAGGCCCCGCTTCAGGACCACCTCAAAAAGGTCAAGGCGGTTCACCAACAGGATGTGGCGGAGGGGTGGGGCTGTGGTGTGCAGCTTCCAGGCGCACTCGACCGGAAGTACCCCAATGCGCCGAAGGACTGACGCTGGCAATGGGTCTTTCCCCAAGAACACCGATGGGTCAATGGCAAGACGAAGGAACAGGGTCGCCATCATATGGACGAATCTTTGGTGCAGAAAGCCGTCAGAGAGGCCGTGACGATGGCCGGTCTCACGAAACGAGCCACCTGCCACACCTTCCGGCATTCCTTTGCGACGCACGTGCTCGAAAGCGGCTATAATATACGAACTGTTCAAGAACTGTTAGGGCATCGGGACGTCAAAACAACGATGATCTATACGCATGTCCTCAACCGAGGGCCGGCGGGCGTTCGCAGTCCGCTGGACGGACTGTGAGTCCCTCAATGAGGGGGTGTTATGCGGATCCGCATAAGATGCCGTGATAACGACCACAAGAAGAGCAACTGCCTGAAATTAAATGGCTTTTCTCGTATATTTCAGGCGAACGGATGGCGTGTTATACGGACAAAAAATCGAAGGTCCGGGTCTTATCCGGATCCGTCTAATCATTGTTAGATTGCATATATCAGTAAGTGACATGGGATAAAAATGAGTAAAAAGAGAGCAGAAAGTCGATCCCGCTATTACATCAGGTATCAAGCCGCGAAAAGAGGCTGGAATCTACAACATCCTGCTAGAGGTGGAGATTGCCTCGAAGAACAGGAAATTCTCAATCACATTACCGACATTGGCCTTGGTTTGGATAGGCCCGATTTTCTGTTTTGTCTAAACGGACTCCCCGCAGTAGTAATTGAAGCCAAGAACACTGCTACGAAAATCGATGAAGCAATTAATGACGCCATCCAATACGCGGAAACCATCAATTCAAATAGTAACTACAAAATTAAGATAGCTGTCGGGGCGGCGGGCGAAGAGAATTATGGCTTCGTCGTCGAAGTCAGGTATCTCAAGGGAAAAAAGTGGCAGTCTCTCAGCTCGAATGGCTATGAAATTACAACCATTCCGTCCAAGCGCGAAGCGGACACTGCTTTATTAGCTGATGATGCAACCACAAAAGTTGAGGTTCCATCGGTTGTCGAATTTATTGATGCTGCGATTGAGCTAAGTCGAATCCTGCGCTTGGCGAAGGTGGAAGCGCCTTTGCGCCCCAAAGTAATTGGTGCGTTAACTTTGGCCATGTACCAAGGTGATGTCACAACATCACATGATCAGGCATTGAACAGCATTAATAGCCTGCTAGAAGACGCAATTAACGAGGCGGTAGATCTAACCCCAGAAAAAAAGATTCGTCTCGCTGAAGCATTAAGGTTGCTAGGAGCGGATTACGATCGTCTAAGCGCACACGTTGCGAAGATAGTTCATTTGCTTCGTGGCTTGAACATCCGCGCTGTTCTTCAAACCGATACGGACTTTCTTGGTCTCTTTTATGAGGCATTTCTTCGTTACGGTTACGATAATAACGCGCTGGGGATTGTCTTCACCCCAAGACATATCACCAAGTTCTGCGCAGATCTAGTGAGCGTGCGGCCTACCGATAAGGTTATTGACATTGCGTGCGGCACCGGCGGTTTTCTTGTTGCAGCGTTTGACAAAATGATGGCATCGGCACATGGGCCAAAAGCTATTCTGAAGGTTAAGAAAAGTCTTTTCGGTTTCGATACAAACCCGACCATTTGGGCGCTTGCCACATTGAATATGTTTTTCCGGGGGGATGGAAAGACCCATATTGAAAACCAAAGCTGTTTCGAAGAAGAAGCCAAAAACTCGGTTGAAGAATCATTTACCAGGGCATTTCTGAATCCGCCATTCTCTCAAGAGGGCGAACCTGAGCGGGATTTCATAGATGCTTCTATGCGCGCGTTAGAACCCGAAGGTCTGTTTGCAACAGTAGTAAAGGCCGGAATATTTGCAGATGATGATAACAGTGCTTGGCGCAAGGAATTCACCAGAAATCACACCGTTCTTGGAATGATAAGCCTGCCGGAAGACCTCTTTTATCCAACCGCCGCACCTACTTCCATTCTTATCGCCAAGGCGCATGTGTCTCACACAAACGATGCAAAAGTATTTATGGCGCGCATTTGGAACGATGGGTTCGAAAAACTCAAAGGACGGCGGGTGCACATAGAAGGGAGTCAGCTACCTAGCACAGTGGACGCATTTCACCGTTCATTGCTGGGTGATGACATTCACGAATCGAATGCCATCACGATTGACTCGAATCTAGTTTCAGACGGCAACGAGTGGAGCCCGCAGCAATGGTTACCTCAACCGATTGGGACAAAGGGGACGCTTCCCTTTTTTTGCCGCATGAATGGTGGTAATCACGGGTGGCAAACTTGATTTAATACCTTTAACCTGACCACGGAATCAGCTTTCGAATTGAAAACTTACTTAGTTTTGAGCTTCAGGAAGTGTACTTGACCGGCGACGACTACCATGCTGTGCTTCAGCTTATGCGCGAGATCAAAAGGGTGATGTTTTATGATTGTTGTTACCATTGTTCACAAAGGTGTGACTCACCACCTGCCTTCTTAACCTTACAAAGATGTATCGTGTGGTTTGCTCGACTCTTAGGTATACCTGGAATACAAAGGAGCACGTTTCTGTATGTTCTCTAAAGCCACGTTCATAACCAGCATTGTTTTGTTCGGCTGTCTTTGTGGATTGCCCGCCATGCTTTTCGCTCATGGCGTTGATGAGAATACCAAGCAATTTTTACTTGATAATCAAGGCGTGTCGGTCTTTCCGTTTTTATATATCGGTGGAAAGCATATGGTGACGGGTTATGATCACCTCCTATTTTTAATCGGTGTGATCTTTTTCCTCTATCGGACAAAAGATATCATGGTGTATGTCACGTTATTTACCATCGGACATAGCCTCACTTTGATGACTGGTGTCTTGAATCACATTGCGGTGAATCCTTATCTCATTGATGCCATCATCGGATTTTCTGTCGTGTATAAGGGGTTTGACAACTTAGGTGGATTTCAACGCCTCCTTGGCTATCAACCGAATACGAAAGTGGCGGTCTTAATTTTTGGGTTATTCCACGGGTTTGGCTTGGCCACAAAATTACAAGAATTTCACATTCCCAAGGAAGGGTTACTTGAAAATCTGATTGCCTTCAATGTCGGCGTAGAGCTGGGTCAGTGTTTCGCGCTGGTAGTCGTGCTCATTGGAATCAGTTTTTGGCGTAGACACAGGAGCTTTCTCCAATTTTCAACCGCAACCAATTCACTGTTGATGAGTGGCGGGTTGTTGTTGATCGCGTACCAGCTTGCTGGATATTACTTGCATACAACGGGATAACACGATGACTGAGTTAGAACATACGGGCAAAGCCCAACACGAATTGGATCATACGGTTCAATCAACAAAAACACTCTTAACGGCCAGTGCCTTTGCAGTGCTATTAGCGGCGATTATTTTTGTTGTGGCCATTCTGCCAGCGGAGTTTGGGATTGATCCCACAGGATTGGGGAGCGCCATGCAATTAACTCAATTGGCTGGCCAGACTCCATCTGCTCAAGCTGCCACAGCAACACCCGCGCTGCCCTATCGAGAGGATAGTGTGGATATTACCATTCCGTCTGGGAAGGGGCTGGAATACAAATTTTACTTGGGGGACGGTGATGTCCTGGGATATGACTGGTCCACGAATAGTGGTGAAGTGATTTATTTTGATTTTCATGGAGAGCCGCAAGGCGACACGATAGGGTATTTTGAAAGCTATGCCGTGAGCAAAGCCAACTCCGTGCGTGGTACCTTCAACGCGTATTTTGAGGGTTCCCATGGGTGGTATTGGGAGAATAAGGGAGAAACTGACATTGTCGTGACGTTAAAGACTCAGGGAAGCTATAAAATTATTGGTCTCAAGTAATCAGGAACCTTCGGTATTGTAACTTGAGGGCAAGGGGGCAAGTTTTTGCTGTGTGTTGTATTTCGTTGGGCTGGCCTCATGAATTTCTTCTTCTATTTTCTTATTAAATTCGTTTTTGCATCTGAACATCACTCACTTAGTTGTTTGGCCATAGGGGATACTGTCATCGAAGAATTGTTTGTCTTCGACTTTCCCGTCGAAGGCCTTTGATAAAACACTTTTGGGTATAGGCTCCTGAAAAACCTCAAAAGGCTAAGGCTGATAAGCCTATTAATAGCGAAGTATTCTGCCATGTCTTGTTTTTGTATTGTGGTGGGGGAGCTAAGAGAAATGCTCGGTCATGAACCAGCCGGCGATCGACATGCGCCGATGCTCGTTGGCTAAGGGGTCTACACGACAGACTCGATGAAATCTCGGCACGGTAAAAAACACGATTGACCCTGGTTTGGGTTCTAAGCAATACGAAACTTCTAAGCGAACCTGGCCATCCTTCTTTTTTCGACTGTCATACACGATGAGCTCGCCGCCCCAATCAGGATTCCATTCATGATGAAAATAGCTCACCGCCGCAATGCGACGCTGAGGCGGTAGGGATTGCGGGCTTTGACCGGAGCCTACGTCCATTCGGGCATATTGCTCATCTGTATCGTCATGGGTCGAGAGGCAATCCCCCGCGCCATACGAGTAGTAACTGAACCCCATGTGTCGGCCCTTGATTCGAGGAAACGACTCAATATAGTCAGCGATACAAGGAAGCGCCATTCGACTCAGCAGTGCATTCCCCTCTGATGGACCAATTTGCGCTTTGAGCCAATCTCCACAGTTGGGGAAGGCTAGGTCTGTGGCTTGAATTTCCGACCGCTTTTTCCATTCCGCCTGAGCCATTGCCGCGAGAAACACATCCCGTTCTTCTTTCGACCAAAAATCTTCCAAGACCAACACTGGATCTTTGTGAAAACTAAATTTTTTGGGATTGAATTCTGCGAGCCGTGTTTTCATGAAAATTTTCCCATTCAGACCAAATGATCTTATCAATCGAATAAGCCATAGCCTGCGGGAGTTTGTCAATCCGCCATGGATTTATGGGGCAATATGAAAAGTTCGGATAGGGAGAAAAGCTAAGACTGATGAGGTCACTTCTGAAATTCCACAAAAAATCTGACAATCGAGGATAGTCTTTTACAAAGAACTCTTGTCAGGTGAGGGGAATGTAGAAATCCTATCCAGCCGACAACCGTTTGGCCAATCGTTGAGCTACTCGTGTCATCGCCGTTGACCGGTCTTTGGGGTCGAGCAAGACATTCAGCACGTGAAGATGGTCGGCATTGGCGAATGCCTGATCTAAGGCGTTCTTGAATTCCCCAAACGTCCCAGCTTTGTGCCCAATTCCACCGCCGATGAGATCGCAAACTTTTTCGTATTGCCATTCGTGGATGTCGTTAAACGGCCCTTCCATGATTTCCCGTTCTGTAGAGTATCCTCTGTTGTTGAGAATAATCACAATCGGTGCTTGCCCGTATCGCAGGCAGGTCGCTAACTCTGTACCTGTCATCTGAAATGCGCCGTCTCCAACGAGTACGACGGGGCGAAGGGTTGGGTCGGCGAACCCGGCACCTAAGGCAGCGGGGACACTAAAGCCCATTGAGGTGTAATATGCCGGTGAGAGAAACTCTGTGCTCTTGTGAACGTGCAGATCAGCTGCGGCAAAGAGCGATTCACCGACATCCGCAATGACCACGGTTTTGTCATGAAGGACTCTGTCGAGATAACCGAACATGTTCCGAAGTGTGACTGGTGTGTGGGCAAGAGGGGCTTCAAATCTGACACTATCCGTAGCGGGAAGAGATCGAGGTGGAAAGGCTGGGAGGGGGGACGCGGCGAGTGCGCGAATAAAATCCTCGAATCGGATGCCGTCATAGCGATGGTGCTTGATGGCGATTGTCTCCGCCGTCGCGTGAATGGTTCGGCCTGCGGCAAGGAGTGTTGAATGAGCTTTCACATCATCAATATCCGTGAGCAGCGTGCCCAAGGTAAGCAGGCAGTCTGCCTTGTCTACAAAGTCCAATATTTCCTGCCTACCTACCAGTCCACCATACACCCCAATATACAGCGGGTGGTCCTCTCGAATGACCGACTTGCCTAACAACGTCGTGGCAACAGGCGCCTGCATGTGTTCCACGAGCGAAGTCAATTCATTTTCGAGCCCAAAGCGGCATAGTTCCGCGCCTGCCAAAATTACGGGACGTTCCGAACCAGAAAGGATGCCTCGAACTTCTGCCACCGCTTCCTTTAAGGCGGCGGGATCGCTTTCGCATTCAGAGACTATTGGCGGATATGAAGACGAAACCTGAACTGGAGTCAGAACTTTGTCCCGAGGAATTTCCAGGTAGATTGGGCGTTTATATTTCAAGAGTGCGTTGATCGCTCGGTCGATCTCGCGTTCGGCAGTCAACGGATCATCCAATACCACGGAAGCCACGGTCACTTTTTCAAAGACATCGCGTTGTGTGGAAAAATCACGCACCATGTGGTGGAGAAAGGGATTGTTCACGCGTTCCGCCATGCCCGGTGACCCGGATAGAATGACCACCGGAGACCGTTCCGCATAAGCACAGGCCGTGGCGTTCACGATATTAAGGCCACCGACGCAATAGGTGACGCAGGCCCCACCAATGCCGTGGATGCGCGCATAGGCATCAGCGGCAAAGCCCGCGCAGTCTTCCCGCGTGGTGCCAATATGTTGAATCGGGGATTCTTCGATGAGCTGAAACAGAGTGAGGACGTAATCACCGGGAATGCCAAAAATATGCTTCAGCCCAAGCTGATAGAGGCGGTCGAGAAGAAGGGAACCAATAGTGTGAGAGGGCATCATCTTACCTCACTCGTACTTCCATTATATCGGAAAGATGAGATCGAGTGTGAAGAGCTTTAAAAGGAGAAGAATCTTTTAAAAGGTAATAAAAAGAGCGACTGATTTTTTCAGTGTTCCTACTTTTTCTCCAATTCATCAATTACTGCTGCCCCTACCGCGTCTCCCCAAACATTGACGGTGGTTCGGCAACGGTCGAGAAACCAATCGATGACTAAAATTAAGGCGACGCCTTCTAGGGGGAGCCCTACGGCCTTGAGTACTATGACCATGGTGACGAGCCCTGCTTCAGGGATGCCTGCTGCGCCGATGCCCGCGAGGGTGGCCGTCAAGACCACAATAATCATTTGTGCAAAGCTTAATTCTATGCCATAGGATTGGGCGATAAACATTGCGGCAACTGCTTCATACATGGCCGTGCCATTCATGTTCACTGTAGCTCCAAGGGGAAGTACGAACCGAGCGGTTCGTGAAGAAATGCCGTGTTCATCAATGACGGCTTCCATGGTCAAGGGAAGTGTGGCCGAACTGGAGCTGGTGGAAAATGCGGTGGTGAGGGCGGTGCTGAGGTTCCTGGCGTACTTGGGGACGCTTTGTTTCCCAATAAAATGAAGGATAAGAGGAAGCACAATGAGAGCATGAATCAGTAAAGCGATTATCACTGTAGCCGCATAGGCTCCCAGTGATACTAGCTGTGGCCAAAAGCCACTAAAGCCACCGGCGACTCCGAGTCTTCCCGCGATGAGCGCTCCGATTCCTACCGGGGCCGTCCACATCAACAAATGAACCATGGCCATGATGGCGTCGTTCACGCCTTCGAAAAATCGAATGACAAATTGTCCGCGTTCACCAATGGTCGTGAGAACCCCACCAAACACAAGAGAAAAAATTATCAACGGCAACACCTCGGCATTGGCCATGGCTGAAAAAAGGTTCTTGGGAACGAGGCCGGTCAGAATGGTATGGAGAAGGCCAGAAACTGTCGCGGGTTTATTTTCCAGTCTTTCGGAGACGTTCGCTAGATCACCGGCATCAATCCCTGTTCCGGGCGTGCCTGGGTGAATCGCCAGGACGAGTAACAGTCCAATGACGACAGCGATTCCAGTGGTGGCCATAAAAAAGAGCACTGTGCGGGTTCCCAAAGGACCGAGTTGTCGGACATCTCCTAGGCTGCTCACCCCTACGATCATGGAACTAATGACGAGCGGCACGACCATGACAAATAAAGCCTTGAGAAACAGTTCTCCCAGGAATTGAATAGAAACGCCAATGTCAGGCGTGACTCCTCCGATAATAATCCCAAGAGTGATTCCAAGGAGAATGGCTATCAGCAGTTTGTTGGGTGAGTTGGTACTCATGATTGATTGGTCATGTCACGTATTGCGGGGTGATTGTTTGATTGGTGGTGCATCATACAGAATTCTTCGTCATTGAGCATCTGCAATATTTTCCCTTGCACGAAATTGAGGCGGGCGGACTGTTTGGAGTAATGTAGGCGGTCAGAGATTGTCGAATAATCCATGTTGGATGACATATTGGGAAAAGGAGTGAGGCCGTGACAGTCGAAACGATCATGACGGAAAACATAGTAACCGTGGGTATGGATGACACGCTCAAACGAATTCGTGAAATTTTTATACAACATCAGTTTCACCATTTGCTGGTCGTCAGTGGGCAGCGATTAATGGGCGTGATTTCCGATCGAGACTTACTGAAAGCCGTAAGCCCTTTTGTGGGAACGTTCTCAGAAACCGATCGTGATTTGGCGACATTGGAGAAGCGAGCCCATCAGATCATGACCAGGAAGCCTATCAGTGTGTCGAAAGATGTCACCCTTCAAATGGCAGCTAAAACCTTGCTGAAAAACAATATCTCTTGTCTTCCCGTGACCAATCAGGATGGCGACATCGTTGGCATTCTGACTTGGAGGGATTTAATGGCGGCGATGGTGAAATAATCGTATGAGACGATTATGAGTCGTGAAAGCTATCCATGGGCTGACAGGTACACACCAGGTTTCGATCACCATAGGCATTATCAATTCGCGAGACGGATGGCCAAAATTTGTATTCGCGTAACCAGGGTAGTGGAAATGCGGCTTGCTCCTGAGTATACGGATGGGCCCATTGGCTGCTGGTCACAACTTCGATGGTGTGTGGGGCGTTCTTTAGGGGATTATCCTCTCGGGGAAGTCTGCCTTCTTCTATGGTTTCGATTTCTCGACGGATGGCAATGAGGGCATCACAGTAGCGGTCCAATTCTGCTTTGGATTCGCTCTCTGTCGGTTCGATCATCATGGTGCCGGCAACTGGCCAAGAAATCGTGGGCGCATGAAAGCCATAATCCATCAGGCGCTTGGCCACATCTTCAACTTCAACGCTCGCTGATTTTTTAAAGGGGCGCAAATCGAGAATAAACTCGTGTGCCGACAATCCGTTCTTTCCTCTGAATAACACGGAGTAGTCCTTCTCCAGGCGTTTCGCCATATAATTGGCGTTCAGAATGGCGACTTTAGTCGAAAGCGTCAGCCCATCGCCTCCCATCAGTGCAATAAAGGTCCATGAAATTGGCAAGATGCTTGGACTGCCATAGGGCGCTGCGGAAATTGCGCCGATGGCTTGGTCTCCGCTCGGGTTCCGAATGGGGTGTCCAGGTAAGAAGGGGGCTAAATGTTCAGCGACCCCAATGGGACCCATCCCCGGTCCGCCTCCGCCATGGGGGATGCAAAATGTTTTATGCAGATTAAGGTGACAGACATCGGCACCCATGTCCCCAGGTCGACACAGGCCAACCATCGCGTTCATATTGGCACCATCCATATACACCTGGCCGCCATGTTCATGGACGATCCGACAGACTTCTTGAATTGATTCTTCAAACACGCCATGGGTTGAGGGATACGTGACCATCAGAGCCGCAAGGTTGTCCCGATGCTGGTTAGCTTTTTCTTGTAAGTCGCTGACGTCAATGTTGCCTTGATCGTCACAGGACACTGGCACGACTTTGAGCCCTGCGATCACAGCACTTGCTGGATTGGTTCCATGTGCAGATACCGGGATGAGGCACACATTTCGTTGCGCTTCTCCTCGGTGTTGTTGATACGCACGGATGACCATCAATCCAGCATATTCACCCTGAGACCCCGCATTTGGCTGAAGGGAGACCGCTGCAAATCCAGAAATTTCCGCCAACCATGATTCGAGTTCCTGAAAAAGTTTGTTGTACCCGGCAGTCTGTTCTTTTGGGGCAAACGGATGAATGCGGCCAAATTCTGGCCAGGTGACTGGGATCATTTCAGCCGTGGCGTTGAGTTTCATGGTGCATGATCCTAAGGGAATCATCGAATGCGCAAGAGAAAGATCGCGGGATTGGAGTCGATGCATATAGCGCAGGATCTCGTGTTCCGAGTGGTAGCGGTTGAATACTTCATGGGTCAGGTATGGGGTGGTTCGAGCAAAAGGCGCAGGGATAAAGACGGTCAGGGCTTCCGCGATTTCCTTCGCCGTAAACCATAGACGTCCATCTTTGGAGAACGTTTTGAATAACGTGTCCACGTCATCCAATGTTGTGGCTTCGTCCAGTGAGATGCCAAAGGTCCCATCATCATATCGTCGAAGATTCATTCGATGATGTTCAGCCTGCTTGAGCAGTTTCTCCAGCTTGAGGGGGGTCGATGAAATGTGAATCGTATCAAAAAACATTTCATCGGTGACCTGGCATCCCAAACGCGTCAATCCTTCTGCCAGGACTTGTGTGAGACCATGCACGCGTTCCGCAATACGCTTGAGTCCCGTGGGCCCATGGTACACGGCATAGAACCCGGCGATATTGGCTAACAGGACTTGCGCGGTACAGATGTTACTTGTGGCGCGATCTCGTCGAATATGTTGCTCTCGTGTTTGAAGGGCAAGGCGATAGGCCGTTTTCCCGTTGGCATCTTTTGATGTCCCGACAATTCGGCCTGGCATGAGGCGCTTAAATTCTTCGGTTGTTGAGAGAAAGGCGGCATGGGGCCCACCAAAGCCAAGAGGTACCCCAAACCGTTGACTCGACCCGATGGCAATGTCCGCGCCAAATTCACCTGGTGGTTTTAAGACCGTGAGGGCCAAGAGGTCCGTCGCCACGATCACCTTCGTTCCAGCATCATGGGCGCGTCGAGTCAAATCCTGATAATCACGAAGGTAGCCATCGGTGGTGGGGTATTGGATCAGAATGCCGCAATACGCACGGCGTTCCCAGTCAATGCTATCGACGGTGCCAACGTCTATTGAAATCCCGAGCGATTCGGCTCGCGTTCCAAGCACGGCTAATGTTTGGGGGTGGCACCCTTTGGAGGCGAAGAAAGCTGGATTGGCGGATTTTCCAATAGCGAGGCACATGGCCATGGCTTCTGCTGCGGCGGTGCCTTCATCCAATAAGGAGGCATTGGCTAACGGCAGTCCCGTGAGGTCGGTGACCATCGTTTGGAAATTCAGCAGGGCTTCTAACCGTCCCTGAGCAATTTCTGCTTGGTAGGGAGTGTACTGCGTGTACCATGCCGGATTTTCCAAAATATTGCGTAGGATAACTGGCGGGGTCAGGCAATCGTAATACCCCATCCCAATAAAGGAGCGAAACACCTCATTGTGTTGCGCGAGGGTTTTGAGGTCCTTTAGCACGTCATGTTCATTCCGTGGTGAGGGTAAGTTCAAGGATTGCCCAAGGCGAATATCTTCAGGGATTGTGGCTTGGACCAACGCATCAAGAGACGCTAAGCCCAGTACTTCCAACATTTCACGGATGTCTACTTCTGTTGGGCCGATATGCCTGGAGGGAAAGGTTTCAGGCTCAAAGAACCAATGGTGTTCGGATTGATTAGTCATCACAAATGCTCTCGATCATGGTATGAGAGTCTGACCATGAAAATTAATGATTTACTCGTTGGGGTGTGCCATAGATTGGGTGTTGGTTAATGACTGAAGCTGATTATATTGATGCTGAATAGGTCTCAACTGAGATTAGCTGAGTTGCTGTGTTGTTCTTCTGGCTAGATACGTTCTGTGTGTTGCGTGCAATCTCATCAGGGGCAAATTAAGCCTATCATGGTTGATGAAATCCTGCCAAGTTTGGTTGTTGCCAGGCTTTCCAGGTGAATTTCTATGAGTGGGGCTTAAGGTATTCTTGAGAATATTCCCCCAATTCGATACAGGAAAGGGCACTGAATACATGTTCAACCCTCATTTGGTGAAATCATGATTATTTTTTCAAATATTCGAAAACTCTACGATGGGACTTCGGCGACTTCGTCGGCAATTCATGAACGGGTGGATCTTTGGATTGATCAAGGCCGCGTTCATGCCGTGAAGCCTCATGATCCTCAAGGGCCCACGGGGTCAGATGTTCGTCGAGTGGATTGTTCTTCCTTCACAGTGACCCCGGGACTCATCGATTGCCACAGTCATGTCACAGTCGTGGGCGTTCGCACTGAAGATTTAGAGACGATGAACTCGCAAGCAGGGCTGCTGTATACCGAACGAATTCTCTATACCACGCTCGTCAATGGCGGAGTGACGACGGTTCGAGATGTGGGTGGGGCTACGAGCTTTGTGAAACGCATGGTGGATGAAGGGGTGATCATTGGCCCTCGGCTAAAAATCGCCATCTGCATGCTGTCGACCACGGGCGGTCATGCGGATTTTCGTGGGCCCGATCGATGTCATAGTACGGTCTCGCGGTTGTGGCCCCCAGGCCCAGGGCAACCGTCGAGTATTGTGGACGGTCCATGGGATTGCCGAAAACGTGTGCGAGAGATTGCGGCTTGTGGCGGGGATCTCATTAAAATTTGTACGAGTCCTGGCGTGGTTTCGCCTGGGGATAAATTAGAACACCGCGATTTCACAGAAGCAGAAATTGATGCGATCTGTGATGAGGCCGCTGGAAGAGGTATGATTGTTGCGGCTCATGCCCATAGTCAAAGTGGGATTCGTCTGGCCATCGATTGCGGGGTTCAAGACATCCAACATATATCTTTTATGGATCAGGATCTGGCTGAACGAGCCTATGTAAAAGGATGCACGGTGACTCCGACTTCATGGATTAGTCGGTCATTGTCGTCTGCTGAGGGCCTGTCGGCGGCGGTGATGGACAAAGTCCAACAGGTTTCCGCGGTGCATGCGGAGGCGGTTCGTATCGCCCATGCGAGTGGGTTGAAAATGCTCACGGGCACGGACCCAATTTTGCCAAACATGCACGGACGGAATTTCATGGAAATTGTGTCGTTGATGCAGGATGGGCTTTCATCGCTATCGGCATGGTATGCGGGAACGGGATTAGCCGCTGAGCGAATTGGACAGGACGATGCGGGATGTCTTGTGCCAGGAAAGCGGGCAGATCTTCTTTTGTGCAACCAAGATGTGATCGAGGATCCCACAGTATTTGACCAAGGAGCCTTGGTCGAAGTGCTCAAAGATGGAGTTGGATATCGAGGGACTCTTCCTGATGTCCCTCAGCGAACCTTTGGGTCTACTGTTTGCGAAACCCTCGCTCCACCGAAATGAAGGTCAGGATTGTGCGGGTTGGATCTGAGGCTTCCGGAAATCTTCTTCTGGGTCGTTTTGCATATCCACGACCATTTCACCTTTGGGAGAAAAGAAACCTTGCCCGTCGATTTGGACAAGACCAGTACAGTTTTCTTGAAAAAATTCTAAAATCCATCCATTAAAATCGTACCCCTCGTCTGTGATATCATTTTTGATGAGTCGAGCCGTAAGAATAAACTTGGCCCGGACGACAAACTCCCGACAGAGTTCCGCTTCTTGATCGCCAAATGCGGACAATTGCCCACTGAATCCAGCTTGCTCTTGCTCAAACACATCTTGATACGTGCCTTGATTGCGAACACAAAATATTTGGATGGGTTTCCGTTCACGATGATATCCTAAGGTCACGTGTGCCCAACTCCAGTCATCCAAGGCTTCTGGATCCATTTTGGGAACCAGGGGCACCTGGCTTTTGGATTTGAGGAAATCGAGGAGTAAGCGTAATGGCGGTGGTTCTTCTCGTTGACAAAATACGCGGCAATAAATGACTTGTTCGCCTTCTTCATTGGTTTTCGTTACGGAAAATACTGGAATTTCTTTACCCATTCTGGACCTCGGTTTTGTTCAAAAGATGACAAAATTTTTCAGAGACCTACTTTACCTTGCGACGAGGCTGACCATCAAGGAAAGAAAAAAATGTATGGGATAGCTGAATCGAATATTTTCTTGCATCCATGCATGTTTTGTGGTTGACAGGGTAGAATCCTTTCGGTATTATTCCGCCCCGTCCCCCCTACTAATCCTAATTATTCGGGATCCTAAAGAAGTTCTTTTCATAAATTTGGTGGATTGGCCACTAAATGGTTTTTATTTTGTTGAGCGCTACCTACATTTTACACTCATGAAGAGGAGGTCTGTATGGGAAAAGCGATGACCAAAGCCCAGATCGCCGATCACCTTGCTGGTAAATCTGGTGTGACCAAGAAGATCGCAACAGAGATACTAGACAATTTGGCGGCTCTGTCTTACAAAGAAGCAAAAAATGCCTTTACCCTTCCAGGTATTGGTAAGTTAGTGTTGTCTCACCGCAAGGCAAGGACGGGTCGGAATCCCCAAACTGGAGAGCAGATTAAAATTCCTGCGAAGAAAGTGGTCAAGTTTAGAGTGGCCAAAGCGGCAAAGGATTCGATCTTGGGCGTGAAGAAGTAATTCTTGTTGTCTTCTTCTTGTCTTTGAATTTTTGCTGTGGTGCAAGAGGCACTATTACCGAAATGTATTAGGCTTCATTTTTAAGTTAACTAAAGGGGTAGCTACTTCAGTGGCTATCCCTTTTTGTTTATGGGGAGATGAAAATACTGAAGGGGAATGTTGAAAAAAGCCGCCAGCCTTCGCCAAGGCTACGGCTGACAAGCCAGCGGCGTTCCCTGGCTTTGCCGAAGCGGCTCGCGCAGGCATCGTCGCCCTTTTGCCTGACCTTCGGGCTCACAGACTTGCCGCTCTTTACGGCGTTCGCGCTCACGTACTGGGAGTACGCTCCGCGCGTCAAAATGGCTGCGGCCTTGCTGGACAGACCCTTCGGTGAGACTCAGGGCATGCTTTTTATTCCCTGGCACTGTGATGCTACTTGTCTAATCTGAAGCATCTATGGGTCCAGAATATGAAATATTCAACAGGCCCTGAAGAGGTGTTGGTATCGAAATGGTTTAATAAAACGTAGGATTGAGCCCTTTGGTGCTCCCGCCATCATGGGCGACAAGACTAATCTCGTCTCCGTCATAGACCTGAGTATCCTCACTTGCGACCCGTCTATTCACGGTCACCATGACCTTTTTCTCCCGTAGCAATCTCGTGACTTGCCGCAGTTTTCGACCTTGCTGTTGAATCAATTGTTTGACAGGCATGGCATCTTCGATTTCACAGGCGAGGCTTCGTTCTCCATCCGCTGTTTCTAATTGTCCCATGAGAGAAATATTAATCATTCGTTGGTCCTTTTTTCTAAGGCGTGTTTCGTTTTTTTGAAACTTCTGGTGGTTAAGGAATGACAGCAATCATTCTCACTGGGCCGCCTGTGCCATTCTTAATCTTAATCGGTAATGCAAAAACTGTTGCCCCGCGACGAGGCACCTGATCTAAGTATGCGACATTTTCAATAGCGTATGAGTTGGCTGTGCTTAAAATTTGGTGGGCCATAAAATCCCGTGATTGTCCGGGATCGATACTTGCGGTATCAATTCCCACTCCACGAACCTGTCGATCATGAACCAAAAAGGACATGGCGTCTGCTGAAAATCCAGGGAAGTGTAAGGTGAGCGGATCGTCAGGTGTTGTGCTGCCAAGATATTTTTGAGGATCCGGCCAATACTGTCCCCATCCTGTTTGAATGAGGACTAGGTCATTTTGTGCAATAGGACCGTTCTGTTGTTCCCACAGCGTGATGTCTTGAACCGTGAGTTGGTAGTCTGAATTCTGTTGACTCGCCATACGAATATCGATAACCACCGCAGGTCCAAGAAGATTTTCCACTGGGATCTCATCAACGCTCATTCCAGTCGATGCAAAATGTACTGGGGCATCCAGGTGTGTCCCACCATGTTCTGAAGCGGAGAATGTTCCAGATGCATACCAGAATCCTTTTGCATTGATGCCTCTTGCGGTGTCTTGGCGATGAAAATTTAGATTCTGAGGCCAATACACCGTCTGCTCGTCGAACGAATAGGTTAAATCCACAATCCGTGGTTGTGCCGGTGTGCAACTTGCCAGAAGAGCAAAGCTGATGATGAAAAGTATTTGACGACCCATTATTTTCCTCTCAAAGGTCGGATATGTTCCCCATTAGGAAAGATGATCCTAGCAAGTTTGAAAATTGAAGGGCAATGAAGCCTCCTGTGATGCGGTTCTTTAATGACAACAAGAATAGGTTGGGTGATTCTCCTTATCTAGTGCATTGAGTGTAACATTGGCCCTGAACGGTCTAACCCAGTATACTTTTTAAATATTTTATGACATGGTGGCTGGGCCACTGTATGGCTTGGGCCCTTCATGAACCATTTCTTAAGGCCAACTTTCGATTATTCGAGACGAGGGGATCAATATGTGGCGGATCATTATCATTCTTGTGCTCCTCATCATTCTCTATTTTATGGTCCGGTCATCCCTCCGAGAGTTTTTTGGGAAGAAAAAGCCTGATCCGGTGTTGCCCGCCAAAGATGTCATGGTTCAGGATCCGGTTTGCAAGGCCTATATCCCTGCCGGTTCCGCGAAAAGCGAGAAAATCGGAGGGCAACAATATTATTTCTGTGGTGATGAATGTGCCGACAAGTTTAAAAGTTATATGTCGGGTTAGGGGAGGAGGAAGCGTGGCGTCAAGTGATTTCGGTATTTTCCCAAGCAGCTAGGCGAGAGCTCCACCGCAGGATGAGCCGGCCCCGGCAGTACAGCCGAAGCAATGTTGGGCCATGACAATGGGTCTCTGCCCATGTGCTCCAGACTCAAACGCATGAATGGTTTGCGGTAACCCATTCGTCAGGGGTATGTCGAGCATCTGGTGGAAATCGCAATCGTACAGACGGCCATCCCATCCTACACTTAATAACGATCTGCACATCACGGTTTCAGCAGAAGCCGCATTGAAGCTATTAATGAGTAAGGCCATGTAGTTATCAAGCTGGTCAGTGTTTTTTAAATCATCCAAGTACCGGCTGATGGGCATATTCGTGATTGTGAACAGTTGATTAAACTCAATGTCAAACCTCGTGCGTAATTCGTGTTTGTATTCGCATTCTAATTCATGCTGATCCGGTGGAAGTCTGGGCCCTGTAGGGTTATACACCAGGTTGAGAATGAGGCCGGTTCCTTCTTTCGCGTACCCCAATTCATTGAGTTGCCGTAAGGCTGCAAGGCTTCGATCAAACACCCCTTTTCCGCGTTGTTGGTCGACATTGTCCTCGGAGTAACAGGGAAGGGAGGCCACAATTTCTACTTGGTGGTCAGCCAGGAACCGAGGGATGTGTGCTTTGCCTTTCACAAAAAACACGGTGAGATTGCAACGATCGATCACCTTTCGTCCTAAGGCCCGACATTCAGCTACAAGATATTCAAAGTGAGGGTTCATCTCAGGTGCCCCGCCGGTAACATCAATCGTGGTAATGCCTGGATTTTGTCGGAGGGCTGAGAGAATGTGTTCGATCGTATCGAGAGTCATATTTTCTGTTCGAGTGGGTCCCGCGTCTACATGGCAGTGCGAACAGGTTTGGTTGCAGAGCTTCCCAATATTAACCTGTAGGGTTTGAACCTCTTTTGCCATTAAGGGAGCAAGCCCATGATTCGTCAAAGCTTGAGGAAACGAGATTCCCCTGGCGTCCGGCGTTGAGGCAAAAATATCTGAAGCAAGCAAAATGGGTTTCATGCAGGAGTTGCCGATCTGAGTATGTTCACGACCACGATCATGGTGGTTAACAACACCCGCCGGTAGGTTCGCAAATAATGGCCTCATGCGAGCCCGGTTGCGAAGCCCGGTTGATCACTCCGAAGTAGGGCTGGTACGTGGCATGCTGTAATACCCGATGGGTCTTTGAACAAATTTCCAAGGGCACTCCACAGAGGAAGGTATGATCATCATCATCCCGAGCTTCGAGAAATGGCCCAGTGAGCATGGCAAAGTGTCCGTCCCATACGCAGGTGGTGTCTTCGGGAAGGACTTCCGACCATCGAGAATCTGAACCCGTGAATTTTTCGGGTGTTTCAGTGAGCACAAACAGTCCATCATAAAGAGGCGATTGGAGGAGTGTCGCAGTCTGTGTATCGATTGATTCAGGAATTCCCCTCTTGAAAGTATGTCCTCGTTCATCAGTCACTTGGGTAAAAGGACCTTTTAACGTCGCAAAGGCCAGGGATGTTGCCTGAGGATTTGTGAGCTTATAGCCAGTCAATGTGATCGAGAGAAAATGAATGCCGTCGATCACGCGCCAAGGAATAAGATTCACCTGATGAATGCCCAAGAATCCTGCGTCCCGTAGCCCACCCCAGTATTCATGAAGTGGCAAGGCCCCTGATAAACAGTCGCCCCATTTTTCTTTGTCATAAATCATATAGTTGGGAATGGCTTGATCTGAGACAATGTCTGAAATAGAGAAGCGCCCTCCTGGTCGAAGAATGCGAAACATTTCTTGGAAGACCTTTGGCTTATCTGGAGACAGATTGATGACGCAGTTAGAGACGATGAGATCCACATCTTCATCGTCAACAGGCATGGCCTCAGCCTGCCCTTTTCGGAAATCTACATTCGTTTCTGGGTAGCCCAAGTTTGCGGCGACCGTTGGCGCATGGGTTCTGGCCAAGGCGAGCATTTCATCGGTCATGTCGATGCCGATCACTCGTCCGGTGGGTCCAACGCGACGCGAGGCCTCGAAACAATCGATCCCGCCACCGGATCCAATATCTAAAACGGTTTCCCCAGGCTGAACCGTCGTTAAGCCTACTGGTGTGCCACACCCGTAGGACACCTTCAGTACAGGTTCCGGAATAAATGTGCGCAAGTCTTCGTGGTTATAGCCTGTTGGACAGCACATTTCTTCACCATTTGTGACCGCGCGGGCATAGCGTTCACTGACAGCTTGGGTAATGACATCGGATTCCATTCATGACTCCTATTTCACAATTGGGCCAGGGGACAAAGCGTTGAATCTCTACACATAAACAAAGAGCGACAAATTCGTCAATTCCGTTGGGTGGAGAGGTGCGTTCAAAAGAGGATACCCGAAACACCTGTGTTTGTCTGTGAAGCAATTCACGAAACAAAGTTACGAGAATACTCTGAGGAGAGTCATGGATCTTGAATGATTGTTACAGGGCATCTCTAAAAACCGTCCTTTTACGTGATGGCGGCGTCAGCCTCGTGCTCAAATCCTCATGTATTCGCCCATACACTCCGGTTTTCCGCGCGCGGCTTCCTTGCCCTCACAAAAAATGACTAGTTTTTAGAGGTGCCCTACAGCTCTTTGGAACGGGATTTCAGCTGATCTTGAGAAATGCCTGGGGTTAAGGTGAGAGGCGAGGCGAAAGGTCGTGTGCCGCTTCTCGGTCGAGGAACCAAGCCAAATGCCCTGTCGTGGGTTTAATTACCTGTGATGGGAGGAAGTCCGGCTGAAACGGACCTTCTAGGACGTCGTGCAGCACTTCGGACTTTTCTCTGCCGGCAATCAAAAAAGTCGTCTGGCGGGCCTGGCTGAGTAGTACAGGGGTTATCGTGATTCGAAAGGTTTGAAATTTTTCTACCCAAGGGGCAGCGACCCATCGAGTCGATTCATGGACGGCATCCGTGCCAGGAAACAGCGAAGCCGTATGTCCGTCAGTCCCCATCCCTAATAGAATCAGATCAAACTGTGGGATTTGGGAGCCAGTGCACTTGAACGCCGTGCGAAGTACCTTTTCGTATTGCTCGGCGGCTTCCTCAGCTTTTGGCAGTTCTCCGTGAATCCGATGAATGTGGTGTTCGGGGATCGCGAGGGGCAGAAGCATGGCTTCATAGGCCATGCGATAATTGCTTTCGTCGTGGTTAGGGGTGACGTGGCGTTCGTCCCCCCAGAAGAATTTGATGTTTTCCCATTCCAGGCATGTTCGATACTCTGGGCTCGCAAGAAGACGATAGAGGCTTTTGGGGGTTGAGCCGCCGGCAAGGGCAATCGTGAAACGTTTTCGGGCCTTGATAGCCAGGGATGCCTGCTCCACCACATGTTCCGCCGCAGCCTTCATGAGGCTTTGGGCGTCAGGACTTATATCAATGGTAGGAGAGTTCATGGGCTAGAGAGGAGGCGGTATGTCATGGCGTCGAATCTGTTCTAGCACCCAGAATAATCGGAGTCTTCCAGCTTGCCTTCTTTATCAAAGTCCAAACTGATTTGGCATTCATTGGGTTCGAAATTGAAAAAAGGGAAAGTCTTTTTCCCTCCAGCTATGCGAAAGTAGGTCCAGGTTTCTCCACCAAAAAATCGTTGCGCCTTGGCACTGGGCTTTCCCCAATTTTCTTCGAACCATGCTTGATGCTTGCCCTGAAGCTCGGAAGGGTTCAACGAGGCATCGAGGTAGGGATTTCCCCCGCATCCTGCCAAAAGAAGGATTGCGCTGATGAGAATGATGGGAGGGACAAACATGAGAACCCCCTTTATTTTGGTTAGGTGAAGATCGAGATTTGAAATGTGCTGAATCTGTGAAAAAATTCTAACCCTGGTTACCAGTCTAGTCAAATCCGATCATACAGAATTTATGGTTCTGGCCGCACATGACGATCAGCTGCACATAATTGAATGGCCGCCCTCGTGGGTTATTTTGCCTCTCCCTTTACACGACTCTGGTGTCAAGTCGTGTGTGTAGCTGCAGCATCTTCCTGTAGTGGTCCAGTGAAAATGGACAGGGAGAAAAGGGGATGGCGTGAATAAGCCCAGACGGTCCTCTCT
>JAQBUF010000052.1 GCA_027623995.1 Nitrospirota bacterium
GAAAGAGGGCGCCATTAGATGGCGCAGCTACAAAAGAGTGGCCCTGTAGCTGCAGCATCTTCCTGTCCTGAGCCCCCGTCGAAGGGATGCTGCCTCCGGAGAGGCGCCATGAGATGGCGCAGCTACACCAACAGCAGTGGTGGAAGAGGGCACCTGCTAAATTTCAAAGCGCTCAGGTTATGACCGCTTTAGGTTATAAAACCCTAAGCATTTGTTTAGTTTAGATTCCCCCTGTTAATCTCACCTCAATCCCCATAGATTCCTCCCAGCACAGGGAACCATTCATCAATAAAAGTCAACAGGAGCATTCACGGACATATGAAAATCCATTCTGCGGAATTTATTGCGAGTTGTGTGAATCCCGAACAGTATCCACGCGAACGATTACCCGAGGTGGCGTTTGTGGGTCGCTCTAATGTGGGTAAATCGTCGACGATTAATTCGTTGTTGATTCGCAAAAAACTCTCCAAGGTGAGTGTGACGCCGGGAAAGACGCGAACGCTCAATTTTTTTCGAATCAAAACGCCGGATAAAGTTGTCTCGGACATGTTTTTTGTGGATTTGCCTGGCTATGGATATGCCAAGGTGGCCAAGTCGGTGCGACAGCAATGGGGGCCGATGATCGAACGCTATTTAACCGAGCGGGAACAATTGTTTGCGGTGGTGCAGTTGATCGATTCTCGCGGCGTGGAAGCGCACGATGTGACCACGTATCAATGGCTCGTTCATATGGGACATCCACCGATCGTCGTGACGACTAAAGTCGATAAGCTCAATCGCAGCCAGCGAAACCCCTGTCTTGCCAAACTCTGCCAATTGCTCAAAGTCCCCAATCCTGATGAAGTGATTTTGTATTCCGCAAAAACCAATGAGGGTCGGCTGGAACTTTGGAATGCTATTCGTGAACGAGGGGAAACAGGTCAGGCTCAAAAGGAGAACTTCTAAAAAATTTTGAAAGGCGAGGGCTTATCAACAAAAAGTGTGCCCCTTTTTGTGCTCTTTCCAACTTCTCGCTAAAACCGAATCTCGATATACGCTTTGTCCTTTAAGCTGGACAACCATTCTCCACGCACATCTCGGGTCTTTCGTTGGAACAGATTATTTTTGATCGAGTCTTTGACTTCATCAAAGGGGAGTGGCTCGCCGGGGATTGTTTTTTCCAACTTCAAAATATGAATGCCCAATTCGGATTCCACCGGGCGGCTCACATCGCCCATGCGCATGCCTTCTAGGGCGTTGGCTAATGGACCCAGTAGCTCATCTTTTCGCATCAACCCTAAATCTCCACCCATGACACTTTCCGAGCCTTCGGAATGTGTCTGTGCCAGGTCTGAAAAATCTGCCCCGTCCTTGATTTTTTGTACGAGTGCGTCAGCGCGCATGAGGACCTCAGTGCTGGATTCTCCTGCCTGTGGTTTCAATAAGATCTGCTTGAGGTGATAGCGCGCTGGGGTGGTGAATTCATCCTGAGACGTCGTGTAATAACTGCGGGCCTCTTCGGGTGAAACCATAATACGGCGGCGAACCTCAAAATCGATCATCCTTTGAAGGATCAGTTCTTCACGAAGGCTTGATCGTGGCGTGGCGTCGGCCACACCTGGTCGGGTTTGACGTAATCGATCAATGGCCTGGTCGAGTTCCTCTTCTGAGACCCCAACCCCTTTGGCTTCGGCTTCTTGCAATTGTAGCTTGCGCTCGATGATCCGATTGAGCACATCGTATTCTTTATGAGTGAGTCGCTGTTCAAGTTCTTTGCCACTGTAGCGAGCTCTGAGGCGAATGGTTTCATCTTGCAGCTCAGTTTCAAGTTCAGAAATCGTAATGACCTCGGTGTTGACGATAGCCGCAATGCCATCGGTAATTTCTTGGGCAAGGGAATAACCTACCGGGAAAAATATGAGCCCCAGTAAGAGCGCAAGCATTCTGGGGAATGATGTAATGTCTTGTTTCAATATGTTCATCATCAAACCTGAACGGCTGCCGATGGGGCGTTGAGAAGCCCTTGAAGGATTGTATTTAATTCGATGACCAGCGCGGACCACTCCTCATGGCCAGTATCAATGGCGAGTGATTGAGGAGAAAGAAATCGGATGGTGTCCTCCGTGTGTTGCATGAGCCAATCCAGACTTTCTTGCGGAATGGTGGTCTTCGCGTCAAGCGTGAGGGTGATCGTTCCATTTTTGACTTCCAAAGACTCCAGGCGCAGTTTTTTCGCGAAGAGTCTAATTTGCATGACTTCAAACAATCGCTCAACCTCACTGGGCAGTGACCCGTACCGATCCTGGGTCTCTGCATGCAAGAGGGCCAGGTCGCCGACTTTTTGGCTGGCAGACATGCGTTTGTACAGCGACAGCCGCTGATGTCCATCCTCCACATAATCATCAGGGATGAAGGCCGACACATTCAAGTGTAATGTAGGATCAACCTCTTCCTCGACCACTTCGCCTTTCATCTGCTGTACGGCTTGTTCGATCATTTGCATGTAGAGATCGAGTCCTACGGCGGCCATACTTCCTGACTGTTGCTTGCCGAGGAGATTTCCGGCTCCACGAATTTCCAAATCTGCTGCGGCAATCCTAAACCCTGACCCGAGTTCAGCAAACTCTTGGATGGCCATGAGCCGCTTTTGGGCATCGGTGGTGAGCACCTCTTCATTGGGGAAAAAGAAATAGGCATAAGCTTGATCACCGGCTCGGCCCACGCGACCCCGCAATTGATACAATTGCGCTAAGCCAAATAAATCTGCGCGATCAACCAGAATAGTGTTCGCTCGTGGGACATCCAAGCCTGATTGGATAATGGCCGAGGCTACGAGAATGTCGGCTTCCCCATGAAAGAATTTTAACATGACGCCTTCCAGCACATGTTCATTCATCTGGCCATGGGCCATGAGGATGCGTGCTTCGGGGACGAGTCCCTGCACAAAGCTGGCCGCTCGTTCCATGCTTTGCACGCGATTGTGCACATAAAAAATCTGGCCATCGCGTGCCAGTTCTCGGCGAATCGCATCGCGAATGGTGTTGGGATTGTAGCGAAGAACTTGTGTGCGAATGGCCAAACGTCCTGCGGGCGGGGTTTCAATCACCGACAAGTCGCGCACCCCGGAAAAGGCCATTTGCAAGGTTCGAGGAATGGGGGTGGCGGTCAGCGTGAGTACATCCACCTGCTTGCGCAACTGCTTCATTCGTTCTTTGTGTCGCACGCCAAACCATTGCTCTTCGTCGATAATGACCAGCCCCAGGTTTTTAAACTCCACACTTTTTTGTAAAACGCGATGCGTCCCGATGACAATATCCACGACGCCGGTGGCGAGGTCCGGCAATAGGGCTTTGACTTCCTTCGGACTTTGAAACCGCGAGAGAACGCCAATTCGAACCGGGAATGGGGCGAACCGGCGACAAAAGGTTTCGTAATGTTGTTGGGCAAGGAGCGTCGTGGGGACAAGCACGGCCACTTGCCGATTATCCTGCACGGCTTTGAATGCGGCGCGCATGGCGACCTCGGTCTTGCCGTATCCGACATCGCCGCAGACCAATCGGTCCATGGGTTTGTCGAGTTCCAAATCTCGTTGAATGTCTTCAATGGCCTTGATTTGGTCCGGCGTTTCTTCATAGTCAAACGCCGCCTCAAACTCATGGGTCATGGTGGTGTCTTCGGAATAACTCCGTCGTGTGGTGACTTCACGACTGGCATACAACTCCACCAATTCGTGGGTCATGTCTTCGATGCCTTTTTTGACCCGTGCTTTGGTTTTGGCCCAACTCGTGCCGCCAAGTCGATCCAGCTTTGGCGCGTTGTGCTCCCCGCCTCGATATTTCTGTACTTGGTTGATGCGATCGAGCGGAACGTACAACGTATCTTTGCCAGAAAATTCTAAAATCAAATAGTCGCTTTCAAACCCTTGGACGGAGAGATGACGAAGGCCATTGTAGCGGCTGATCCCGTGCTGCACATGGACGACGTAATCCCCGGCATTGAGATCTTCGAGGGAGGAAAGAAATGCTGCGGTTTTGCTCTTGGATTTCGGTCGGTGCCGCGTGACTTTGGCGAACAGGTCGTCTTCTGTCACGACCACAAATTGTCCTTCCTGGACGAGGAAGCCTGACGAGAGATATCCCTGCTGAATATAGAAGGGTTCACGTTCCGACGAAGTTGATCGTAGCAACGGCTTGCCTTCGATGGCCGGGGCTTGGTGTTCGGCGAACAACGCGAGGAGACGTCCCACTTGGCCAGCTGAACGGACGACGACGGTCACTGGACCTTGCGTTCGCAGATGCTCGAGAATTTTTAAGGTCTCGGTAAAGGAAGTCCCACGGAGCCCGAGCCCCATGCTTTTGAGAGATTGAAGCGATACCGGGATGACAGGATTCCATTCCCCTTCAACCGGTGGGATGACATCGGTGGCTAATATTGAGCTCGACGCCAGCAACTCTAAAAATTCTTCCCAAATCAAATAATGTGCGTCTGGTTCTGGATAGGGCACACCGGCTTGGGAAGATTCCTGTTCTTCCCAGGCGGCGAGTAACCCGTCCCACAATGTTTGCGCTTCGTGGGCGAGGTTGATCGGACGGTCCATGAGTACCCTCGGCGCGTCTGTGAAGTAATCCAGCAGGGTGTCCATGGAGCTGTACAGTTCTGGTGAACGCCATTCGGCATCAGGGGTGAGCGTTGGCAGCTCGGAATCCGATTGACCCAGAGGAACAAGATATTCTCGCGCGGGTAAGATTTGTGCGAAGGGTACGGTTTCGGTGGATTCTTGTGTTTCAGGATCGAAGCGTCGTGTGGACTCTACGGTATCGCCTAAAAACTCGATGCGATAGGGTTCGCTATCTGCCGTTGAAAAAATATCAACAATACCTCCGCGTACACTGAACTCCCCTGGAATCTCCACGGCGGACACCCGGCAATAGCCAATTCTGAGAAAGTGCGTGATCAAAGATTCGCGGTCGATCTCACTGTTCACTTTTAACGTCAGGCAGGTGTCGGTAAAGACGGGATGGGGCACGAGTCGTTGCAACACGGCTTCGGGTGTGGTGATCACAATCGTTGGCTGCTGTTCATGCAGCCGAAACAAGGTGCGCATGCGTTGGGCCACCAAATCAGCGGAGGGCAACGTGGCCTCATATGGGACCGATCCTCGGTTGGGGAAAAACGCGAGCGTGTCGGTGGGAAGCCCAAACAAGGTATGAAAAAATTGGAGATCTTGAAAGAGCTGGGCGGCTTCATCATGGGTTGGGGTCAGGAGCATCCATGACTCTTGAAGCTGCATTTTGGCCTGTCCAGTTTTGCGAGACGAACCGTCTTCTATCGAGTGATTGGTCAGCAGGCTCATAATAAAAGCCAAACTTGCTCCATGAGGACCAACCAAAAATGGCTTGGACTCCGAGGCTGCCAGGGCTTCAAGGATTGGCTGAAAGGTTTGAGTGTCTAACGTGTGCATTGGTGTATGTGATGAAATTCAAACACCCCTTGAGGAGGCTGGTATTTCCTATGAGGACGTGGTCGGATCTATTCTGGATGGGTCGGAAAGCATTGGTGGCGTTTCAATAGTGCTGGATATTTCAGTGGCTGAGTTCATGTGTTGAATCCGATCAATCATTACACTAGTCGAGATATTAGGAGTCAATGAAATGCTCTTGACCATTCCGCCTCGTCCTTGGACGATCTCCCTCCCAACGATCTGCTCAACGGGCCAATCGCCACCTTTGACGAGCACATCAGGTTGCAGCGTCTCGATGACTGTAAGTGGGGTCGATTCGTCAAACCTCACGACATAGTCCACACAGGCTAACGCGGCCAGCACTTCCATCCGATGATCCACGGGATTGAGTGGCCGACCTTGGCCCTTTTCCAACGAACGAACGGATTCATCACTGTTGACCGCGACCACCAACAAGTCCCCTAAGGCTCTTGCGGATTGAAGGTAGCGAATGTGTCCGATATGAAGCAAATCGAAGCATCCATTCGTCAATACCACGCGTTCCCCCTTCCGTTGTCGGTCTTGAAGGATGGCTGAAAGCGAGTGGGGAGTGGTCACGGTATTCGGCATAGAGTCCAAGTCACGGGATAACATATCTTGAGGCTATGATACCTTGTCAAAGGATGAAATCCTAGTTCAGATTCATGGCAGGCCTACGTTGGGGAAAGAGCCAAAGATTTCTGTTCTTTCCCATAAGATTTAACAGGTGCTGATAAGACCAATGGCCGCGATTGAATACATTTCTCTCTATGTCTTCTGAGTATCATTGAGAACATAGTCTTCAGGGCTTGGCTGTGGTAGGCTGCGATCTCAGATATTGCACGTTACACTAGTATCGCAAACACGAGGCCCGTTGTCGTGAACATTCGTAGTGAGACGCAAGAACATGCTACGGGGTTAAAGCAGAAAACGGGCTTATTTGTGGCTCCGGCCCTTGCCGGGGTGATGTACCTCCTTCCTTTTCCCAATCTTCCCCACAATGCCCACGTGCTAGCGGCGATACTTACCTGGGTCGTCGTGTCGTGGATTACTGAAGCCATTCCTTTGGCCATGACTTCGCTATTGGGAGCGACGTTTTGCGTGGTTGCCGGCATTGGATCGGTGAAGGGAGTATTCTCGGCCTTTGCCCATCCGATTATTTTTCTTTTCATCGGCAGTTTCTTTTTGGCTGAAGCCTTTGTCGTGCACAAGGTTGACCATCGTTTTGCCTTGTGGATGTTGTCCTTAACATGGGTGAAGGCCAAACCGACAAGAATTTTTCTTGCCATGGCTGCGGCGACGGCTTTGCTCTCCATGTGGATTAGTAACACGGCTGCGGTTGCGATCATGGTTCCCATGGCCTTGGGGGTTCTTTCTACGCTTCGTTCAGGAAATACCCCCTTGCCGTATGAGTCCGGCGTGATGCTCATGTTGGCCTATGGGGCGGCGGCAGGCGGCATTGCGACGATGATCGGGACCCCTCCAAATTTGATTGGCGTGGGGTTGTTGTCTCAGCAGGCGGGTATTAGCCTATCGTTTTTTGACTGGTTTTCGATTGGACTTCCGATTACGTGTGTGATGTTTTTGCTCATTTATGGCGTGCTCACGTGGCTGCATCCTCCACCGCCCGTATTTCCGGTGGTTTCTGGGCATAACTCCTTAGAAGAACCGGAGGGCGCTTGGACCTCAGGCCAAAAAAACACTTGCTTGGCCTTAAGTCTAGCCATTGGAGGCTGGATTGTCCCTGGGCTCTTGGCCGTGGTGTTGGGACGCGATGCCGAAATAGTGGTCTGGCTGAATGCTCGATTCCCCAAAGAACTGGTCCCCATTATGGCTGCTGGGTTGTTGTTTGTGTTGCCGGTTCATTTTAAATCCGCAGAATTTACCCTGACATGGGGTCAAGCAAAAAACATTAATTGGGGCACCATTTTGTTATTTGGTGGGGGATTGGCTTTTGGGCATTTGATGGTGGAAACAGGCTTGGCTAAGATTATCGGACAAGGGCTGGTCACGGTGTTTGGTGGCAAGACCCTGTGGAGCTTAACTGCTGTAGCCATTGGTGCGGCTTTGGTGTTAACAGAGATTGCCTCGAACACGGCTTCGGCGAGTATGCTCGTGCCTGTGGTGATCGCGATTGCCCAAGCTGCTGGAGTGTCACCTGTTCCGCCTACCATGGGCGTGTGTTTGGCCGCCAGTTTGGCCTTTGTGTTGCCGGTTTCGACTCCTCCCAATGCGATTGTGTATGGAACGGGATTAGTCCCCATTCAGCATATGCTGCGGGCCGGAATCATTTTAGATATCATAGGCGCGGTGCTTGTTTGGACCACGCTATGGCTCTTGTGCCCACTTCTGGGATTAGCATGAACTCACTTCTCGAACTGAAAAGAAATAAAAAAGTTATTGCAGTGTTGCCGGCCTATAATGCCGAGCGAACATTGGAGCAAACGTTCAAAGACATTCCTCGGGAATGGGTGGATGAGATCCTCCTCGTCGACGATGCGAGTCAGGATGGAACTTGGCGCTTGGCTCAACAGCTGGGTATTGCCACCGTGAGACATTCTGAAAATCGTGGGTATGGGGGCAATCAAAAAACCTGCTATACAGAAGCTCTCAAACGTGGCGCGGACATTGTGGTGATGGTACATCCTGATTATCAATATGACCCCACCCTTATTCCCAGACTCCTTGAGCCCTTGCTGAGGAATGAATCGGATGCCGTGTTCGGATCTCGCATGATGGGGGGCCAATTTATTGAGGGGGGAATGCCGCTGTGGAAATTCTATGGCAATGTCATGTTGACGGCACTGGAAAACATGGTCCTGCGCATTTTTCTATCTGAATACCACTCTGGATTCAGAGCCTATTCCAAGCGGTACCTTCAAGCTGTCAATTTAGACGCCAATTCGGATGATTTTGTGTTTGATACCGAGATCATCGTCCAGGGGATCGCCCAAAATCTCTCCATTCGTGAGGTTCCTATTAGCACGAGATATTTTGAATCAGCCTCTCAAATTTCTTTTTGGAAAAGTGTGCGTTATGCTCTGTCTATCGTCGGCGTGCTAACGAGGTTCCTACTTCACCATTGGGGTGTGAGAACGAGTCGATTATTTACTTCGAGGCAGACGCTTCCTGAATAAAAACAATCTGTTGGCATTTGAATGGGCAAATTGAGACCAGAGCCCCATCGCTCATTGACTAAACCTTTTGTCTTTTTGATAATTCGCGCTCTCCCGGAACATACTATTCAATGAATAGCCCACTTCATATTGTGGTCAGCAGCGTCGACCCGTCAGTTCTTGCTCAAATCCAAAAGCTTGGTGACGAAACAATTTTACTGGCGTCGGATCTTCAGGACTTCAGGCATTCCACGGACAGAGGGCCCATTGATGTGCTGGTATTGGGTGAAGGGAGCAAGCTAGAAGATTGGACCTCCTCCCTAGGGGACAATCTAGATCTTTCTAAGGTCGTGATCTTGGCGGGGCCCTTACCGCTAGTGGAGATTGTGGCAGTGATACGAGGCCTTTTAGGCAATGGAAAAGTAGAAATTCCGTCTGCCGAGCTCACGCCTGTTACCCTTGAGGATTTTGTTGAGTCCAAATTTGGAGAATTTGTCAGGGCCATGAAGGCCAGTTCTTCCCGGAGTTTATATTCAACTCTGATTCAAGCCGTTGAGCGCCCATTGATTGAATTAGCTCTTCGGGAAACCCATGGGAATCAAATTCAGGCAGCTCAACTTTTGGGATTGAACCGAAACACCCTGCGGAAAAAGATCGCGGAATGTAAGATTTCGGTCAAAAGACGGTCCCAAGCCCAGCGGGACAAAGAGATTTCCTAAGAACTACTCTCCCCAAATGCCAGAACTGTGAAAATTAGATTAAGATTGGGGTCATCTATTTGTGAATTGCCTCGTTCTGCCTCATGACTTTCTTCATCAAATCAATAACTTCTTGACATTAGTGCCCTTGCTCTACTAGCATGATAGACTTATGGGGCGTTGTTCAAAAAGGCCGCCAGCTGCGTTCCCGGTCTGTTGTTGTGCTCAGTACGCTCTGCGCATTAACAAGCCTGAAGCCTTGCTGGACGACGTTTTTGAACAGCGCCCTTGTTGATAGGCGCGTAGCTCAGGGGGAGAGCGCTACCTTGACACGGTAGAGGTCGGCGGTTCAATACCGCCCGCGCCTACCATTTTTTAACGGTATCCCTCTTTATTGATCCTCAAATTTACGAGAAGATTTTTTCGGAATTAGACGTATGTCCGTTTCCACTGAGGCCTCACAGGCTGGCGTTGCGACAATCGAAGTATCAGTATCGGGAGGAGAGGCGAAGTCTTTTCCCTCTGGGATTACTGCGCGTGAAGCGTTGAGGGAATGCGGCATTGACGGCACCGAATTTTTTGCGGTTTCCGTCAATGGGATTCCTATGGATTTAGCGGCTTCCTTGACTCAAAGCGGATCGATTGAGCCTGTCAGCTTTTCTTCTCCGGAGGGCAAAGAAATCTACCGGCATAGCAGTACACATATTATGGCTCAAGCAGTGAAAGATGTCTTCCCCTCGGCCAATGTCACAATCGGTCCAGCTATTGAGGAAGGCTTTTTTTACGATTTCGCCTTTGAACGCCCCTTTACTCCTGAAGACTTAGAGAAAATCGAAGCCAGAGCCCATGAAATCATGAAAGCTGACTTGCCCGTCAAGCGGCTTGAGATGTCGAAGGACGAGGCGATTCAGTTTTTTGAGAACAAAAAAGAGTCTTTCAAGGTCGAAATCATCAAACAGATTGAAGACGATCGTGTGTCACTCTATCAACAGGGCGAGTTTGTTGACCTGTGTCGAGGTCCCCATGTGGGCTCGACGGGTCAGGTCAAGGCTCTCAAGCTCCTGACCAGCGCCGGGGCGTATTGGCGAGGCGATGAGCGGAATCCCATGCTTCAGCGTATTTATGGGACATCCTTTCCCTCGCAAGCCGAGCTTGATGACCATATTGCCAATTTAGAAGAGATCAAGCGCCGTGATCATCGTAAGTTGGGAAAAGAACTCGACCTTTTTAGTGTGCAGGATGAAACGGGGCCTGGTTTAATTCTCTGGCATCCCAAGGGGGCCCTTGTTCGACTCTTGATTGAAAACTTTTGGCGAGAGCAGCATATCAAACATGGCTATGAGATGGTCTACTCTCCTCACGTTGCCCGGTTAGATTTATGGAAAACCAGCGGGCATGTGGACTATTACAAAGATAATATGTTTGCGCCGATGATGGTTGAGGCCAGTGAGTATCAACTTAAACCAATGAATTGCCCCTTCCACATTATGGTGTATAAGACCCATTTGAGAAGTTACCGGGACTTGCCGATTCGTTATGGAGAGTTGGGGACGGTTTATCGGTATGAACGATCCGGGGTATTGCATGGATTGATGAGAGTCCGTGGTTTTACCCAAGATGATGCGCATATTTTCTGTCGGCCTGATCAAATTGAGGAAGAGGTTCGAAAGGTCCTAGATTTTACCTTCTTTGTTCTGGGGCATTTTGGTTTTACGGAGTTTGAGTTGTATCTGTCTACCAGGCCAGAAAAATCGGTTGGGGAGTTGGGAAAGTGGGACCAAGCCACTAACGCACTAGAATCAGCGCTCAAGGGTGGAGGATTTTCTTATAAAATTGATCCAGGCGAAGGGGTCTTTTATGGTCCAAAGATTGATTTGAAAATTCGAGATGCCTTGGGGCGAGCTTGGCAATGCTCCACCATTCAGATAGACTTTAACAATCCTGAACGATTTGGCTTGACGTACGTCGGTGAAGATGGGAAAACTCATCAACCGATTATGATTCATCGAGCCCTCCTGGGGTCGATTGAACGGTTCTTTGGAATATTGGTAGAACATTTTGCTGGGGCCTTCCCCACGTGGTTGGCACCGACCCAAATCAAGATATTGCCGATTACGGATAAACAAGCCGAATATGCTGGCCAGGTTCGGGATCAATTGCTGGCCGCAGGGTTCCGGGTTGAGCTTGATGACCGAAATGAAAAAGTCGGTCTCAAGATTCGTGAAGCGGAAAAAGGAAAAATACCCTACATGCTAGTCGTGGGGAAGAGAGAAAGTGAATCCCATCAAGTATCCGTCAGAAAGCGAAGTGACGGAGATCTCGGAGCGATGGGTATTCCAGATGTGATTCAACTGATTGGAAAAGATATGCCCTTAAATGAATTGGCCCCTTCATCTATTCAAAGATGAGTCGGATCGTCGTAGCGAAACATCGTGTTAATCACCTGATTCGGAATCCTGAAGTCCGGGTTATTGGTGCCGATGGGGAACAGCTTGGTGTGCTGAAAACATCAGATGCCCTGAAGCAGGCAAAAGATGCGGGTTTTGATTTGGTTGAAGTCGCGCCAAATTCAGATCCGCCAGTTTGCCGAATCATGGACTTTGGGAAGTTTAAGTATGAGCAAAGTAAAAAAGATCACAAAATTCGACAGCATCAAAAGTCGACTCAGGTCAAGGAAATCAAACTCAGACCTCGAACTGATAGGCACGATCTAGAGACAAAGATTCGGCAAATCCGCACCTTTATTGCCGAGGAGAATAAAACCAAAGTCACGGTCATGTTTCGTGGTCGGGAAATGGCCAATCAGGAACTCGGACGAACGGCCATGAGCAAAATTGTGGAAGAGGTGAGTGAGTTTGGCGTCATTGAAAGCACTCCGAGAATGGAAGGGCGGAATTTGTACATGATTGTGGCTCCAAAACATTAAAAAGATGTGACACGTATCTCGTCGTTCGTCTATCGCAAAAAAGCGAAAAACAAACCCCTGGTACCCATCCCATATTTTTTAAGATTTTTGTAAGGGGAAAAACATGGCAGGACAGAAATTAAAAAGTCATTCAGGAGCTGCAAAACGATTTAAACGTACGAGTTCTGGGAAATTTTTGCGACGCAAAGCAGGGGTAAGGCATATTTTGACCACCAAAAATGCGAAACGTAAAATGCGGCTCGGTAAGTCTGCCGTCGTTGCCAAGTCAGACCAAAAGGCTTTGGCCAGGTTGCTCCCATATTCGTAAAGACAGGAACTTTACGGTTCCTGTGCTTGATGATACTAAATTGAGCTTAATAGCTTCGTTGAATAGCTGGTCATCGTTGCTAGTATATTCCACGGAAAAAATGTGAGGAAGGAGAGTTAAGAGATGCCACGCGTAAAAGGAGGCCCACAAACCCGGCGCCGCAGGAAAAAAAGATTGAAATTGGCGAAGGGCCAATATGGGGCAAAAAGTAAGCTATTTAGAACAGCGACAGAGTCAGTCGATAAAGGGCAGGCCTATGCCTATACCGGTCGTAAGCATCGGAAAAGAGATTTTCGTCGGCTGTGGATCACGCGTATCTCTGCTGCGGTCAAAGCCCACGGTCTTTCCTATAGCAAGTTTATGAATGCATTGAAGAACGCGAATGTGCTCCTGAACCGCAAAATGCTTTCTGAAATGGCCATCCATGACGAAAGTGGTTTCAAGTCACTGACGGATATGGCTAAATCTGATTTAGCTAAAGTTGCGGCCTAAGTAAATATAATCCGTGAAGCGTGAGCCCTCACGCTTCACGGAAAATTCCTTCCGCCCCACTCGTTAATACTAATCATCACGCTGGGTTTTTCTAACTGATTTTATAATTTGTGGGCTTTCGCGCCCACACGACGAGGCACTTTTGTTTCGGCAAATGTGCCCAAAACCATTTCTGCCCGTGCGCGTCCCTACGGGTGAACTCCGCCCCGGCACCGAATTATATGGCTCGGGAACTCGCTCCGCTCAAACGGCCCTCGCCGAATAGTCGAATTCGGTCCCGCGGCTCCACCGCGCCAGGAGGCGGGGGAGATACTCAAAAAAACATCAGGATTTTAAAATGGGGGGCATCGGATAACTCAATACTCATACTTGACTCCAATTTTGCTGGCCACAATTTTTTGTCCCTCAGAGTTGTAGTACACACCACAACCCAAATACCACCTGAAGCTTTTTCCCTAACGTCACGTCTATTCTGGTTATAGGCAACTCAGGTCATACCTTTGCGGAGGTGGCCACTCTCACCGAAAACTATCCGAAGAGGAGGGAGCCTATAAAAATTTTGAATTGGGCGTTCTTTGGCCTCTTGAAGTACAAGTTCCTCCAAGGTCTTAATTTCCTTTTCAATTTGAACACGTAGTACCTCAGCAAACTTTCCTAAGCTGCCAACGAAAGAGGGATCAGCAAACGAGGCATCTTTTGACAGCAAATGTCCCACTGCTAGAACTTTTCTTTTAGAAGAATTTTCATCACTTAGAATAATTCCTGCCTTAACTTGCTCAATTGGGTTGACTTTATGGGCGATATGCTTGTTGCGATAATTATCAAAAAATTGGAAAGCTTCTCTCGCACCTTCTGGCAAATTATCCAAGATATCTTTCTTCTTAAGCCCCTTTGGGCCATCAAATATACTCAGTAATCGAATAACTGCGGCATCCCACAAAGCTTCTCTGAAAAGCTGATCACTGTCGTCATTTTTGTTCAAATCACGAAGTCGAATTACGCACTTGAGTGAAAACATAATGTCTGAGTGAGCAATCACACGCTTCTCGTATTCAGTGGCTGTAGCAGAGCGAAAAATACGAAGAGGTAATCCTTGTTTTTCTTCCGCTGTTGTTTTTTCCACTTTGACCTTAACCCTTTGCGACAACTATTGAATATTTCATTCAAAGCCTTCGGGCTAACCTTGGATAAGTATACCACAGGCTTACCTCACCCCGCGTTGGGTGCGGCGGAGCTGGAGTGCCGAATCGGCTTTTTGGGCGAGGGCTGCTTGAGTGGAGAGGTGGCTTTGCACCTCGGAGCGAGTTGAGCCATCTTGATTCGGTACGGAAGCGGAGGGACCCCGGAGACCTTGCTTCTGAGTAAGGTTGGAGGGGCCGTGCACGGGCGAGAATGGTTTTGGGTCCTTTTGCCGAAACAAAAAGCCTGCCCTGAGCCTGTCGAAGGGGATCTCGTCGGCGGGGGCGAAACTCTGCTAAGAATTACGCTTAACGCTCTTCTCTCACCAACGCATCTACTTCGAGTTCAAACACTGAGATCGGCATGGAAATTTGCCATGCCTCCAAGACTTCGGGGTGGAGTTCGCCAATTAAGCCGATTGATTTTCCCTCAACCATAATCTTCCCTACCCGTCCATCCAGGAACGATTTATGAGAAGTCGGTTCAAGGGTATAATCCTGCACGAGATAATACATTAGGACATCAAGGCTCGTGTGAATTTCGGAAAAATTGGCATGAGGATGTGCGACTAAGGAAGCTAATTTGATGACGGTCTTTGATCCTAATTCAAGGCTCAAATTTTGGATTGCGACTTCGCCGATTTCGAAGAGCCGATGCGGATAGAAGGCACGGGGTGATGCTGTCTCAATTCGAAGGAGCGAAGGGAGAATCCACGACCGAAGGCAGGAATAATTCAGCGACATGACATTATCGACTTCAACTACGGGGTGATCCGCGGGAGTTAAATTCATCCGTTCGACGAGGTCCTCATGTGACATCAAAATATTCGAAAACATTTCCTGAAATCCCATGCCAACCATGTGATCGCGAACATAGTCCGACGTCAGTTCCAGGGCTGACAATGAACCGACCGTAAATTGTGATGGCATGATCGGTTCAAAGGATGCATACCCTCGGGAAATGGCGACATCCTCTGCCACGTCAATGGGATGCATGAGATCACTTCTATAACTCGGTAATCGTACGGCTAACGTATGTCGGCTGGCTTTGACTTGATATCCATATGCAGACAGAGCCTGATGAATGGTTTCCACCCCCATTGGGAGCCCCAAGGCTGACTCAATGGCATGAACCGGAACTTTTTGGACCTCGCTAATTTCGCAAGGGGTGCGAATAGTTTTTCCCCAATCAGTAGCATAGGGATAGACAATCTCAATGGGCTCAATTTCTGCTCCACGATCGGCCAAATTTGCGGCAAAGATATTTAACGTCAACAGCACCATCCTCAGATCGGTTCCCGTGACTTCGACCATCAATTCGGAATCTCCGATTTGGACTTCTCCGATTTCCCGACTATTGATGATCGGCGGAAACGATAAAATCTGGCCTTCTTTATCCCATAACAGGGGGAGGGTTGGATGGTCAGCCAAAATCGAACTGTATTCGATCCCTTTGGGATGCACCGTGAGAATGTCTTTGAGGGTCAATTTTTCAGTCATTCCGAGAGGGGTAAACCGTGCTTCTTCCGGTTTCACCAACCCATAGGTGACTGGGAATTGAATTTTCGGTAGGCGGTACAAGCCAATGGAGACGGTCTGTCGTTTGTGTCCATAAATATCCGCAAGTTTTTCTTGAACTTGGATCAGCTGTGCCAATCCTTCTTCTGTGACCTGATACCCCGTGGCGCAACATGCCGCGAAAAAGGGTCGGACATCTTCCATGCCTTTGCCTACGGTAATTGTTCGCTTAGGACGAGATTTGGTTTCAAGGAAGGGATAGGCCACCGGGCTTCCCTGCAATTTAATGCGAATTTGCCTGGCAATGCCTTCGACGCACCAGGTGTCCGGGCGATTACTGTCCTGCAATTCTACCCGAATTTCTCCGGTGGCTGGGGTGTGGTCCTTAAGCTCGCCTTTGACGAGCATCAACCAGTTTTCGATTTGATCAATCGAAGCAGATTGGCCAAGGAGTGATTCAAAATCTTTTTGGAAAATAGAAATTGTTGGCATAGGATTTACGAAAATTTTGATGTTTTAAAATGTCTGAGCATCCTGTTTAAAAACTAAGATCTTTTTGTAGCTGCAGCATCTCATGCTGCCTCTTCAAATGTCAGCGGCCACTGGATGCTTGAAGAGGGCACGATGAGATCGTGCAGCTACAGAAGACCTGACGGCCTAGGCCATTTTCATGATGCACGCGTGGTCATCAGAGGGCCATGGAAAACAGTTATGAAAATCTCCCGCGCATCGTTCTGACTTTTTCAAGATCCACAGAAAACAGATCACGAATATCGTGTAGTCCGAGTGCCATCATCGCCATACGATCCAGTCCTAACCCCCAGGCAATCACCGGGACGGTCACACCGAGCGGGTGAGTGACTTCAGGGCGGAACAAGCCGGCCCCCCCCAACTCCATCCATCCAAGTCGGGGATGACGAACATGCAATTCCACAGACGGTTCGGTAAAGGGAAAATAGGCTGGTAAAAATTTACTTTCTTTGGCCTGAGCCATTTCTTTGGCAAAGAGAGTCAACAGGCCCAGCAGCGTGCGAAAGTTGATATCTTCGCCAAGAATAATCCCTTCAACTTGAAAGAAGTCGGTCGCATGAGTGGCATCCACTTGATCGTATCGAAAGCATCGAGCAATTGAAAAATATTTTCCCGGCACCAACGGATTGGCGGCTAAGGTTCTCGCAGAGACCGCCGTGCCTTGGCTTCGCAGCACTAACCGACGAGCCCGTTCCCGATCATATTGATAGCCCCAACCCGTGGAACCAGTCGACCCTCCGTGTTCATGGGCTTCAGCGACTCGGGAGAGAAAGGGTTCGGCAATCTTATCGGCCGAGGTTGGATTTTTCACAAAATATACGTCGTGGATCGCGCGGGCAGGATGGAACTGTGGCATGTAGAGCGCGTCCATATCCCAAAATTCAGTTTCCACCAAAGGGCCACGCATTTCTTGAAATCCCATGCTCACCAATCGGCGTTTCACGAGATCAAGAAATTCTCGATACGGATGCCGCCGTCCTGGTGCGACTCGTGGTGGTCGAAGATTGATCGAGTATTTTCTGAATGGTTTATTGCGCCACGTTCCGTCCTTGAGCATGTCTGGCGTCAATTGAGAAATTTCTTCCGTCGCGCCAGGACGACATAGTTTTGCGACGTCTTGTCCTTCCGTGGTCAGCATATACGCACGCTCGACTCGTTCTTCGATTCGGAAAGGTTCCTGAGCATTCCCGCGCTTCACGGAAAATTGTTTCAGTAGGGTTTGATCGTCTGGAGAAAATACAGAAAGATCCTCTGTGGCAGTTTCGAGTTGTCCGAGCAAGCCCTTCAACTTTTCAGTGGTTGGACTTGGGGTGCTCGTCGTTTCAATGGCCCCGCCGGCGACCATCTGGATGGCCCCTTCTTTTTTCAACAGTCCAATCGCCCGACTCAATTCCGTTGGTTGAAACAGCTCTTTTGCTTGCAAGTCTTTAACGGTCAGCGAGTTCCCATCTTGTGTCGCCGCTGAGCAGGAGAGGAGAATCCATTCGGCTGGTGACCCTATCGCAAGATATCCTCGCCCCACCTCAGTTAACCCCACAAAGTGCGTGATAGTTTCGGAGTCGATGCGAATGAAGGCTTTCGCCTGAAGCCATCCCAGCGCCATACTGATTTGTGATGGGTCGAGGGGCGTCAACTCCGCCAGCTTGACGTCGGATAGGGCGGTCGATTGGGAACACAACGCCGCAAGAAGATGAACTTCAAGGGGATGCAGACTGTCGTGCTGGTCCTTGGCACTCATGGGTTACAACGAGACTGAATGGGCCTGTGTGGCGGCTGATCGAAATGCCTGTATCGTTTCAGCATAATTGGAAGTGTTAAAAATGGCTGATCCTGCCACTAAGACATCGGCACCAGCTTTGACAACCTCTGCGGCGTTATCAATTTTGATCCCGCCATCGACTTCGAGCAATGCGCGACTGCCCGTTCGGGTGATGAGGTCTCGGGCTCGAGCGATTTTGTCATAGACGGCTGGAATAAATTTTTGACCGCCAAAACCTGGGTTCACCGACATAATCAACACCAAATCGGCATCAGCAATCACTTCTTCAAGTGTGGTTAACGACGTCGCTGGATTGAGTGTGATCCCAGCTTTCACGCCATGCTCTTTAATCAATTGTATCGTGCGATGGAGGTGTGGGCAGGTTTCCGTGTGAACGGTCAGATACGTGGCCCCGGCATCCGCGAACTCTGGAATAAAGGCATCGGGATTCGTGATCATGAGATGCACGTCCAGTGGGAGCGAAGTGACTTTGCGCAGGGCTTCGACAATAGGCGGTCCTATCGTCAAATTCGGCACAAAATGGCCATCCATCACATCCACATGAAGGAAGTCGGCTCCAGCAGCTTCAATCTTGGCGACTTCATCGGCCAGTCGAGCAAAGTCCGCCGCAAGAATGGATGGAGCAATTTTCACGGGGCGAGCATTCATGAGTTAGGTCTTTCGAAGACGGGCGGCAAAAAATCCATCCATGTCATAGATTGAGCCAAGTGTCAAAAGATTTCCATCAGCACTCGTTAGAGTGACGCATTCTTGAGGAAGAAACGAAGCCGCATGTTCATGGTGAAATTCTGGGTGGTCGAGACAAAATTTATCGATCACCTGTGTGCTTTCTTCTGGTTCTGTGGAGCAGGCACTATAGACCAAGACTCCGCCAGGTCTCAAGTAAGTACTCACCCGATTCAGAATGTCGATTTGTGATTGTTGGTGTTGACCCAACTGTTCAGCAGCCTTTTGCCACTTCGCCTCAGGGTGTCGACGTAAGACTCCTAATCCCGAACATGGCGCATCGACTAATATGCGATCGAATCCGTTCTCCAGAAGTGAGGAGGTGTGCGAGGAAAAGGATTCGTTCTCGGCCCATGTTGTCACCATAGGATGAATACAGGAAATGCCTAATCGATCGGCATTGGCTTTGAGGGCGAGGAGCCGATTGGCACTTCGATCTGTAGCGACAATTTCACCCTGATCTTTCATGAGTGCTGCCATATGCGTGGCTTTTCCCCCAGGTGCCGCACAGACATCCAACACTCGGTGCCCTGGTTGGACAGCTAACAGCAGAGGAACCAACTGAGCGGCTTCATCCTCAACATAGCACCAGCCTTCTTGTAACGGCTTCAGGATGGAGAGTGCCCCACATTTATCCAGCGTGAGTCCCAGGGGACTGACATTGGTGAGAGTCGCAGCATGCCCCTCATTTTCTAAGCGTTGCTTCAATTCTTCTCGGGAGCAACGGAGGGTGTTGGCCCTTAGGGTCAATGGAGGGATCCCAATGGATTGTTGGCATACCCGCTCGGCTTGTTTGACGCCCAGCCGGTCAATCCAACGTTGAGTGAGCCAAGTCGGGCAGGAATACTGAATCGATAACGCCTGGGTTGGGTTCTCTGAGTTGTCAGGCGCTTGAGGTTCTTCTTGTCTGATCAAATTCCGCAACACCCCATTGACCACTCCACTCCAGTCTCGACCTTTGACACGTTTAGCCAGCTTGACGGACTCATTGACCGCGGCTGATTCCGGGACTCGACCTAGGTGGAGTAGCTGGTACGCGCCAAGGCGAAGAATCGTGACGATGACGGTCGGTAAGCCCGACAGTGGTTTTTTCGTCAGGGCATTGAGCCGCCAATCCAGGTTCCCTCGATGACGAAGCACGCCATACACCAGTTCAAAGGCCAACGCTCGATCTTCATGGGAAATTTGATTTTTGAGAGTCACTTCATTGAACGCCTCATCTGCAAAGGCCGTATGCCGCTCAATGGATAGTAAGGTCTTGAGCGCGACTGCTCGGCCCGTAAGTTGTTTCAAGACCGATGAAGGAGTGTTGGCGGATTGTGTCATAAGAGCAGGGGATACTATATAGAGAGGCCCTTTAGTGAGTCAGCTTCGCAATCTCTTGTAAGATGTCTTGCACACCAATGGCTTCAACCTCTTTTGTGATGGGGTAGCGATCCTCGCCGGCATAAACGACAAAACTGCGCGCGGGTTGAATATCCTCTCTTGCATGGTAGAAGCCTCGACTTGGGCTTGATGTGAGCCCTCGTTTAATTTCAATGGCCCAAAGTCCTTGTTCACCAGGCAACTCTAACACCAAGTCAATCTCCGCACCAACGGCAGTCCGATAAAAATTCGCTTTGGTTCGTTCGGGGGCAACCGCCAAAATATTCTCAATGACAAAGCCTTCCCAACTTGACCCAACCACTGGGTGCCCAGCAAGTTGGTGATAATCTTCAATCCCCAATAAGGTGTGAACCAAGCCACTATCGCGGACATAGACCTTGGGAGATTTCACCAAGCGCTTGCCGGTATTGGCATGAAATGGGGGCAGTCGCCGTACGAGCAGAAGGTCAACCAATAGGTCGATATAGCTCGTGACGGTTGGGGCTGTGACCGAAAGGGCAGAGGCCAATCGTGAGGCATTGAGCATGGTTCCCTGGCTGTGGGCCAACATGGTCCATAACCGCTCCAGAGTTTCTGCTGGTATCCGCGGCCCAAACTGCGGAACATCCCGTTCCAGATAGGTCCGAATAAAATTTCGTCGAAAAGCCACGCTATCCGGTTCACGACGCGCCAGATAGCTATCCGGAAACCCACCTCGGACCCAAAGCTTCATGAGCGCTTGTTCATCAGAAGAGCCAATTTCTAATGTATCAAACGGGCCCATATCGACATATTCAATTCTGCCCGCGAGACTTTCTCCCGACTGCCGGAGCAAGTCTATCGACGCTGATCCCAAGATAAGAAAACGTCCTGTTCGCCGCCCACGTCGCCTTCCTTGGTCAATGAGCCCGCGCAAGGTCTGAAAGAGTTCTGGCACTCGATGGATTTCATCAAGAATAACGAGACGATCTTCATAGCCTTTCAGGAACAAGGCAGGGTCATGAAGTTTGTCCCTTTCTTCACGAGCCTCAAGATCAAGATAGAGCGCATCCGTATTTTTCGCGATCTCCAGAGCCAACGTGGTCTTGCCAACTTGGCGTGGCCCAATCAGTGCCACAGCAGCTTGCCGATCGAGAGCATCTTTGATCTTTTGATAGAAACGACGATGAATCATCATTGCATATTATAAATATTATTTTTAATTTGCAATGTTATTTGAAGGTATGAAATAGGACTTTTTATGGACAGAACTCCCCATTGGTCTCAAGGAGAAGGCCTTAAGCCTGAGAATTCAATCGAGCAGCTAATGTTATGGCTTGGATTAAACTTTGTGGGTCAGCTTTGCCCTTGCCGGCGATGTCGTAGGCGGTTCCATGATCGACGGAAGTTCTGATAATTGGCAAGCCCACGGTCATGTTGATGCATTGTCCAAAGGCAATAGTCTTGAGTGGGATCAGGCCCTGGTCATGGTACATCGCGATGATCACGTCGTAGTCTCCACGGACAGCCGCACCAAAAAGGGTGTCTGCTGGTAATGGTCCCAACACACGTATCCCGGCTTCCTTGGCTTTTTTGACCGCAGGGGCAATGATGGTGTGTTCTTCATTCCCGAATAGCCCATGTTCCCCAGCATGTGGGTTTAACGCCGCCACTCCCACTCGTGGACGAGAAATCTGGAAATGTTCTCGCAGGGCCTTGTGCGCCAGTTGAATGGCTTTGAAAATTCCCTTGGTCGTCAGGGCATCGGGAAGTTTTCGAATCGAGAGATGTGTGGTGACGAAGAGAATCTTGAGCGGGCCTCCCAATAACATCATCCCAAAGTCCTTGGTTTTGGTGAGATGTGCGAGAAGCTCCGTGTGTCCAGGATGAGTACATCCGGCCAGATGGATGGCTTCCTTGTTGATCGGCGCAGTGACAATACCATCCACACATTGATGTTGAGCTAAACTGACGGCAGTTTCGATACATCGTAGAGACGCAGCTCCCGGCCCGCATGCGGCTTTCCCCATCAGAAATCGCCCAATAGGCTGTTCCAAAGGATCCAAAATAGGGAGATGGCCTTTGGCAATCCACTTTCCATCAGCAGGTATGTGTTCACCCTTCAGGGAAACTATCCCTAGGGAAGAGTGTCCACGCGCAACTTCCTTTTCAAATACCGGGACAGACCCCACCACGATAGGCCGACACATTCGCCAAACCGTGGAAGAGGCTAAGGCTTTGACGATAATTTCAGGGCCAATGCCAGCAGGGTCTCCCATAGTAATGGCCAGATAGGGTTTGGGTGGTTTTGTAGGATTTGGCATGCCGGGTATAGTCTAAGAAAGCTTTCGAATGACAGCTTCTATCACATCTTGCACAGGGATGCCGGTCTTTTTGCTAATAGCCTGGCAATCTTGAAATTCTGGTCGATGTTTGAGGCTGTTGCCGATTTGAACGGTTTTTACCCGAACTTGGCCTTGTGGCAGGCGAATCGTTTTCATGGAACGCGCGAGTGTCACACGGTCAATGATTTGCCTTCGCACTCCAATAGAGGTGGTTTCACGAAATATGGTTTGAACCAGCGCCTCGGTCTGTTCAGCTTGGGCCAATACGGTCAGTATAATCCCAGGGCGACTTCGCTTCATGATCGTTGGCGTGAGAATGACATCAAGAGCACCATCCTCAAATAGGCGCTCCATAACAGATTCATATATTTGGGGATTCATATCATCGATATTGGTTTCCAATTGAATGACCTGGTCGGACTCAAACGACTCAGTGGTTGGAGTGAGAGCGAGGAATACTCGCAGCACATTGGGCCAATCATGTGGATCCGCTGTTCCCGCTCCATATCCGATCGCACTGGGAATGACCGGTGGAAGCTCACCAAACGTTTGAGCCAATGTCGTCACCAATGCCATTCCCGTTGGCGTCGTCATTTCCATAGCCGGGCCTTTGGAATAAATAGGATACCCTTTGGCCAATTCAGCAACTGCTGGTCCTGGAACGGGTAGCGCGCCATGTGTGCAGTCGATGGTTCCAGATCCTACGTTGACAGGACTTGCACTGTACGTCTCAATCCCCAGTTCATGGCATCCCAATAGGGTTCCCATGACATCAACCAGAGAATCAATCACCCCCACCTCATGGAAATGGACAGTGGTTGAATCTTGCCCATGCACGGTTCCCTCGGCTTGAGCCAATCGTTCGAAGACTGAAAGCGCTTGACGCTTGACTGAGGCCGGGATCGCACTTTTAGACAAGAGCCGCCGAATCTGTGGCCAGGAGAGAGCTTTGTCGTGACCTTGAGAGATAACGACATCAACCTTTGTTGCCTGAATCGCACCACGGTAAACTTTTGAGACTTTGAGTCGGTATCCGGAGATAGGCAGTGCTTTGAGGCCTTTTCGAAGTGTCTGTGGAGAAAGCCCGACATCCACCAAGGCTCCTAAGGTCATGTCCCCGCTCATTCCCGAAAAACAATCAAAGTGAAGGTGCATGGCTTCCTTTCTTTATTCCATCAATCGGCATGTTCATCTCATTGAAGCACATACGAAATTTTACCCAAAATGACAAGGGTTTTCGGTGTTTGTGTCGATACTGGAACTGCAAAAAACTTTTTCGGGATTCTTGCTAGACTCTGGGTGCATTTTGTGTACAATCAAAAGAGGCATTTCACAACTGTTGAAATCCCCAGCGATCATTAGTATTTACGTTCAGGTCCAGGACGGCCTGTTGACAGATTTGTGATTGAACAGAATCGGACTGGTATATAAATTATGAAACGGTTGATTATTTTCATCGTGATGGTGGCATTGGCCTCACCGGTCATGTTTGTGGGTGATGTAGACGCCAAACGCAAAAATCGTTCATATAGTCCGCCATCGTTAAAAATTTTGGATATCTCCACGTCTCCCATGCCATTTGCTCCGGGCAATGGGCCACTCACCATTACGGTCGATGTGGGATTGCCCAAAAATCTCTCGAATGTGGATCTGCTTGAAGTGTCATCCATGATCAGCTTTCCGACCAAACGCTCCATTCGCTTTTTGTACAATCGGCTTCCGATTGAGGAAATCCAGAGCTCCGAAAATTCACGGAAGATCAGCACGACATTTTTGTGGGATGGAAAAGATCATACCGATCAACTCGTCAGTGCCGGAACGTATAAATATGAAATTCGAGCCAAGTTGATGTCCAAAAAAGATGGCCCGGCTCGGGTAAAAGTCGCATCTCTTCGTGCGCGAGGGGATTTGGAAGTTTCTCCGCCAGAGTCTTTGGCAACCAGTAAGGCCCACTTAGAGCATGTGCCCTTTCAATCCGACGACACTTCGTCAGAAGAACTAGATGAGGGCAGTGGAGAAGGAGTAACCTCTTCAGAGGAGGCTCCAGACAATGAAGATATGGAGGCTCAGGAACCTGCCTTGGAGGAAGCCGCTACCGGGGACGGGGGCGTTTCGGCGGCGACAACGCCGGAAGCACGTTAATTCGATGAGCCAGATGTCCCGCCCCAAAGCCATTATCGATATTCATCACCCCGATTCCCCCTGAACAGGCATTCAGCATCGTCAGGAGCGGAGCCACGCCTCCAAAGTTTGCCCCGTACCCTCGGCTGGTCGGCACGGCAATCAGCGGTGTTTTCACCAGTCCTCCCACGACACTCGGTAAGACCCCATCCATTCCAGCGATGACAATCAATACACGGGCGCGTTGAAGGCGATCCAAGTGATCGAGCAAGCGATGCATTCCTGCCACGCCAACATCAAAAAGCGTTTCCACGGCACTTCCCATGGCGCTGGCTGTGACTCGCGCTTCTTCTGCAACGGGAATGTCCGACGTGCCAGCCGTGACAATTACGATATCACCTTGTGGTATTGGAATGGTCGATTGAATGACGACCATGCGAGCCTCTTGTTCATACACCGCGCGACGGCTCATGCGTTTTAATGCTCGCGCAATACTGGGATTGGCTCGTGTCGCCAACACCGGAACCTTATTTTTCAGAAGCCCCTTGGCAATGGCAATGATCTGAGCCTCAGTCTTGCCTTCACAGAGAATGGCTTCTGGCACACCTTGGCGAAGCGACCGATGATGATCAACTTTCGCGAAACCAAGATTTTCATACGGGAGTGTTCGAAGTCGATCCAGCGCCTTCGGGACAGACAGTGTCCCTTCCTGAACGTGTTGGAGAAGCTCTTTCAGTGCCAAAGGATCCATATTATTTACTGGGCTATGCAGTTGACCGCCTACCTACGACCTATTGTGGTTAGGGATTGAGCGGTCACGGGGTCGGTCTGCAAGGCTTGCTCGACGAGTCGGTAAGAGCTTTCCCCTTGAACGAGAGGTTCTGCGGTTGAAGCG
>JAQBUF010000103.1 GCA_027623995.1 Nitrospirota bacterium
GTTCATGCAATGGATTCAAACACGAGAGCCATTAGTAACCAGTGGTGCACTTATGGGTTGAATTCGCCTATTAACATTTTGGGGCCAGGTCTCCGATACTATCCATTGGACAGTATTTGTCCTTCTCTTGATATACCTAAGGAGCTCGTAGACCACCATGGAAGACATCGCTTTACCAGCAGAATGCATAGCCAAGTTGGAAGCATGCACCTCGTTGCCCAGCCCTCCCAAGGTCGCGCTTCAAATTATTCAAATGGTCAAAGATCCAGATATAGAGATTGATAATGTCGTGCATGTGTTGGCCCTCGACCCCGCACTGTCGGTAAAAATCTTGCGCATGGCGAATTCCCCCTTATATGGCCAGGGCAAAAAAGTCGCGAATTTACAGAAAGCCATCATGGTGATTGGACTCAATGGGATTCTCTCATTGGCTCTCTCATTTTCATTGGTCAAATCCCTCCGCCACGAACAAAAGGGCGGACTCGATCATTTGATATTTTGGCGGCGAGCCTTGATATCTGGATCAGCCGGCCTCGCCTTGGCCCAAATGTGCGGTCGCCACGATCAAGAAGAACTGTTTATGGCGTCCTTCATTCAAGACCTGGGCATGCTCGTCTTGGATCAAATCGATCCCTCGCTCTATGCCCAACCAAATGTTGAACAACTGTCGCACCAAGAAGTGACTATGCATGAACGAGAACATTTTGGAGCCGACCATGCCATGGTTGGGAGTTGGCTGTTACATAAATGGAATTTCCCAGAAGATTTGCTGAGGGGAATTCGATATAGCGACAACCTTGAGCAAGCTCCGCCAGAGACAAAGGACCGCCAATTCCTTCAATGTGTGGCATTCAGCGGAACCTTTGCGGATCTTTCAATTTCTCAGGTCGATGATGATACGTTGTTTGAGATCTCAGAGAACATTGAGCAGACACTTCAATTGCCATCCCTCGCATTCGTCGAGGTCTTTAAGAAAATCAAGCAACTCGTGCAAGAATCCGCCCCATTGTTTGAAATCAATTGTCAGGACGGATTCGACCCCGACGCCACTCTCGAACGAGCCAAAGAATTGATGACCTTACGTCAGATTGGTCTCGAGCAAAAACTCAACACCCTCACTGCGCAAGTTTAGTGACCAGATATCATCAAGATCTCTTTAATTAAAGACCGCCTTTACCCTGTTTTTCCAAGATGGGGTGCACATCTGCCGGTGAGTAGGTTGCGGGTTTGACCCATTTGCCATCCTCCCGTTTATAACCACCGACCTTACTCATGTTGGATCGCTGCACCTCTTGAAATACCGGCTCCATATCAATGCCATACGACACTGCCGAGCCATAAACTACATACAACAGATCAGCGAGTTCCTTGGCGATATTCGGTAAGTTCTTTTCCTCAAACGCCTCTTTCAATTCATCAAACTCTTCCTGGATCAGTCGCACACGCAAGGCCTTAGTTTTATCATCCGGGACCGTCGGGGCGTGAGCGATATGAATATCAAATTCTTTGTGAAATTCGAGAACCATGTGTTGCGCTTCGTACACTATTGCCTCCTGTAAAGTTTTTCATTGACCTCGATGCCATTCAAATGTCGATGGGGCAAATTCAAAGTTCAAATTTCTCGATAGATCTTACAATGCCAGCAGCATATACACGTCATTCACATTGGTCCCTGTAGGACCGGTATGAATATGCCCATGAATTTTTTCAAAAAATCCATAACTATCGTTGTTGGCGAGTAGGTGCAAAGAATCAAGCCCTTTTTTTAATGCACGTTCAATGGTTCGCCCATCAACAATCGCCCCAGCCATGTCCGTAGGACCATCACGGCCATCGGTTCCAAACCCTGCCACATACATGTTTGAGAGTCCTGCAATCCGAGTCGCGGCAGATAAGACCAATTCTTGGACTCGTCCACCTTTGCCTTTCCCTTGGACCGTCACCGTGGGCTCGCCTCCCCACAGCAGACAGGCAGGTCTTCGCACAGGATGCCCCGAAGATTGAATTTCTCTGGCAATTGCCCCAATCATGCTGCCAACTTCGCAGGCTTCTCCTTCTAGGATTGTCGTCAACAGCAAGGGATTCAGTCCTTCATTTCTGGCTTGTTGAACGATGGCCTCCACCGCCAATCGATTATTTCCAACGAGCACATGATGGGCTCTGGTAAACACCGAGGACTTGGGTTTCGGTGTATCGACAATGCGCCCACAAAGGCCTTTTTCAATATGCCCTCGCACGGGCGAGGGAACCTTGGACCAAAGCTGGTATTTTTGAAGGATGTCACGTGCATCTTGAAATGTCGTAGGATCGGGTGCTGTCAACCCGGAACCAATGGTGGCCAGATCATCACCCACCACGTCAGACAGCACGATGGATACAATCGTCGCTGAGGTACTCGCCGCAAGTTGCCCACCTTTGATTGCCGAAAGATGTTTCCTCACCGTATTCATCTCTTGAATGGTCGCTCCACAGCGAAGCAAGAGGGACGTCGTGTGTTTCTTGTCTCGTAAGGTGAGACCCAGTGCTGGAGCAGCCAGAAGGCTTGAGGCTCCACCGGAAATCAGGGCAACAAGTAAATCCCGGCAGGTGAGCGTTCGAGCAAGTGTGACGATGCGCTTTGCAGCTTGAACACTTCGATTCGTAGGGACCGGGTGACTGGATTCAAGCAACTGAATCTTTTTGGTCCGGCACTCGGATTGATCTTTGACCGCAACAAGCCCGTCCGACAGGCGCGCCTCTAATCGTTGTTCAAGCGCCATGGCCATCTTGCCAGAGGCTTTCCCTGCTCCCACGCATACAATTCGATCAAACTTTTTGAGATCATACTGACGATGGCCCACCCGAAGCCTTGTTCCGTCAATAGACAACGCCTTTTTTACAGCCTCCATGGGATCAGCCGCATGAAGACCTGCATGGATCAATCGCTTGAGAAGCGCTCGAATTTTTGGGTCAGGAAAATTTATGGAAATTTTCATGATACTCATCAACGATTTCTGTCTATCCCCACATTTTTCGTCTTTCGAGTGTATGACCGGAATAAGCTATGTTACGATTCCATCCATGCGAGCACTCAAGGTTTTACACCAGACGATTGCGGATTGCACTCTTTGCCCACGGCTGACAATCTATCGTCGAGGCATTGCCCAAACGAAGGTTAAACGATTTCAGGAATGGGAATATTGGGGACGCCCAATCCCTGGATTTGGTGATCCTAACGCTCGTCTGTATATTCTGGGATTGGCTCCGGCCGCTCACGGGGGCAATCGCACAGGACGCGTATTTACCGGGGACCGAAGTGGCGATTGGCTTTATGAAGCCTTATTCCAATTTGGATTCGCGAATCAACCAGGAGCGACTCATCTGAATGATGGACTTACGTTACACAATTGCTATGTGGCCGCAGCGGTCCGTTGCGCCCCACCGGATAACAAGCCCACGAAAGAAGAGTTCAACACCTGCCGTCCATTTATGTTGAAAGAGCTTCAACTCTTAAAACACACCACTGTCGTAGTAGCATTAGGAAAACTGGCATTCGATGAATATCTCAAAGCATGCAAAGAATTAGGACATTCACTGAGCAAGCCTCTCCCAAAATTTGGACATGGTTCAGTCTATACCACTCCATGGGGCGTCACGCTCCTGGGTTCCTATCATCCCAGCCAACAAAATACCTTTACAGGAAGACTCACTCGACCCATGTTCCACAGCATATTCAAGCAGGCTCGAAAGCTCATCGATATATAAACGGTACGATGGATGAAATAGCAATGGGGCTATCCCGATTTGACGGATCATACCGAAAACGTGGTTCCACCCCTTCCGTCATCCATTCTGGATACAGGAAACTTCTTGCCCCTGCCATCTCCTTCCCGTGAGGTTTCTTTCTAGTGTAGCTGCACGATCTTACCAGCCTCCGCCGAGCCTACTTCGCCGAAGTGGCTACGAAGGCTGAAAG
>JAQBUF010000001.1 GCA_027623995.1 Nitrospirota bacterium
TCAGCAGAGGAGAGAAAACCGGACACTTCATGTGCTACATAAACCGGACAAGTTAACTTGCTATCTACAAAAGGATATGAAATTAGAGTTTGGGAGAATGAGGTGGCTCGGACAGTGCTTTGGAGATGACACGGGTTAGAGAATAGCGAATCTCTTCATTATTGACTTCTCGGGTGTATTCGGTGGCGGTCATGAGGGATTCGGCGGAGACGTGGGGGGTAACAGTTCTCGATTCTGGTTCGTCCCATTGTGACTCAGGGATTTCTCCGATTCGGAAAACAATGTCTTTCAGGTAGAGATTCAATGTTTGGGATTGAATTTTTTCCATGAGCGTGGATTTTAGATAGGTCAGTTGATGTAACCACACGGTGGTCTCGACGGCGATAAAGAGTTTGCGAAAGCGAATTCTCGCAGGCCATGTGTGAGCCGCTAGTACTTCTCCAACAATATCCTTCCATTGGGTTTGCAATCGATACTCCCAAAGCCTGACGTCAAAGCCCTGACTTTGCGCCACGCCTTGTAATATGGCTTGAAAGGAGGTAAAGGTTTGCATAGGAGCTATTCTAGGATGTGGTTATGCCGAGGGGCAACCCCGCCAAATGGTTTGAGGCGATCTTTCCCCCTTTTCAATATATGTGTAATTGAGCGCTATGAAACAGGATGACCTGAATAAAGTCGCCGGATCCAATCGAAAAGCGTTCCACGACTATTCAATTGAGGAAAAAATTGAGGCGGGCTTAATTCTCAAGGGAACGGAAGTGAAGTCCCTTCGTGAGGGTCGAGTGAATTTGCGGGAAGGCTATGCCACAATGATCAATGGAAAGGCCATTCTTCATAATTGCCACATTGGAGAATACAGCCATGGCAACATCATGAATCATGAGCCATTGCGGGCTCGCCCCATGCTGTTGCATAAAAAGCAGATTGAAAAGTTGACCGAAAAAATTAAGCTGAAGGGGCTTACCATTGTTCCCTTGCGTATCTATTTTAATCCTCGGGGGATTGCCAAAGTCGAGTTAGGCGTGGCTCGTGGGAAAAAGCATTACGACAAACGCGATGCCGTCAAAAAACGCGATGCCGGCAGAGAAATGGACCGAGCCATGAAAACCCGCCAGCGAGATTAGTCTGAGTCCTAAATTGAGGTGCTCACAATCTGTCCAGGTTTAAGTCTTTGGGATTTGCCTTTGATGGAAATCCGAATTGAGGCGGATCGACCTGGGCGTGATCCAATTTGAAAGGCGTCCTGAGTGATAGACACATCCAACGAATGTCCACGATAAAATAGCCTGAGATTGAGAGCCTTCAACCCTTTGGGGAGACAGGGATTAAAGTAAAGTGTCCCGCCTCGTGTTTCCAAGCCCGTATGGCCGCGTTGAATCAAGTCTACCGTCCCTGCCATAGCGCCGAGATGAATTCCCTCCGCAGTGGTTCCAGACTGAACATCTAACACATCTACTCGTAAGGCCTTCTTCAACAATTCCCAGGCCTGTTCGCGATCGGATCTTGCCATCACCCACGAATGGACGACTCGACTGAGGGAAGACCCATGAGCCGTTCGATGTAAATAATACTCAACGTTCCGAGGGATCGTAGAATATTTAAGGGGATAGCTAAGTCGTTTAAACATGATCCGTAGTTCGTCTGATGAGAACAAGTAAAAGAGCATCAGCACATCGGCTTGTTTCGAGAGTTTATACCGATTCGTAGAATCGCCTTCGGCTTCCAGAATGCGATCTAATCGATGAATGTCGCCATATTTTTCTCGATAGCGATCCCAATCAAATTCCTCTAACTCCCCATAGCCTTCGAACTGACTAATAATTTCTTTGTCATGAAAAGGAATAAACATCTTTCGACTTATGTCATCCCATAGTTCAGCCTCGGTTGTGCTTATGTGCATGATCTCTCGGAGTTCAGTTCGACTATCGTTTGAAAGCATGTCGAGGATTTCTAAAGCCCGGCAAAACACCCACACCACCATGAGATTGGTATAGGCATTGTTGTTCAATCCAGGTTGATCCGCGCCATGATATTGATCATGGTACTCATCCGGGCCCATCACATGTAAAATTTCATAACGGTCTTTTTCTGAATTGTACGACACCGCGCTGGCCCAAAACCTGGTAATCTCCAAAATCATTTCCGCGCCATAAAACGAGAGAAACTCCCAATCGTCGGTGACTTGGAAATATTGCCAGACGTTATAGGCAATCGCCGCATTCACATGGCGTTGGAGCGCACTATTGTCAGGTGTCCATCGCCCAGATTGTGGGTTGAGGTGTACCGTCTGGCTTTCCTCACGGCCATTGCTTCCGGATTGCCATGGGTAGAGCGCGCCGCTAAATCCCGCCTGTTGTGCATTCCATCGTGCATGATCCAACCGGCGATGACGATATAACAGCAGGGATTTCGTGATGTCTGGAATGCGAAGATTGAGAAACGGAAAAATAAACAGCTCGTCCCAGAAAATATGGCCACGGTAGGCCTCGCCATGTAGCCCTCTGGCTGGAACTCCCACATCCAATCCAATCGTGCTAGGTGGCACCGTTTGAAGAAGATGAAAAATATGCAATCGAAGAATGAGTTGAGAATCTTCTCCATCTTGGATGCCGATATCACATCGTTGCCATAACCGATCTAACCGTTGAGTATGCGAACGAACCAAGTCCTCAAACCCCTCGGCGTTGTTGAGAGCATGGCGGGCCTCCAAACCACATTCCGAAATTCCGTGGTCTCGTGAGGTGTACAGCGTGACGATCTTTTCCATAGTAAGGGGATGGCCTTGTGTCATTTCGACCGTACATTCTTGAGCGATGTACTCGGGATCTTGAACCAAATCTCGTGACGAAGTTAACACCGAATCATTAAGGATGAACCTCGTCCTGGCGGCTTCTGCAATGCGGAGCTTGGATTGATTGGTTTCCATGCACAGAAAGATTCCGTCCTCTCCCATCACGGAAGATTCCAAGCCTGTCAGATGTTTATTGTTCAAGGCTTGATAGCGAGCCACTCCGGCGTTCAGCACGCGTCCATCCAGAGCCGAACGAATCTCCAAAGGCCCAGACCAATTTTCAGGGGTAATCACCACCTCTAATCCAGCGAGGTGGTGAAGGCCAAGATGCACAAACCGACGGCTCGTGACGGTGGTCTTTCGGCCCTGGCTGTCTTGGCATTGAAGGGATCGATGAAGGACTCCGGCCTTCAGATCAAGTGCTTGGCGATACGTTAATATGTTCACCGCTTGAAGGTTTAACCAATTGCCATCAGGGTGACGAAAGGTGAGTGCTAACCAATTTGGTAGATTGACAAGATCTTCATGTTCAGCCGTCCGTCCACCAATCTCAGTGTGCAAACGGTTATACCCGCCAGCAAGATAGGTGCCGGGATAATGCGTGGTGTCGGCTTCGGCCTCATGGGCTGCGCCGCGTGTGGCAAAGTAGCCATTACCCAGAGTACACAAGGCTTCACGCAACCGCTCTTGTTCAGGATCAAACCCTTCGTAAACCAAAGACCAGCCATTCATTTTTGGGTGCCTACTAAGTGGTGGCACAACAGCATGATAAATTGTTGTACCTCGTGTGGATTGTGTAAGGCATACTGTGCAGAAGAAAAACGAAACCCTTCTTCAACTACGATACCCACACCAGTGTTAGGTAAGACACGAAACGCATCTTCATCAGTGAGATCGTCGCCAATATACACTGGGTAGTAATTGTTCTTTTTCCATTCCAATCTCTCAAGCAACCACAAGAGCGCTTTCCCTTTATCCCAGTCAAGCCGTGGTTGAATCTCAAAGACTTTCTTTCCTTCAGATCGGCGGAGAGTGGGAAAGGTCGATAAGACCTGAGTGACCGTCTGTTCGATCTCTGCCACGTTGTCTTGTTCAACCAAGCGGTAATGCACCGCGATGGAATTTTTTTTCCGTTCGATTACCGAGCCAGAAATAGCTTGTAATCGGATTCGAAGATCAGCCTCCGCCTGATCGAGTGCCGAGGAAAATTGCGCTCCAACTTCATGATGTAAATTCCACCCTTCAGGACCCGCAATATCAAAGCCATGGCTTCCGGCAAATATCAATGAATCCAGGTTGACCAAGTTGGTGACATCTTTACGATCGCGACCACTGATAATACCAACCGGGCATTGGCGACTCAAAAGTTTCAACGCGTCTCGCATATCCTGTGACAAGACGGCTAACTCCGGCCGTTCGACAATTGGCGTCAAGGTCCCATCGTAATCGAGGAAAACGACAACCTGTTTTTCATGAAACTGAGCATTCAGTGCCTTGAATTGTTGGAGAGCGGAAGGCAGGGCTTGAGTGCTACGCCACATGACACTTTCCTCATCACGGACTCCGAGTTCCACCAAATCGGAAACCACCACATCTCCGCCATGAGCATGAAGGGCTTCGGCCTGATTAGCACGATCAATCCCCACGACTAATCCAAAATGCCCAGCATGCCCAGCTTCTACACCAGCTAACGCATCTTCAAACACGGCTGCGCGTTGGGGTTGGACCTCTAACAATTTTGCCGCTTTCACAAACGTATCAGAATGCGGTTTTACGTGAAGATGAAAGGTCTGAGCATCTCGGCCATCCACGTGGGCATCAAAGAGATTCGGTACCCCAGCGGCCTGAAGAATTTCATGACAATTTTCACTGGCGGTCACGACCGCCGTGGCTTTTCCCTTTGACTTGAGGAAATTGATGAGCGCAATGGTCGAAGGAAAGACCTCGACTCCGTGAGCATGAAGCGCTTCTAAAAACATGCCATTTTTTCGATTACCTAAACCACAAATGGTTTCATGCCCTGGAGGGTCCGAGGGTTCACCATGAGGCACATGAATTCCACGTGAAGTTAAAAAACTGGCCACGCCATCATATCTCGGTTTTCCATCCACATAGGCACGGTAATCGTGAATAAGGTCGAAGGCTCTAAAGGGTTCGCCTGTTTGCGTGGCTCGACTCTGAAGAAAGTTATCAAACAGTTTTTGCCAAGCAGTGGCATGCACTCGCGCCGTTTTGGTGATGACCCCATCTAAATCGAAAATTCCAGCGTCAAACAGGGTTGCATCTAGAATTGGTTTTAAAGAGTGGTTCTTCATTTTAAAAATGATTGAGCAACGTTTTGAATTGATTGTAGAGCTTTACCCCAGTGACCAAAAATGCTCTTGTAGTGAAATACCTCTTGGCTCAATTGTATAGGTTCTCAACACATTGGCAAAGTTCAACAAATGTCTATACTCTTCTTTGGCACGAAATTTGTTACTTGAAAGCTGTGGGGACAACACTAGGTTTTAATTTCGGGGTCATCAAAAAAGGAGCGCGTATGAAATACACAAAAAGCTCGATGACGGTACTTCTCGGGTTGGGTTTGCTCTTGGGCACCGGGTGTGCCCATATGCATGGCCACGGCCACCAATGTGAAATTAAAGAGAAAGTACATGTGGCGGGCGAAGCCCAAGTTTCAGCGGACCAGGCCATTCAAACAGCCTTACAAAAAGTGCAAGGTACGGTGGTCGAAGCGGAGTTAGAAGAGGAAAAAGATCACACGGTGATTTGGGAAGTCGAGATTGTCACAGCCGATAGCAAGCTGATGGAAGTGAAAATCGACGGCAAAACCGGTGAAGTCTTAGAAGTCGAAGAGGAAAAAGCTGATTAATCTGAAACAGGGTACCCCCACGACGCTGTTTTCCAAACAACAAGCCCTTCCCTGGCATCTGCTCTCCGAGCAGGACGTCCTCACCAAATGTGAGACGACCAGAGAAGGGTTGAGTGCGATCGAAATTGAGAACCGTCAACGGACCTTCGGCCCAAATCTCCTGCCCGTCAAACTGCCACCTTCAGTTTTTACCATATTCCTGCATCAATTTCTCAGTCCCTTGATTTATATACTTCTCGTCGCGGCTGTGATCTCACTCATTATAGGGGAGAACACCGATGCGGCGTTTATCTTTGCCATCCTCATTTTGAATGCCACCCTCGGAGGGTTTCAAGAATGGAAGGCCGAGCAAAGCGCGGCGGCTCTTCAAACACTGCTCAAAGTCTATGCCCGCGTTCGTCGGAATGGAAATGAACAGGAAATCCCATCAGAAGAATTAGTCCCAGGTGACATCTGTCTTCTGGAATCTGGCAATCGAGTCCCAGCCGACATCAGGTTGCTCGATATCAAAAACCTAGCCATCGATGAATCCCTCCTCACCGGCGAATCGCTCGCGGTCGCGAAATCTTCGTACACACTTACAGATCCTCAAGCTCCTATCAGTGATCATACCAACATGGCGTATGGAGGATCGACGGTCATGGTTGGCCGTGGGGTAGGAGTGGTGGTGGCCACAGGTCTTCACACAGAAGTCGCCACCATTGCAAAAACTGTCGCCGAAACTGTCGAAACCAAACCGCCCCTGGTGGTACGCATGGATCAGTTTGCTCGTTACATTAGTGTGGCCGTGGTTGGAGCCTGTGGGTTGTTGGCCGTGGTCGCCGTGAGCCGAGGCACTCCGGTGACGGAAGTATTTTTCATGGCCGTGGCGCTAGCGGTCTCAGCCATTCCTGAAGGCCTTCCCGTAGCGATGACGGTTGCGTTGTCAGTTGGGACCCATCGAATGGCCAAACGCCATGTGATCGTTCGGAAACTCACGGCCGTCGAAGGATTGGGCAGTTGCACCTATATTGCGAGCGATAAGACAGGCACGCTCACCGTCAATCAACAAACCGTAAAAAAAATTGTGCTGCCTTCAGGCGACTATTTTTCAGTCACGGGTGAAGGATACACCGGTGAGGGGGAAGTCCTTCCCGAAAGTGATGGAGTCGTATCTTCCGGTGCTTTAACGCAATTACGGAAACTTGGCTCTGCTGGTGTTCTGTGCAATGAAGCAGAGCTGAAATGCGAAAAAGGAACATGGGAGCATTATGGCGATACCGTGGATATCGCGCTTTTAGCGTTGGGTTATAAATTGGCTTTGGATCCACCCAGACTGAGAAAATCGGTCAAGGTGTTGGGCAGTATTCCGTATGAATCAGAGAGAAAGTATGCCGCGCTATTTTATGAGGAACAATGGGATCACAAAGTGGCCGTCAAAGGGGCGGTAGAAGAAATTCTTTCCCGGTGCGATGCCATGGTCATCTGAGGAGGACAGGTAGCGATTGATAAAGACATGATTGAAAAAGCAGCCATCAGGTTGGCCAGCCAAGGATACCGAGTGTTGGCGTTGGCTGAAGGCACCCTACTTCCTCAACAAGGCGAATGCCTGTTCGAAGAACATCATCTCCCTCCCCTCACATTGTTAGGCCTCATTGGTACCATTGATCCATTACGACCTGAGGTCAAAGATGCCGTGAATGAATGTAGAAATGCCGGCGTGCATGTGGCTATGGTGACTGGTGACCATCCCGCCACCGCGTTGTCCATCGCACGAGACCTAGGCATTGCCGAGTTAGAGGAAGAAGTCACGACGGGCCGAGAACTAGAAGAATTGGGCTCCAGTGATACTCCTCAGTTTATGGACTTAGTGAAACGTGTTCGGGTGTTTGCCCGCGTGGCACCCTTACAAAAGTATCAAATCATCGAGGCGTTGGTGAAACTTGGCCACTTTGTGGCGGTGACGGGGGATGGCGTCAATGATGCCCCAGCGTTGAAGAGAGCCCATCTTGGCGTGGCCATGGGGTCGGGAACCGATGTCGCGAAAGACAGTTCCGCGATGATCATTACCGATGATAAATTTACCTCAATTGTTGCCGGAATCGAAGAAGGTCGGTTTGCCTATGACAACGTCCGAAAGGTCATTGCCTTGCTCATCTCATGCGGTGCCGCGGAAATTTTATTGTTCACGGCATCTATATTTGTCGGGCTACCCTTGCCCCTGACAGCCGTACAATTGTTGTGGCTTAACTTGATCACAAACGGTCCGCAGGATGTGGCATTAGCCTTTGAAGCCGGTGAACTGGATGCCATGTCGCGCAAGCCTCGGAAACCGAGTGAAGGCATTTTTGACTCTATCATGATTCAACAAACCCTCGTGTCCGGGTTGGCCATGGGCGTCGTGGCCTTTGCCGCCTGGTATTGGTGGCTGAGTATCGGAGTTGAAGAAGGTCAAGCCAGAAATCTGTTACTGCTTCTGATGGTGTTCCTCGAAAACGTGCACGTATTCAACTGTCGCTCGGAACGGCGCTCGGCATTCAAAATTCCATTGAGCAATAATTGGATTCTGATTTTCGGTGTACTGGCGGCCCAAGGCATTCATATCTTGGCCATGTATGTGCCCATGACTCAATCGGTGCTGAAAGTTGCTCCAGTGTCACTAGAAGAATGGGGAACCCTTCTCTTCCTAGCCTCCACCATCCTCATCACAATGGAAATCTTTAAACTCATCAAAAAACGAACCCTTCAGAATTCACTTCCCACTGAGGTCAGAGGCTAAGTTCCGAAAAGGAACGAAAGGAGGGGTTGTGTAATTTTGCCTGAAGCTTGAGAATACCACCATGGATAAAAAAGCCCGCCTCTCAATTTGGTATTTCATCATCGTCTTTTGGATCCTGATTATGGTCCAAGAGCTCTATGTCGCATCACAGCATATGGATGAAGTGCCCTATAGCCAATTCAAACAATGGCTCATCGATGATCAAGTCGATGAAGTCGCCATTACCGAAACCATCATCAATGGCAAACTCAAACCCGACCGCGTGGATGGCGACCCGCAATGGTTCAAGACTATTCGCGTGGATGATCCAGGCCTGGTCAAATTGCTCGAAGAAAAGAAGGTCGAATATGCTGGCGTCATCCTCAGCACACTCTGGCGGGATGTCGCTTCCTGGGTCATTCCCATATTGATCTTTGCGGGTGTGTGGTTTTTCCTCCTGCGTAAAATGGGGCAAGGCGCGGGTGGCGGGTTCATGCGGATTGGCCAATCCAAAGCCAAGATTTACATGGAACAAGAAATCAAAGTGAAGATGGGCGATGTCGCGGGAGTAGATGAAGCCAAAGAAGAATTAGTCGAAGTCATTGAGTTTTTAAAAACGCCAGAAAAATTTACCCGCATCGGTGGACGCATTCCTAAAGGCGTCTTGTTAATCGGGCCACCAGGGACAGGAAAAACTTTGTTGGCGAGAGCCATCGCCGGCGAAGCAGGTGTCCCATTTTTTTCAATCAGCGGATCGGAGTTTGTCGAAATGTTCGTGGGTGTCGGCGCCGCACGCGTCCGAGATCTGTTCGAGCAAGCCAAGGTCAAAGCCCCCTGCATTATTTTCATCGATGAGTTGGATGCCCTGGGAAAAGCCCGAGGCGCTGGCCCCATGGCGCATGAGGAACGAGAACAAACGCTCAATCAATTATTGGTCGAAATGGATGGGTTCGATCCCACCGTGGGGGTTATCATTCTTGCGGCCACCAACCGCCCAGAGATTTTGGATGCCGCACTCATGCGGGCCGGTCGTTTTGATCGACAAGTCTTGGTCGATCGCCCCGACCGTCCAGGCCGAGAAGCCATCCTGAAAATTCACGCCAAAAATATTCAGATGGCTCCTGAGGTCAGCCTCGAAAAGATCGCAGCCATGACCACTGGTATGGCGGGTGCCGAATTAGCCAACATCATTAATGAAGGAGCGTTATTAGCGGTACGACGCGATCGCGAAACCGTGGAGCAAAAAGATTTAGAAGAAGCTGTCGAACGTGTCGTGGCTGGACTAGAGAAAAAAAATCGAGTCCTCAGTGAAGGCGAACGGAAACGTGTCGCGCATCATGAAGTCGGGCATGCGTTAGTTGCGTTGTCGATTTCGGGGGCTGATCCCGTGCAAAAAATTTCTATTATTCCTCGTGGCATTGCCGCCTTGGGCTACACCCTGCAATTGCCTACCCAGGATCGATATTTACTCACCCGTAGTGAATTGGAAAGCAAAATAGCCGTACTCTTAGGTGGCCGAATCGCAGAAGAACTTGTATTTGGCGAAGCCTCGACCGGAGCGGCAGACGATCTCCAAAAAGCCACCAACATTGCCCAGCGCATGGTCAAGGATTATGGGATGAGTGACGTCTTAGGAACCGTCGCATTGGATAATGAACGACAAGCCTCATTTCTCCAAACCAAAGAGCCCAGCTATGGCACGCAATACTCCGAAGAAACCGCCCGCGAAATCGACCAAGAAGTTCGTCGCCTCATTGATGCACAAGCCACACTCGTCAAAGAACTCCTCACCAAGCTGAGCCCCGTCCTTCTAGAAGCCGCAGAAAAACTCATGGAAGAAGAAGTCATGACCGGCGACGACCTCCGAGCATTAATGGATGGCGGGAAGGAAAAGGCAGGATTACAGACGGCGTGAGTATTCAATTTGCATAACAAGGCGACTACGACATTTAGTCCTTCACCATGCACGTCAAAATCTTACCCGTCTTTTTTCCGCCCACCTGCCTTTTCTGGAATGATTGAGAATAAGTACCTGGAAACTCCAATTTGGAACACTCGGTGAAAGGAAGGGTAGGTATGATTTTTCTTACGGAACATGCTGTGAAAAAACTCAAGGCTTTAATCCTCGAACATCAGGAAGACCCCATAGTCCGATTGAAGGTGCGTGACCTCGATGAGGCACAATTGTCGTTCAACATTACCCTTGAAGATAATGTTCAGCCCGATGATGAGGTGCAGGAGCTGGAAGGATTGACTGTGGCGGTTGAACGGCGGAGCGCCACGCGCGTTCAAGGGGTGACCCTAGATTATCAAGAGCCGAGCGGGTTTAAGTTTAGTCACCCTGGGGAAGAAGAGGAGCACAAATTTGATGTATTAAATTGGAATTGATTGTGGCACAGACAAAGGAGTGATGAATGAATTGGGCGGCACACTTACTCCGAAGAAACCGCCCGGGAAATTGGTCAAGAAGTCCGTAGCCTTATCGACGCACAAATCACCCAGGTAAGAGAACTCCTCATCAAGCTCAAACCCGTTCTCCTAGAAGCCGCAGAAAAACTCATGGAAGAAGAAGTCATGACCGGCGACGACACTGAATGGTTCAGCCTATCCCAGTATTTTTTCTAGTAATGGTACCGGCCAGAGCATATGCGTATTTTTATATACCATGAAAATCCTCTATGACATGACGGTTTTTCATGGTATGATGCTTCCCAATGATCAAGCGTGCAGGTATCATCTCCACCCTCAAGACCGCCATCAAGCGTAGCAAAGTGGTCGTGCTGTCTGGTCCACGCCAGTGCGGCAAGACGACCTTGGCCCGTGAATTCCTCAGCGAGGAGTCGATCAATTATTTTGACTTGGAAGATCCGGTAAGCCTTGCCCGCCTTGATGAGCCGATGACAGCCCTGCGTCCATTAAAAGGCCTGGTGGTGATCGACGAGGTCCAACGGCGACCAGACATATTTCCCGTGTTGCGCGTCCTGGCCGATCGCAAAGGGCCCCCAGCACGCTTTTTAATCTTGGGCAGCGCCTCGGGAAATTTGTTGCAACAAAGTTCGGAGAGCCTGGCAGGACGCCTAGAGTATGTGACCATCGGAGGGTTTTCGTTATCAGAGCTGGACACACCGGCAGAGACGGTGCTGTGGCGAAGAGGGGGCTTTCCCCTCTCGTATCTAGCCAAAACGGAAGCGGATAGTTTTGCTTGGAGGAAAAGCTTCATCCGTACATTGTTGGAACGTGATCTTCCCCAATGGGGAGTGCGTGTTCCTGCCGTGGCCTTACAACGATTTTGGACGATGCTGGCCCATTATCACGGCCAGACCTGGAACGCGGCCGAACCTGCGCGGGCCTTAGGGGTTAGCGAGTCCACGACTCGACGCTACCTGGATCTGTTTGCCGATGCGCTCATGATCCGGCAATTACAACCTTGGTACGCCAACCTGAGCAAACGCCAAGTCAAAGCGCCCAAGGTGTATGTGCGAGATTCCGGCCTTTTGCACCACCTCCTTGGCATCGAGACCGCCAAAGCCCTGATGAGTCATCCAAAACTCGGTGCCTCATGGGAAGGATTCGTGATCGAACAGATCCTGATGACGGAGCCACACGACGAGGCCTATTTTTGGGCTACGCATCAAGGAGCGGAGATTGATTTGATACTCCGCCGGGGCAACCGGCTTCTTGGGGTAGAATGCAAACGGACCGATGCGCCGGGGATGACACCTTCCATCCGCATCGCCTTGGAAGACCTGGGCCTGAAACGGGTGGCCATAATCTATCCCGGCAATAAACGATTCTCGTTAGCTAAAAAAGTAGAAGCGGTGCCTCTTGAAGAGCTGGGGCAAGGCCACCCGCTATTCGCGTAAAAAAGCCTGGAACTAAATATTGGCTTGGGCTCGAATCGCAGAAGAGTTAGTGTTTGATGAAGCTTCGACCGGACTCCAAAGAAACCGTCCGAGAAATCGACCAAGAAGTCGGCTGCTTCATCGACACACAAACCACACAGGTAAGAGACCTCCTCACCAAACTGAACCCCGTCCTCCTAGAAGCCGCAGAAAAACTCATGGAAGAAGAAGTCATGACCGGCGACGACCTCCGAGCACTAATGGACGGTGGAACGGTGGCCGAACGCCTTCTTTCCGGATCATGGGTTCACGGGCCTGAATGATGCCCCTATTCGTTTCGTCCACTCCATAGGAACCTCCTGACTGGAGAGCCGTATGCGGGAGAACTGCACGTACGGTTCGGAGGGAGGGGGAGCGCAACTCAATGCGCCCTCCCTACCCCTATCAAGACATAAGTTTTGAAATGCAAGATAGGAAACCGAATGCACTTCATGTCCACAAAAAACCGGCTGCCGGACCCTTCGACTTCACCCAGGGCGTGGTTTTCAACATTCTGCTAGCAGATCCTGGGAAGTTGTTCGCCAGAAAGAAGATCCAAAATGCGGTGAGTTCCGACTACGGTTTGGAGAGTCACAGGTGGTGAATGAAGTTTTGGGCAAGAAAGCACTTCGCCAATATCTATCGCGAGTGTGGAAATCGAATGTTTGTGAAGCACCGACAAAGCCTTGTCTGTATCGCTGGCGGGAACAAACATCACAAATCGCCCTTCGTTCGCTACGTACAGTGGGTCCAAGCCTAACACCTCACATGCTCCACGAACCGGTTCTTGAACCGGAATACGACTTTCATCTATGTGAATTTTCTGGTTGGAACTTTCAGCGAGTTCATTGAGCGCACTAGCCAATCCACCACGAGTAAGATCTCTCATGCAGTGAATCGAGACGCCTTGTTGAAGTAAGTCGGCCACAACTTGATGAAGAGGGGTCGAGTCACTAACCACACCACTGGCAAAACTTAACCCTTCTCTGACACTCATTACGGCAATGCCGTGTGTGCCTACATCTCCACTGACAAGAATACGATCACCTGCTTCGATGCGGTGAGGGCCAATGTCGATCCCTTCAGGAACTTGGCCAACGCCTGTGGTGTTGATAAAAATTTGATCCCCTTTCCAGGTTTCCCATTCAACTAGACCACTACATGCAGCTACAAAAAAAATTGATGACGCGATTCGCTCGAAAAGAGCGGGGAAGTACCTTGCGAGGGCACCACACAATTATTTCCACCTGATCGTATTCTCCTGGCAGAACCCTAAATTCTGTATGATCCCAAATACCAGATCAAAAAACGGCGCTACCGACATGCGGTCACCATTTTGAATCCGCTGTTTGTCACCCCACCAGATTCCTGGGAGCCATGGTTTTGGTTGGGCACGGCGCAACTGGGGTTGGAGCAATTCGAAGAAGCCGAAGAATCCTTGATAGAAGGCCTGTCGCGAAATGCCGCCATCCCGCATTTATGGGTGCAGCGAGCGTTGGTGAGCCAACAACGAGGTCAGTATGGAGAGGCCGTGGAAGCGCTACGTCAAGCCGAATTAATTGCGCCAGACTTACCAGAGGTCCAGTTGAATTTGGCCTACTCCCTTGAAGCCCAGGGAAAGATCCTTAACGCGGTTGCGCATTACCACACGTTTCTTTCTATCACCGAAGGGAAAAAATCCTACCAACCTGCCCGTAAAAAAGTGCTCGATCGGATTATTCGATTAGAGGCATCCTAAATCAGGGTGTGTACACGCGCACCTACTTCTTGTCACACCGTCCTCACCTATTAATGTAAAGCTAGGAATCCTTCCTTAATCCTAGTAGCCCTTCTTGTTGCCCACGTTAATATATGTTGGTCAACAACCGACAACATTCTTAACGATCTGCCTTTTTTTTTAAATTTTGGATAAAGAATGCTTTGAGCTGAGGATTGTGAAGAGACTTCACTTTCTCCTTATACCATCATGACCATTTCTCGACCCCATATGCAATCGGCCCCACGAGATGATACCACCTCGAGTGATGACAACACCGCCACCTCGCTTATTGCCCAAAAGAAAAATCTGACTGCCTGGTTGCCGTGGCTTATCGTCGCCATGGTCCTCGTGATCATTGGTATTGGAGCAGGCGCTACGCTTGTGGTTCATGAGTATTTACTCAACCGCGAAGGTGATCGGCTGGCCATGATGGCCGAAAATATTGCGGACCAATTGCATCAAAATTTGATTGAACGCAGAAGCGATGTGCAGCTTTTGGCCAAAGCCGCGGTCTTGTGGCAATCCGATGTTGACGCCATAAATGCCCACCTGTCTCAGATTGCCGAGACCTATCCAGCGTTTCTCGGGTTGAGCTTTGTGAATGTGGATGGAGTGGTCATCGCATCCAACAACCCTCAGTTACTCGGACAAGATTTAAGGGGTGAACTATCGTGGTCACAGGGGCATGAGCGGCTCACTTTTGACCTTCAAGATGTCCGTCCCAATCCGTTCTTAGCCAATTCTCTGACCTTGACGTTAAGCAATCCGGTGTTTGGTCCAGAGAACCAGCTTATAGGGGCCGTGGTTGGTTATGTTCGGGTCGATCGCATGCGACGCATTTTCGAGGCATTGGTTGAACATTATATATCTTTGCAAGGGATGGGAACTAATTTTGAATGGCATCTGTTGAGTCAAGATGGCACGGTGATTTTGGAAAATGTGTTGAGTCATGAAGGCCAAGCGAATTTACGTGATATTTTTGTGCCTTCCGCATGGATGCTTACATCAGATCGGGCAGGATATGTTGAATAGGTGCATATCCGTCGCCAAACGCCAGTGTTGACTGGCTATGCCAAAATGGAATCGATTCCAGAAGTTCCCGGTTTTCACTGGGGAATCCTGGTCCGCCGCGACAAAGACAATCTCCTGGCAGATATGCAAGATACTGAAATCAAGCTTGGTCTTGTTGGCGTCGCCATGACGTTTCCATTAGTCGGACTTCTGTGGCTCATAGTTCGTCGTCTGGAAAATTCTCAAAACATTGCGACTCAGGCATTGGCTGTGGCTGAAATCAATGAAACGCAACTGGTTCGGATGGCTCAAAAAAATCAAGACCTGGCCATGCGAACTGCCTTGATCCTCGATTCGGCGGGAGAAGGTATTTACGGCCTTGATCTGAACGGGATCACAACATTTGTGAACCCCGCAGGAGCACAGATGTTGGGTTATGCTCCTGAGGAACTCGTAGGAATGCCCATGCATGCGACCGTGCATCATACCAAGGCGGATGGTACCTCCTATTCTCGTGAAGACTGTCCCATGTATGCCGCGTTCAAGGAAGGTACCGTACATCATGTGGACAATGAAGTGTTGTGGCGGAAGGACGGTACAAGTTTCTCAGTAGAATATACCAGCACCCCGCAACGGAATTTTTCGGGAGAAGTGATTGGTGCCGTGGTGACCTATCGAGATGTGACTGAAAGAAAGAAAATTGAGGCTAAATTAATTGATGCGATGATCCTTACCCGTGGCATTGTGGATACTGCTGCTGATGCCATCATTACAATTGACGAAGATGGAAAAATCGAATCGTATAATAAAGCGGCTCGGAGCCTCTTTGGGTATTCAGATGGAGAGATCTTGGGCCAGAATATTTCGCGGCTTATGCCCTCGCCGTATCGTGAGGAACATGATGGCTATTTGGCTCGATACCAGCAAACAGGAGAGAAAAAATTCATTGGCACTGGTCGAGAGGTGATAGCTCAGCAAAAGGATGGATCGACATTTCCAGTTGATCTCTCTGTCAGCGAAGTCCAAATGGGTACTCGCCGAGTCTTTACGGGGATTATCCGTGACATCACCGACCGGAAGCAGGCCGAAAGGGAATTAGTGGAAGCTCGAGATCAGGCCTATGAAGCCGTTCGGATAAAATCAGAGTTTCTCGCCACGATGAGCCATGAAATTCGAACGCCCATGAATGGGGTGTTGGGCATGACGGGGATCTTTCTCGACTCGGACTTAAATCAAGATCAACGCGATTGTGCGTTGACCGTGAAACATTCGGCCGATGCCCTGTTGACTATTATTAATGACATCCTTGATTTCTCGAAGATTGAATCCGGCAAACTTGATATTGAAATCATCGACTTTGATTTACGGGTGGCTATTGAAGACGTGCTGGATCTTATTGCCCCCAAAGCGCAAGAAAAAGGATTGGAGTTGGTGGGATTGGTGTATGCTTCAGTTCCGACCGCGGTGCGAGGGGACCCCGGCCGGTTTCGGCAAATTTTGCTCAATCTCGTCGGCAATGCCATTAAATTTACCGAACGGGGCGAAGTGGTCATTCAAGTCGTGCCGGAATCCGAAACACCGGAAGAGGTGTTTGTCCGTATTGATGTCATGGATACTGGAATTGGGATTTCCGCTGAGGCCCAACAACGACTCTTTCAACCGTTTAGTCAGGCGGATGGATCCACGACTCGAAAATACGGGGGAACCGGATTGGGCTTGGTTATTTGTAAACAATTGGCCGAACTTATGGGTGGCACAGTCGGGGTTGAGAGTGACGTTGGGCATGGCAGCCAGTTTTGGTTTACCGTTCGGCTGGCCAAGCAGGCGCGCCAGCGGGAGCGCTATGATCTTCTAGCCAACAGTCTCGCCGGGCTTCGAATCTGTGTGGTGGATGACAACGATACCAACCGGTTGCTGCTGTACCATTATACGACGGACTGGGGGATGTCCTGCCTGAGCGCCGAAAGCGGATCAGCGGCCTTGGCGTTGTTGCGGGACGCGGCGACGCGGGGACATCCCTGCGATCTGCTCTTGCTGGATATGCAAATGCCCGAGATGAATGGTGTGGAATTGGCGCGTTTGGTCAAAGCCGACCCCGGCCTTGGAGGCGTGAAAATGATCATGGTGACCTCGCTGGGTCGCCGGGGGGATGCCACCGTTGCTCGGGAGGCTGGGGTGTCGGCGTATCTCACCAAACCTATTCAGCAGGGGCAGCTCCGGGAGTGTTTAGGCCTGGTGATGGATCCCGCGGCGATCAGCGAGACGCCGTTTGTGACCAAATATACGATTCGAGAGAACCGGGAACATATCGATGCCCGGATCCTGGTGGCCGATGACAATATTGTGAACCAAAAAGTGGCCGTGCGGATGGTGGAGAAGCTGGGCTACCGAGCGGATGTGGTGGCCAATGGAATCGAAGCCGTGGAGGCGGTCTCTCGCCTCGCCTATGATGCCATATTGATGGATTGTCAAATGCCGGAGATGGACGGATATGAGGCCACGCGGGAAATCCGAAGACGTGAAGCGTTAAGCGTGAAGCGTGAAGAGGCAAATCGTGAAGACAGTGAAGCATCTTCCCAAGGACGAGATCCTCTTCACGAGATACGAGATACGAGATACGAACGACGACTCCCCATCATCGCCATGACGGCGAATGCAATGCAGGGGGATCGAGAAAAATGTTTGGAGGCGGGGATGGATGATTTTGTCTCCAAGCCCGTCAAAAAAGACATGTTAGAGGCCGCGTTAGCTCGGTGGATTCCAAACAAAGACGGTGAAGCGTTAAGCGTGAAGCATGAAGCGCCTCCAGAACGTCAAAACCCCAACGAGGAATTAGGAGCCACGAGCGACGAAAGGCAACATTCGAGCAACGCCCTACCAGCCTTGAGCGAGGAACCTCATTTGCCACCATTGGATTCCGCGACGATAGAGAGTTTGCGAGAGTTAGCGGGAGATGATCTTAGTTTCTTGGTGGGTATCATTCAGCAATTTTTACAGGATGGTCCCAGGCAGATCTCGGCTATTCGTCAGGCCTTGGAGCGGGCGGATGCGGATGCGCTCATGAAGGCGGCCCATGGGTTCAAGGGTTGCTGTCGGAATATGGGAGCCCTGCCGTTGGGGGAACTCTGTTTTATCCTGGAACAACACGGTCATGCCGGCGAAGCGGCGAATGTGGGAGCGTTACTACAGGATGTCGACAAAGAATATTGCCGAGTCCAAGCGGCATTGAGAGGGGAGTTGAAAAATTTGGCTGCCTTCTCCTCCTAAGACCGTGATGCTACTCTGAAAGCTTGTTGGTTCTGGCTTCAGGGAATATCGGATCATACAGAATACATGGTTCTCCTATACTCCCATCCAATCTGAAGACAGGGAACTTCTGGCCACTACCTCTCCTTCCTGCGAGAATCCTTTCTGCTGTAGCCGCACGATCTCATCGTGCCCTCTTCCCACGCCTCATGGGCACTGATGTCTGGACGAGGCAGCATCCCTTCGACCGGGGCTCAGGGCAGGAAGATGCTGCAGCTACAGGAAAGACTTGACCACGCGATGTGGTCGAAAGGGGGGAGAAGAGGCGCATTTCTGCTGTAGCCCGCACGATCTCATCGTGCCCTCTTCCCACGCCGCATGGGCACTGATGTCTGGACGAGGCAGCATCCCTTCGACGGGGGGCTCAGGACAGGAAGATGCTGCAGCTACAGGAAAGACTTGACGACCAGATTCGGGCTAAAAGGCGAGGTGAAATAACCCATGAAGGCTGCCATTTAATTATTGGCACCTGATCGTCTTGTGCTGCCAGAACCCTAAATTCTGTATGACCAGAAATATGTGCGACGGGTTGTCTCCTTCCTCGGTTTTCTCCAATTTCGGTCCCATTTTTCAGTTTCCCTTCATTTCTCAAGATACGATTTCGAAAATTTTCCAACTGTCTCTGATGGAGGGATGTGTGTCCAGAATGGAGCTTGTGCGTCCTTCATACTGCATTTGGGTTCTGTTTCATGGGCATTCGTTTTTCATGCCTGTGACCAAGCGGGACATGTGCCTTGCAAAAAGGGAACGTTTTGAGGCGACGAGGGAAATCAGAAGCCGTGAAGCGTGAAGCGTGAAGCGTGAAGCGTGAAGCGTGAAGCGTGAAGCGGAAAACAGTGAAGATGGTGAAAAAGTTTCCGAACAACTAGATACGAGATACGAGCGACGCGATACGCTTCACGTCCCCATCATTGCGATGACCGCAAATGCGATGAAAGAGGATCGTGAAAAATGTTTAGAGGCTGGAATGGATGATTTTGTGTCAAAGCCCGTGAAGGTGGAAGATTTAGACGCGGTCCTGACACGTTGGGTTCAGTCTGCACCTGTACATTCCGAAACCATTGTAGAGGTGGTGAAATAATGGGCAATCTCTGAAGGCGTTTCAGCTCGTACATAACTAAGAATAAGAGAAGAAAGAACTCATGAGCGAGAATGTTCTGCAACAGGACAATTCCTTATTGGCGGCTGACCCTCCATTGGATAGAGCCACGTTAGACGGGTTGATGGAATTGGGTGACGGGGATCCCTCATTTTTGATCGAAGTGATTCAGCAATTTCTCCAAGATGCCCCAGATCATCTCAAGGCGATTCAACAATCGGTGGCTGATGGGAATGCCGATGCGTTAATGAAGGCGGCCCATGGGTTCAAAGGGAGCTGTCGAAACATGGGCGCACTCCCGCTTGGTGAGGTCTGTCTTGCTCTAGAGCAAAAAGGGCATGCAGGTGAATTAGAACATGTGGAGGATCTTGTCCCTGCCCTGGAGCGTGAAGGACTACGAGCTCAAGTGGCGTTAGAGCACGAGCTTTCACTATTGACAGCTGCTTCTTAAGTTGTACTCTGCCGTCGCCCGATTTGTTAGTTCGCGGGGTGACAAAAAAATCTTGCGTGAATTTTTCTTCGTTCCTTCATCCAGGTTATTCTCCCTCAATACCTTCCCTGAACTGACCGAATAAAACCATGAAGAACTTACTCAACTTTCTATGGACGGAGACGATTGCTCCTGTTCCTCCCTCGTGTTCTCTTTAACAGTTTTTGATCCATCTCGTCTTACGAGGTGGATATGTTTATGTCATGGTTTGCACCTACGCCCCTTGCGCCAGATTTATTCGATTGGCTCAAGAGTCTGGCCTGAATGTGCTGTTTCTCAATGTGTCCTTTGTCGGGAGTATACCTTTGGCTACGGAATTGGGAACTCGTGCGGTTTCGGTCATTGTGACATAAGCAGAAATCACCACAACTGAACCTTAAGTCCATGAAAATATTTTCAGAAAAACAGCGAATCCTGATGATGGTCTGGGGCCTGGTTGGGTTGAGTTTTGTGGCGGTCGTGGGGACGATCGGCCTGATGGGGTGGAGCGTTACTGATATAAAAACTGAACGGGTGAAATATGCAGAGCAGGAGAGTGGACAAAGCAGAATTTCAAATAGTTTGGCCAAACAAATCCCTGGACTTCGTATTCAATTAGAAGACTTGCTCAACCCAGAAATCCCGCCTTCCCATTCACCAGAGTGGTTAGACGAATATAAAGAGTCCCTTTCCAGTTATGCTGGGACGGTTCAAGAGGGAGTCTTTGAACGAGCCTTGATGCAGTTAAGCCTTGGTATCTCGGAGTTAGAAGATTTACAGAAGAAAGCTTTGGCGTGGCGACAAGAATATGATGCGGTGAGTGATGATCTTAGGAAGCAACGCACGTTGAAGAATGTTCGGCAGAAGATTGGTGTTGTCCGAGGTGCCGTGAATAGTTTAGAGGGGAGCACCCGCCTCCGCCAGGCCATGCTCTTACGTCAATGGCGATCGGCTACACCCGAAAATCTTCCCTCTTTGGCTCAGTCTTTGCTAGAAGATCAGGCCAACGGTCAACAGCAGATCCTTCGTGAACTAAGGGTCGAATTGGCTGATTTTGCCAGGCTGGTCGAAGTCTTAGCCGGCGAGGATGCCTTGGATCGGTTGAGTGATCTCAAAGATAACCAATTAACGCCGGCTCTTGATCGACTTGACCGACAATTGAAATTTTTATCCTCAGAAGTCCCAGATCAATTTCCTTCGGGTCTTCAATTCTATGAAGCAATTTTTGGTCAAGGTTATGTCGTGGATCAAGCTCACCACACCGTGTTGCTGGGAACGGGAGGGCTATTTTCGCTCCGGGAACGACATTTAACACTGCTGCAAGCACGACAGATTCTCCTTGAGGGTATTCAACGACTCTTTGGCGAAATTGACGATATTCAAAAGGGTTTTGCTTTGGTAGGACAGGGACAAGCTCAAGCCATTACGCATGATGTGGAACAGGGGCTTCGTGAGCGTTGGAATGATCTCCTGAATTTTAGTGGCATCATTGGGATGGGATTTTTGGTCTTGGCCTGGCTCATTTCCAAACGGATTCAAGCTCAGGTGACCACGATGCAGATGGCTCAGCAAGAATCAGAGCGGAGTTTCCAAGAGTCACAACGATTGCTTGCAGAATTACAAGCAGCCACTTGTGCCATGGTCACGCTTCACCGTCGCCAAAAACTTATTTTAAAATCTGCAGGTGAAGGCATTTATGGAGTTGATCTTGAGGGGTGTGCCACGTTTGTAAACCCGGCGGCGGCTGAACTCTTGGGATATGGGCATGAAGAATTGATCGGATTTCCCATGCATGTGCGAATACATTATGCCTATGCCGATGGATCAGAATATTCGACTGTTGGATGCCCCCTTTGTGAGAGGTGGAAGGATGGGATTGCTCATCATGTGGATGATGAGGTGTTGTGGAGAAAAGATGGTACGTTTTTTCCCGTGGAATATACCAGCACTCCCATTCGAGATGAGTCCCGTCAGGTAGTGGGAGCGGTCGTGACATTTCAGGATATCACTGCACGTAAAAAATCCGAGCGAGAGTTGAAGAAAGGCGCGGAGGAGTTGGGCGAGAAGAATCAAGAACTCCAACAGGCGCATGACCAAGCGCTGGCTGCCGCTCTGGCCAAGTCTGAATTTCTGGCAACCATGAGCCATGAAATCCGGACGCCGATGAATGGCGTCTTGGGCATGACCGGATTACTTCTGGACACCGAGCTTGATGGTCATCAACGAGAATTAGCGGGAACCGTTCAGTCTTCTGGGCAGGCCCTACTGACCATTATCAACGATATCTTGGACTTTTCTAAAATTGAAGCTGGAAAATTGGACATTGAAGTGATTGACTTTGATCTTCGGACGATGTTGGACCACGTCCTCGATTTACTCGCTGAAAAGGCTTACGGCAAGGGGTTGGAATTAGTGGGCCTTGTGACCGCAGATATTCCATATACTCTTCAAGGTGACCCAGGTCGTATTCGCCAAGTCTTGACCAATATTGTCGGCAATGCGGTGAAATTTACAAAACACGGTGAGGTCGTCATTCAGGTGAGTCAACTCTCCGCGACTGCTGATAATGTGGTGGTGAAATTTGATGTGAAGGATACAGGAATCGGGATTGCCCCCGAGGCTCATGATCGAATGTTTCAGTCGTTCTCTCAAGCGGATGGGTCAACATCTCGAAAATTTGGAGGGACTGGACTGGGATTGGCGATTTCAAAACAGCTCGTGGAATTGATGGGTGGAGAGATTGGGTTTTCCAGCGAACCCGGATCTGGAAGTCATTTCTGGTTTTCCTTATCGCTCCCTTATGCACCTGGTGACACTTCCCATGGCAAAGGCTCTCGGAACAATTTACAAGGACTTCATCTCTGCTGTGTGGATGAAAATACCGCCAGCCTTCACGCCTTGGTCCATCACACGGAGGCCTGGGGAATGCGTACCTCAGCGGTGCGCAGTGGTGAGGACGCTGTGGCCATGATTCGGTCAATGGCAGAAACACAAGATCCCTTTGATGTTGTGTTGTGTGACCTTCATGGAAACGGGATGAATAGTATTGATTTGGCACAGTGCCTCAAAGAGGATATGGCGGGTCAGACCCCGCCCCTTGTTCTCTTAACCGCCTTTTGTCAACGGGGCGATGCGCAAGATGCTCAAGAACAGGGGTTTGCAGCCTGCCTCACCAAACCTATTCATGAGGCCCAGCTCTATAAAGTCTTATGTGGGGTGATGGGTATGGAAATGAACGTTTCATCTGAACCAGGGAGTTCTGGCTCCACTGTGGTGATGCAGTATAACCTGGCTGAAGCCGAGCGACGATCGCAAAGAAAAATTCTCTTAGCCGAGGATAACATCGTGAATCAAAGGGTGGCAGTCCTCATGCTAAAAAAACTTGGATATTATGCAGATATCGTCGCGAATGGGGAGGAGGCCGTCGAAGCCCTTGGGCGGATTTCTTATGACGTGGTATTGATGGACTGTCAAATGCCAGAAATGGACGGATTCGAGGCGACGCGGGCGATTCGAAGACGTGAAGCGTTACGCGTGAAGCGTGAAGCGGAATACAGTGAAGATGGTGAAATAGTTTCCGAACAACTAGATACAAGATACGAACGACGAGATACGCTTCACGTCCCCATCATCGCCATGACCGCAAATGCGATGAAAGGCGATCGAGAGCAATGTTTGGACGCGGGGATGGATGATTTTATTTCCAAGCCTGTGAAAGTGGAACATCTCGATGCTGTGTTGAAATATTGGCTTGCTGACGAGAGTGAACAAGTTTCGTTTCAGCCTCTTCACGAGCATACTCATTTGGCACAGGAAGAAAATATCGATGTTGAGATTGAGGCTGTCGCAGTGCTAGATGAGCCCACAATGGCGGAATTGCGGGATCTTGCCGGTGATGACCCGGCTTTTCTCCTTGACCTGATCCAGGAATTCGTGACCCGATCGATTGCATTGGTGGAACAGGTTCAACATGCGAAGGATCAAGGCGATCTCCAGACGCTCACGGTGGCGGCGCATACCTTAAAAGGCAGTGCCAAAAATATTGGTGCCATGCGTCTTGGGGAAGAATGCTCGGATTTAGAAATACTGGGGCGGCAAGCGCAGTGGGAGGCCATTCCTGAAAAAATAGACCATGTGCGGCAAGCATTTACACAAGCAGAAGCGGCCTTACAGAAGGAAGCCGAGGCGCTGTCTTCTGCCCAACCTTGACGATCTATCCACGCCGAGCATTGCGCCACCATTGTGCCAGGAACGCTAACACTTGGTGAAAAATGTTTCGTGATTCAGGGTCTTTATGCTCATCCCAGATTTCTTGATTCCCTAAGTATTGTTCTCCTCGAAAGTGAAGACGAGTACGCAGTTGGGTATACCCTCGTTCATGTAATTGGGTGACGAGGTTGGCTATTGCGGCTGGTTCGGTGGGTTGCCTTTCGGCTTCAAGCAGGAATTTCTCGTATCGAAAGATGGCTTGGAAATAGCCATCGTGTTGTCGCATGTCGGCCTGTCGACTAAACCCGCGGTCTAGATTATCGACTCCTGCAACTTGATAAATATTTGGTTGAGAATCCGATTTCATAGCATGTCCTCTGCCTTCCCTCTTCGCGATAAACCATCAACTTTGGCGGCTAATTGTATCATGACTGTCGTTGGTTCTCGAAATGAAGATCCCTGCTATAATAACACCAGGCAGGATAACCGAAAAATATCTTTCCGCATTACTTTCCTCTCATGTCACCCTTGAATTCTGATGATAAACCTATGACCCTTATTCATGGTCTTCACTTCAACAACCTTCGTGGGGATATCTATGGCGGGGTGGTCGCAGCTGTTGTCGCCTTGCCACTGGCCTTAGCGTTTGGAGTGGCTTCGGGAGTGGGTGCCATCGCTGGTCTGTATGGGGCTATTTTTTTAGGGTTTTTCGCGGCGCTGTTTGGAGGAACTCCAGCGCAAGCTTCAGGCCCGACCGGTCCGATGACTGTGGTGGTTGCCGGACTCTTCTCGCTATTGGGAGATGAGCCAGCCTTAGTGTTTACCATTATCATTTTGGGTGGGGGACTTCAGATTTTGTTGGGGTTTTTCGGGGTGGGACGGTTTATCGCGCTGGTGCCCTATCCGGTAATTTCAGGATTCATGAGTGGGATCGGTGGGATCATTCTGATTTTACAAGTGGGCCCACTGATGGGGCATGCCGCCATGAGCGGCGGTGTCCTGCCTAATTTGACCGCGATCCCTGAATTTCTCACTGCTCCCAATGTGCAAGCCCTGATTGCCGGATTGATTACGCTTGCCATCGTGTACTTCACCCCACCCGTCATTGGCAACATTGTGCCCCCTCCTTTATTGGCTCTCATTGTTGGTTCACTGGCGATCTTTTACTTGTTCCCATCCGTTCCGCTCATTGGTGAAGTACCGGGAGGGTTTCCTTTCCCGATCGTTCCCACGTTGCATATGGATGGTCTGGTGCTCGTGATTGAAAGTGCCATGGTGTTGGCCCTGCTTGGGAGTATCGATAGCCTGCTGACGTCTTTAGTCGCGGACAACATGACACGGACCCACCATGATTCAAATCGAGAACTCATTGGGCAAGGAATTGGCAATATGGTGTCTGGTTTATTTGGAGGATTACCCGGTGCCGGGGCGACGATGCGAACGGTGGCCAATATTCAGACGGGAGGCCGGACGCCGATTTCCGGGGTCACTATGGCGCTGGTGTTATTGGGAGTGCTGTTGGGCCTGGGGCCACTGGCCGAACAAATTCCCCTTGCCGTTCTGGCGGGGCTGTTGTTCAAGGTCGGTCTCGACATTATTGATTGGCGATTTTTGCGTCATGTATTTCAAGCGCCCCGTGCGGATGTTGTCATCATGGCTGTGGTGTTTCTCATTACCGTGTTGGTGGATTTGATCACGGCCGTGGGGGTGGGGATTGTGATGGCGAGTTTACTCTTCGTCAAAGAAATGGCGGATTTGGAATTAGCCAACTTGCGGGTGATTACGGGAACGTCCGAAGAGGCCCCTCTCTCCAATGCTGAGCAAGCGGTCTTGGATCGAAATAAAGGAAAGATTGTGCTCATTCATGTGGATGGCCCCATGAGTTTTGGATCGGCGAAAAATATGGTGCGGCGCTTGGAACGCCTTCCAGAATTGCGCACGTTTCAAAGCGTGGTACTGGATTTATCCGATGTGCCGGTAATTGATGGAACCGCAGGGTTAGCGATTGAAGATATGCTGCAGATGATCAAAGCCAATAAGCAGCATTTATTTTTCTCTGGCATGCAACCAAAAGTCGCGGAGGTGCTGGAGGGCCTCGGTGTGCTTATTCTCATTCGGCCAGGGCATCGATATGCGTTACGGCTTGATGCGATCCAACATGCCGCGTATGAGGCGGGCTCTACTCATCCTGATGATCTTCCGAATGACCAAAAGGGGTGAGTAGATTTTTCTGTGGTTAAGCCTGTGTGTCGTGATGTGGGATCCTCCAGGTTTTGCTCTGATTAATCCTCTGATTCATCGGAAATCTTTTTTAATCGCCGATCGAGTGCAAATCGTGTGATTCCCAGTTTTTGAGCCGCAAGACTTTTATTGTGTCCGCACAATTGCATGACTTCTTCAATGATGGCGGTCTCGATATCTGCCAGCGATTGTTGGCCCATGACTATTTCCAATCGGAGAATGGATTCATCGGTTTTCGTGGTGGTTGAAATGATTTTTTTAGTTTCCTCGTGGAGCTCTCGAGGCAAATCGCCAATGGTCAAGGTGGTGCCATGACAAAAGATGACCGCGCGCTCAATGATATTGCTTAGCTCGCGGATATTCCCAGGGTAATGGTAGTGCTCAAGCCGATTTCGAGCATCCTGGTCAATGTCCGTGATGCCTTTTCCGATTTCCGTGTTATGGTGACACAGAAAATGAAGACTTAACGGCGAGATGTCTTCTACACGATTGCGAAGCGACGGGAGTTCCAAGGATACGACATGGAGGCGAAAGAATAAATCTTCCCGAAAGTTTCCTCGCTTCACTTCTTTTCGCAAGTCTCGATTGGTTGCCGCAATCAGACGAAAATCAACCTCAATATCTTCTTGCCCGCCGAGTCGTTTAAAGGACCGTTCTTGCAGGACGCGTAGAAGTTTCCCTTGCATGGAGGGGTTGAGGTCTCCGATTTCATCCAGAAAGAGGGTTCCGCCTTCGGCTTGTTCACACAAACCTGGTTTGCGTTGTGCCGCGCCGGTAAATGCTCCACGCTCATAGCCAAATAATTCGCTTTCAAATAATTCGTGAGGAATGGCGGTGCAATTGACGCCAACAAACGGGTGGTCTTTGCGCGGACCATTATGATGGAGGATGCGGGCAATATACTCCTTCCCGGCTCCTGTTTCTCCTTGCAGCAACACGGTGGTTTTACTGTTGGTTGTCAATTCCTGAATTTGGGCCACCAGCCCTCGCATGCTGGTGCTATGGGCAATGAGATTGTCTAGCGCAAATCGACTGGCAATATCTTGCGATTCAAATGAGACTCGGCGACGCAAGGTGAGGTATTCCACTGCGCGCTGGATAACCGGCATGACGCCTGAGAGGTCAACGCTTTTGATCAGAAAGTCATAGGCCCCGAGTTTAATGGCTTCCACGGCATCTTCTACTGTCCCAAACGCGGTAAGCAGAATGACGAGGGCCTCCGGTGCTTTGGGGTGGATGTGTTTGAGTGTATCGAGTCCACTCATGCCAGTCATTTTCAGATCAAGCAGAATAATATCCGGGACATCATGCTCCAAGGCCTCAAGCAGGGTTTCGCCTGAGTCAAAGCCGCGTATTTTGTGTGAACTTCGAGCCAACCTCCGGGTGATAGAGGCTCGAACGACATCGTCATCATCTGTGACAAAAATTGTGGCACGCATCTTAGGTCGTTCGTATCTCGTCGTTCGTATCTCGAAAAGAAAAAACCGTATTTCTTCGTTCGCGTTTCGCTTTTGTGCGAGATACGAGATACGAGATACGAAATACAAAATACGAGTTAATCTCCACTAACATTTAGGACACCATGACTGATTGAGGTTGGAGGGTGAGGGGTAGCCACATTGAGAGAACGGTCCCAACACCAAGTTCGCTGGTGGCGTGGATATTCCCACCATGGGCTTCAATAATATTTCTACAGATAGCTAATCCAAGACCGGTCCCTCGTTCTTTCCCAGACGTAAAAAATGGATCGAATATTTTCATGAGATCACTGGCCGGAATGCCTTTCCCATTATCCTGGATTCTCGTGACTATGCCTTTCATGCCTCCACGCGTTTCTTCTTTTACCTCGACATGGAGTTCGCCTTTGGGAGGGAGGGCATCTATGGCATTTTGAAAGGCATTAAGCAAGATTTGTTTCATTTGGTCACGATCGGCTTCGAGAACTGGAAGTGTTGGTTCACCAGTCACAGAGCACTGAATCTGTTTCTTTTCAATGGAGGTGTCGATCAGCTCCATCGTTTCTTTCACCAGTGCCGGCATGTCAAAGGCCGTAGGGATGAGTTCGCGTGGTCGAGCATATTCGACGATTTGGTTGACGATTCGATCCAGGCGTCGGGTTTCCTTTAATATGGTGGACAGGTCCTCGTGTTGGGGGGACTGTGGCGAAAAGTCTTCCATGAGTAATGACGTGGTGGACCCGATGCCCACCAACGGATTTCGAATTTCATGGGCAATGCCTGCCGCGACCTGACCGAGTGTGGCCAGCTTTTCTGAACGATTGAGCTTTTCGCGCATTTGCTCTAATGCGGTAATGTCGACATTGAATCCCTGATAGAGGAGTTCATGCCCTTCGGCATCCTGAATGGGAATGGCGCGGCTTAAAATGTTATGGACCGTGCCGTTAGGATGGAGAAATCGAAAGACGCTTTCAAATGGAATGTATTGCGCCGAAGCGTTGGAGAATGCCTGGAAGACGTGTTCCCGATCATCGGGATGGATGGCGTCCCAGATTTCTCCCGGGCTTGGTGTGTCATCGGTCCTGCGTCCTGCCAGCACCCAATTATGGCGATTGGAAAAAATGATTTCTCCTTGTTTAGCGGTAAAAATCCCAAATGGTGCATGGTCGACGATCCCGCGATACTTTGATTCTGATGTGGAGAGATCAATATTCAATGTGCGAAGTTCAGCTTCTGATGTTTGAATCTGCGTAATATATTCTCGAATTTGCTGACTCATCCCATACATGGCGCGTGTCAAATCACCAATTTCATCACCTCGGTCTAAAATTTGAACCTCGGGAATGGTTCCCCCTGGGCGATTCTCAACGGTCTTAGCGAGGTTGACCAAAGGCCCGGCAATCGACTGGGCGAGCAATCGCAGGACCAGTACCATGGGAATGAGCGCGAGGGAGCCTCCCCCGATGATCACGCTTAGTAGGTAGCCACGGTCATTGGAGGTTCGCTCCAAGGTCTCTCGAAGGATTTCAACTTCACGGCGATCAAAGTTGGCGATGTCTTCACGAATCGCGAGCATCACCTGCCGTCCGGCACCAGCCTCAATGTATTGCACCGCTTCCTCGGGGTGTCCTTGCGTGGCTCGTTCAATTAATCGGTCCTTATCTTCCATGAGGGCTTGCACGAGGGATTGGGTTTTGATGATTTCCGCATGTTGGTCGAGGTCAGGCTTCACCATTTGAGCCAACGCTTGGCCAACTTGGAGTACCCGTTGTTTCGCGGCATGGTAGGGCTTAAGAAACTTGGGTTGAAGCGTGAGGACAAATCCACGGAAGCCCGTTTCTAAATCAACAATGAGACGCATATATTCAGCAGCCGTGGTTTGTACGTGATAGACCTTATTGAGGCGATCTTCATCCTCAGAAAACGTCTGCACGCTATTAAACGTGACGATGCTAAGTAGCCCAATTGCCAGGATGGGAATAAAGGAAACGAGAAGAAGCTTTTTCTCGATAGGGAGATTGTTGAATCGTCGAAAAATTCGCATGGTGAATACCTTGGCGGTATCCTAGGTCTGCCTCACAAGAGTGTCAAATTCGGGGATAGTACTTGTGGATGTCATAAAGGAATGAATGGCACATGACGAGACTGCGCCCTCTGGTGCAGTCTTGGGAATTAGTTCACCTCTGGTAGGCCCGATCCTGTTCAGGTATGATGGCCGCTGCGTACCAACTAATGACCACCTGGAGTCTTAGGGGATGTTCAGTTTGACGAGGAGCGCCACCCAATCACCATGGACATGAAAGCAATGGCCCTTTTGGGTTTCATGCTGATAGTCGGGATCGGATTAGGGTGGGGGATTGGCACTCAAGTTTCCCCGGAGAAGCACATCCCGGCTCGAACGGCTGCGGACTATCTTCATGCGGTGATTGAAGCCGATCGAACCTTTTACACGCAGCATATCGTGGAACGAATGGAAGCCATGTTGATTGTCACGGCTTCCGAGGATTGGGTGAAGGAAAAAACCCTGCCATTGCCCGTGCAGTTTCTTCGTGAAGCATCACGAAGTCTTCATGTTCGGGATGCACCGATTCGATATCGGCTGATCAGTCCGTGGCCTCTCAATGCAGGGAATGCCCCGGTCTCTGACCAAGAGCAAAAAATGTTAGACCAAGTGGTGAAATATGGCGAAGTGGTGGAAGGCGAAGTCACGACGAACACCAAGCGCTATTTTCAGGCCATCTACCCTGATCGAGCGGTCAGCCGCGCTTGCGTGTCTTGCCATAATGCCCATACCGAATCTCCAAAACGTGATTTTAAGTTAAACGACGTCATGGGCGGACTCGTGATTGAAGTGCCGCTGGAGTGAAGCCGAAACCAGCCGTTTGCAAAAAATCCCTTTCCAAATTTTGCAATCAATCCCTTATGAAAGATTACTCGTTGTGTTGAGGAACTATTTTGGTCTTTGTTATGGTCTGGGCCGCATTTTTTTAATGGGAGGCGGGTGTTGAACGATACTGCATGTACAAAAATATCTTGGCTGGGAACGCTTGCGATTCTTCTCGGCTTGCCCAGCTTGGTGTGGGCCTCCGAAGGTGCTGCCCCCCATCTTGACCTCACCAATTCAGCGGTTGGCTATTTAGCGGTCGGAATTTTTGTGTTGGCCTATGCGTTAGTCATGGCCGAGGAATTTACGCACCTGCGAAAATCCAAACCCGTCATTTTAGCATCGGGGATTATTTGGGTGCTCGTGGCCATGGCCTATCCTGGCAGTGATCCTCATGCCGTCGAACAAGCAGTCCGTCACAATATTTTGGAATATGCCGAGTTGATGTTGTTCCTGCTGGTCGCCATGACCTACATCAACGCCATGGAAGAACGGATGGTCTTTGAAAGCCTCCGGTCTTGGCTCGTACGGAAAGGGTTTAGCTATCGACAATTGTTTTGGATCACCGGAACCTTGGCCTTTTTCATTTCCCCAGTGGCGGACAATCTTACGACCGCGTTACTCATGTGTGCCGTGGTGCTTGCGGTGGGATCGGACAATCCTCGGTTCGTCAGTTTATCCTGTATCAATATTGTGGTGGCGGCGAATGCTGGTGGGGCCTTCAGTCCCTTTGGCGATATCACGACGTTGATGGTCTGGCAAAAAGGGATCGTAGATTTCTTCACCTTTTTCTTGTTATTTGTGCCTTCAGTCGTCAACTACGTGATTCCGGCAGCGATCATGCACTTTGCTGTACCGCAAGTTTCTCCTGCGCCATCAAATGAAGTTGTCGAGATGAAGCGAGGCGCACCCATCATTATGCTCCTGTTCTTTTTCACGATTTGTACCGCCGTCAGTTTTCATAACTTTCTTCACTTGCCTCCCATGCTGGGCATGATGACGGGCTTAGCCTACCTCAAGTTTTTTGGGTTTTATCTCAAGAAAACACATAATCGGTATGCCGAGCCTGGGACTTGGAGTGAAGAAAAATCAAAGCAATCCGTGGGAGATGTCGTGCCGTTCGATGTTTTTCAAAATGTCGCCCGTGCGGAATGGGATACCTTGCTCTTTTTTTATGGAGTGGTTTTGTGCGTTGGAGGTTTGGGATTTCTCGGCTATCTCGCATTAGCCGCCCAAGTGATGTATATCGATTGGGGCCCGACCTTTGCGAATGTCACGGTGGGCCTTCTTTCCGCGATCGTCGATAACATTCCTGTGATGTTTGCCGTGATCACGATGAATCCTGACATGTCACAGGGGCAATGGCTGCTGGTGACGCTCACCGCCGGAGTCGGCGGCAGCTTGCTGTCCATTGGATCAGCCGCAGGCGTGGCGCTCATGGGTCAAGCCCGAGGCAAATACACCTTTTTCAGTCACCTCAAATGGACCCCTGCCATCGCTCTCGGCTATGCCGCCAGCATCCTCGTCCACATGTGGATCAATTCCAACCTGTTCTAAATTCAACTTCAGGGACTTTTTCTACATCTCCAGTCAGGCTCTTGGCTGTTGCTCTGGGGTTAGGGTCTTGTTATCCTAGCCCGCGAATGAAGAATCAATATAATTTCGGTGGCCAGTAAAGTAAGGGCCAGAGCGAAAAGGAGGGCCGCATGGTTGTACGAGATGTCATGTCTACCGGCGTTGTGACCGCCAAATTTACGGATACCGCACGGTCGGTAGTGGGAAAAATGCTGAGCAGACATTGTGGGGCGATCCCTGTCGTTGATGATGAAGGAAAGTTGTTGGGCCTGGTGGCCGTTCGCGACGTCATGATTCCTTTATATCCTAATTACGGTGATTACATTCACGACAATGTGCATAGTCGAGATTTTGAAGAAATGGAAGAAGGCTATCTGGAAGTCATGGGCAAAACTGCTGGGGATATTATGACGAAGAATCCCTTGACGGTGTCTCCTAACGACCCAGTTCTTCAAGCGGCATCATACATGGGCCTCAAACACTTCCGACGAATTCCAGTTGAAGAAAACGGAAAACTCGTCGGCATGATCAGCATGGGAGACGTGAACCGAGGCCTGTTCTTCACCCGAGGCCAAGCTTCCTAAGATTCGATCAACGACATACATGGTTTGTTAGGACAGCTGGTTGCCAGCTGTCTGAAGTTAGCGAAAGTTCAAGCCAGCCGAACAGTCAGGACACCGTTTCCTGATGCGTCGGCTGGCTTTTTTATTTGGAGGAAAATGTGAAAACGGTGTTTCCCCAGAGGTCAGGGGCAAAGGCTTGACTTCATAAATTTAAAGTTTTTCTAATGTGCTCTATGCCCAGGGATCAATTGGTGTGCAGGAAAGAGGGATGATTGGCATGCGCGGGCCATTTGCCATGCACTTCATAGTCGCCACTCGTTACAATGGTGGGTTCCCAGGTGGCGGTATTGGGCAGCGCATCATCCGGCACAACGGCCACGGCATCGGCAATGATCACCCCATTGGCCACGCCCGAGAGCACCACGCGATGATTGTTGCTGGGGCTATCGTAAAGGTGCTTACAAGATCCAAGTCAGTATTATGACGGATGGAAAAAAGCCTCTGCCTCTGAGAACCATATTTTGAGGTTTTGCATTTACCATTTCCAACCCTTTTCTTTCCTAGATTTTCAGATAGGAGAAATGCTAAATCTTGTTGGTTTTATGAGGGTTTTTTTGAATTTGACCTGCTCCATCCTAAAATGTACCAAATAAAAGTTCCTTTGAGCCCGGTTGTTCAGTTGACTTCCAGGACCTCGGTACTTAGGCTGGGCCTAAGGAGTAAGGGGGGATTCTGTATGGACAAGCAAAACCCAAGTTCGGATGCGATGGCTGCTCGGTTTTCGATGGCGGCTGGGATTCCCCTGACCATCCCCAATGCGCTGACGATTTTGCGGATTTTGTTGATTCCCGTAATCGTCGGGTTTTTGGTCTATGGCCATTTTGACTATGCTCTGTGGACGTTGCTGTTTGCAGCGTTAACCGATGCGCTGGATGGCAGCATTGCGCGCCTGGCCAATCAAAAAACTGAATTCGGTGCCTACCTCGATCCGCTTGCCGATAAGCTCTTACTGATGACCATGTTTATCACGTTTTCTTTGGTGGATATGGTGCCAGCATGGAGTGTCATTGCCGTGGTCAGTCGTGATGCGATTTTACTCACGGGTACGTTGCTGGCGCGCTTGACGGATACGGTCATCGATGCGGCTCCCTCGGTGTTGGGCAAAGCCACGACCTTGTTTCAGTTGTCCTACATTATTTTGGTCTTGGTCTTTTTCTCCCGCCAGCTTAATCCTGTGCAGTTGGACCCGTTGTTGTATACGATGAGTATTCTCACGGTAGCCTCAGGGCTTCATTATATTATGCGTGGCGTGATGAACATGAATTCCTCAAACGAGGATGCCTAATTCTCACATGATTCTCAGGTCGATGTCGTATGGTTCGCGAACGGATGGGACAGTTGTTACTCGAAGCCGGATGTATATCCGATGCGCAGTTGCAAGCTGCGCTTCACGTTCAACGCGACACTCAGGCCCGGCTCGGCACCATCCTCATTGAACAGGGTGCTATTTCTGAACAGACCCTTGTCTCCTTTCTTGGGCAACAGTACGGGTTGCCTGTTCTGCAAGATCCTCCTACACCTCGTGATCCTACCTTAGCGCAATTCGTGTCTTATGAATGGGCGAAGCAGCATGGCATTGTCCCCATCAAAAAAATTGGCACTCGGTTGACGGTGGCCATGGTCAATCCTGGCGATGTTCGTTTGCTTGATGATTTACGATTTCGCACTGACTGTTCGATTGTTCCCATGGTGGCGCCTGAGTCCGAGGTGTTGAATCGGATTCACTCGTTATTTGGAACGTTGTCTGCGGAACAAGGCTTGGCAGCTTTGCCTTCTGACTCGCAGGCAAAGGGCGAATCTTACCCTCAGGAAAATGGATCTGGCGATCACCTGCTTCACGATGATGAAACATCAGAACATGATTCTTCGCTGAATTACTCAAGTATGACCGCGTTGTTGGAGCGTGCCTCTTTCAGTTTGCTGGATAGTCAATCTCTCCAACATGGTGAGGCCAACGCCCAGGATGATTCCCCCATTGTTGATTTGGTCAATACCATCGTGACGAGTGCCGCTCGTGTTGGTGCCAGTGATATTCATTTCGAACCCTTGGAAGTTTCGGTTCGCGTTCGATTTCGGTTGGATGGGGTGTTACGGACGCAGATGACCTATCCCGTTCGTCTCCGAAACGCCGTGATTTCGCGACTGAAGATTTTGGCGAAGCTTGATATCACCGAGCGGCGGCTTCCCCAAGATGGACGGTTGAGTTTTGCGTTGGACCAACAACAGTCGTTGGATGTGCGGTTGTCGATTCTGCCAAGCTTGCACGGTGAAACAGCGGTGTTGCGATTGTTGAATCGATCAGGGCTGACGTTGGATCTCCCAGCCTTAGGGATGGATGGTACTGACCTTGCGACTTTCCTTGTTGCGTTAGAGCAGCCCGATGGGATGATTCTTGTCACTGGCCCCACGGGCAGTGGTAAAACTACGACCTTGTATTCCGCCTTGCAGGTACTGAACACCCCCGATGTCAATATCGTGACCGCCGAAGATCCGATAGAATATCATTTTACCGGCATCACCCAGGTTCCCATTAAGGAGGAGATTGGCCTGACCTTTGCGACGGTCCTGCGGGCGTTTCTTCGGCAAGATCCTGACATCATGATGGTGGGGGAAATCCGAGATTGGGAGACGGCGCAGATCGCAGTGAAGGCTGCGTTGACGGGGCATCGCGTGCTCTCCACGCTTCATACGGGCGATGCGATTCGAACGGTGATGCGTCTGTTGGACATGGGGCTGGAGCCGTTTATGGTGGCGTCGTCACTACGATTGATTGTGGCTCAACGTTTGGTGCGTCGAGTGTGTGCGTCTTGCCAGAAGCCCGATCCCATTCCGTTTGACCAACTGGTGAAGATAGGGTTTTCCAAAGAAGACGCGGGCGACGTTGTTCCTGTTCGTGGGCAAGGATGTTCCGTTTGCCATGGCACCGGATATCGTGGTCGTCTTGGATTATTCGAGGTCTTGCCTGTCTCCAATGCTCTCCAGTCACTCATTTTGCAGCGAGCGTCTTCTGAGGTTCTTCGTCAGCAGTCCCAGCAAGAGGGGGTCACCTCTTTGCGTCAAAGCGGGTTAAAGAAAATAAAAGCGGGGTTGACGACCATTGATGAGGTGGTGAGCGTCTCAAGTCTTGCGTAAGGCAACTTTTCTTAATAAATCCCTCAAAGGAAAACGTTTACGACAATGAGCGATCTTCGGACATACCTCTCCGCGATGGTGGAACGTGGAGGGTCGGATTTGCATCTGGTGGCGAATCGTGTTCCACGAGTTCGTATTGATGGGAGCTTATTGCCTCTTGATGGGCTGGCCTTGTCGGTTGTCGATCTTGAAGGTTTGGTGAAGGAAGCCAGCTCTGGGGTGCCGAGTTCTTTTGTGTATCGTTCGGTAGCTGGGCCGCCTCCAATAGATTTTACTTTGCACATTGAGTCGCTCGGAAGATTTCGTTGTCATCTGTATTCTCAGGGTGGATTGCCTGCGCTCGTGATTCGTTTTATCCCACTCCATATTCCTTCCCTGAAGGCTCTTGGGTTCCCTCAGATGTTCGGTGATTTGACAAAAGTCTCTCAAGGTCTCGTGATCGTTGCGGGGCCTGCGGGAAGTGGGAAAAGCACAACCCTCGCCGCGTTTCTCGATAAACTCAATGGCGAACGTCGGGCACATATGCTAACCCTGGAGCAACCGATTGAGTTTCTCCATTCCGACAAAAAGGGCATGGTGTCGCAGCGTGAGGTGGGGGTCGATGTGCCGGATTTTTTCGCAGGGTTGCAGGCTGCAATGAGAGAAGATTCTGATGTGGTTATGGTTGAGGCACATGCCAATCGTGAGACGATTGATGCCGCACTTTCCTTAGCTGAATCGGGGAAACTTGTTTTGCTTGCGGTGCAAACATCATCCTGCTTGCTGGCGTTACAAGAGTTGATGCAGTGCTTTTCTCCTGACCAACAACACTTTATTCGGTATCGTTTGGCTATGACTCTGGAAGGCGTGATTGCACAAGTCTTGCTCCCAAGGTAGAAGGCTGCTGGTCGTGTCCTGGCTCTTGAAATCCTCATGCCGACAACGGCGGTGCGAGGGTTAATTCGGGAAGATAAAATTCGGCAAATTTATTCGATCATGCAAACCGGCCAAGCCAAGCATGGCATGCAGACGATGAATCAAGCGCTGGTGGATCTTTACCGACGACGGCTGATTTCCGCTTCAGCCGCACTTGGATATTCAAGTATGCCGGATGAATTACGGCAGATGATTCAACGGACTGATGCGAGATTGCGAGAATAGAAAAAACCGTATCTCGTCCTTCGTATCTCGTATCTTGTGACGAAAACTCAGCATTTCGTTTATCTTTTTTTTGCGAGATACGCTTGACGAGATGCGAGATACGATTTTTTCGAAATACGAGCCAACATCAAGTTAGGAGCGTTGCTATGCCGGTCTTCGTGTATCATGGGCAGTCCCGTCGGGGGCGGCGGCATCGTGGAGAAATTACAGCAATTGATTCTCGGGATGCTGCGCGTCTCTTGCGAAAGCAAGAAATTCTGGCGACGTCTATTCGTGAGAAGCCGGATCCGATTTCCCTCAATATTTTTTCTTCTTGGCGGCGGAGCGTGCACATTCGTGAGTTGGTGGTGTTCACCTTGCAATTTGCCACCTTGGTCAAGGCGGGCGTTCCATTGCTTCAAGGGCTAACGACGTTAGCTCAGCATAGTTCGGATCTGACCTTGCGTGACATTCTTCACGATGTGGTTCAACGCGTGAAAGCAGGCAATCCGCTGGGGGCGTCGCTACGAGCCCACCCTCACGTCTTTTCATCTTGGTACGTCGGAATGGTTGAGGCGGGTGAGACGAGTGGGATGCTCGATATCACTCTTCAGCGTCTTGCCGATTCTTTGGAAAAGCGCTTGAAGCTTATGTCGCAAGTTCGAGCCGCGCTGGTGTATCCCTTGGTCGTGTTGGCGATAGCGATTTCTGTGCTTGCCGTTCTTGTGATGTGGGTGATTCCCATGTTTGGGCCACTCTTCACTGACTTCGGCGATGCCTTGCCGTGGCCAACGGCGGTAGTTCTTCAGGCGAGTGCGTTCATGAATTCCCATTTTCTCATTTTGCTTGGCCTGGGGTTGGGCGGTGGATATGTATTGAAGCAAATCCTCAGCACAGACACAGGCCAAGCCTATCGGGAACAACTGTTGTTGAAGGTCCCGTTGATGGGGACAGTGTTGATTAAAACCGCAGTGGTCCATTTTTCTCGCACGTTAAGCGGATTGTTGAGAAGTGGTGTGCCCATCATGGAGGGTTTGACTCTTGCGGGTCGTACGTCTGGATTACGTCGGTTAGAACATGCGCTCCGTGATGCCCAACGAAGCGTTGGTGAAGGCCATTCTCTGGCTGATCCCTTGCAGGCCAGTGGCGTGCTTCCGCCCTTTGTCACGGAAATGGTGCGGGTTGGCGAATCCACCGGTTCATTGGATACCACACTAGAAAAAGTCGCTGATTTGTATGAGCAAGAAGTGAATCGGGATATTCTGTCATTGACGGCTTTGATTGAACCTCTCATTATCGTGGTCTTGGGAATCGGCATTGGTTTTATTGTCGTGGCCATGTATCTTCCGATTTTTAATATGGCGTCGGTCGTCGGATAGTCTTAATCTAGGCATGTTGAAAGTCTTCATGTGACCCTTATCCAACAACAGATTTGTCTCTATCCCCCAGCCAAAGTGAACCTTATTCTTCGCGTTGGGAATCGTTTGCCTAATGGGTATCACAACCTGTGGTCGCTCATGCAGATGGTGGATTTGACGGACGAATTGACAATCCGCGTCGATTCGTCGTTCTCAGGGATTCGGTTTGAATGTGAAGGGCTGTCTATGACGGATCCCACTGACAACCTTGTGTATCGAGCTGCTGATCTTGCGTTGCAAAAAGCCGGGGCTGCTGTCGGGGTGGAAATTTTTTTGCGAAAACAAATTCCTGTCGCTGCTGGTTTGGGAGGCGGAAGTAGCGATGCTGCCGCCACGATTATGGGTTTAAATCGCGTATTGAAATGTGGCTGGTCTTTGGCCGACATGATTCCCCTCGGTCAGCGACTTGGTAGTGATGTACCTTTCTTTTTCTCCTCGCCGACTGCGGTGATTCAAGGACTGGGGGAACAGATATCTCCGATCACGTTATCTGGAGATCGTTGGATTGTTTTGATCAATCCAGGCTTTCCTATTCACACCAAATTGGCCTACCAACGGCTGGACGATGCAAGAGGGGCCGACGTTCAATCAGATTCGTGGCACTATGATTTTACTGGGCCCAATTCCGTGTCCTGGGATGATGTGATGCCCTATATTCAAAATGATTTTGAAAATGTTTTATTGGAAGATTATCCAGAGCTGGCTCACCTGAAATCGGTTCTTCTTCAGGCTGGGGCCGAAGCCGCGTTGGTGTCTGGGAGTGGGGCCACCATGTTTGGAATATTTTCCAATGAATCAAAGGCTCGGCTAGCAGAATCGACTTTGGGTGCTTCATCTCAGTGGCGTGTGTTTGTAGTGCCTGTCAAAAAATGTGGGCTCTTTGATGAGTCTTAAGGCCGCAGGCGAAGTGTTACAGCAACTTGCCAACGCCACCCAAGTTCTATTTGGTTGACAAAGTTCGAAGGATTCCCTAAATACTCCGAGAAATTCTCCCGAGAAGCTATCTTTACTTTTGCCCCCACAATTTCATGGTTTTCTAGGTTATTCTTATGGTGCCTGCATTAAAAATATTTTCTGGTAATGCCAATTTGGCACTTGCCGAAGAAATTTGTCTCAATCAAAACATTCCTTTGGCAAAAGCCACGGTTTCTACTTTTAGTGATGGGGAGACACGGGTCAAGATTGAGGAGAATGTTCGAGGCTGCGATGTTTTTGTGATCCAATCCTGTTGCGATCCAGTCAACACCTCAGTCATGGAATTATTGATTATGCTCGATGCGCTGAAACGGTCATCCGCTTTTCGGATAACTGCGGTGATTCCATATTTTGGCTATGCTCGTCAGGATCGGAAAGACCAGCCTCGTGTGCCTATTAGCGCAAAACTGATGGCAGACTTGATTACGGTGGCAGGAGCCCATCGGGTATTGACCATGGATCTGCATGCAGGCCCTATTCAAGGGTTTTTCAATATACCGGTTGATCATTTATATGCGAGACCGGTGTTGTTAGATTATGTCAAAAAAGGTGAGTTTGGAGATTTGGTTGTGGTGTCGCCCGATGCTGGTGGGGTGGAGCGAGCGCGAGGATTTGCCAAACGGTTAGAAGCCAATTTGGCCATCATTGATAAACGACGTGAAGGGCCCAATCAAGCAAAGGTGATGAATATTATTGGGGATGTGAAAGATCGCCACGTCTTGCTTCTGGATGACATGATTGACACGGCGGGGACCATTGTTGAAACTGCCAAGACTTGCGCTGACAATGGAGCCTCGAGTGTCCGAGCGGTGTGTACACATCCTGTTCTTTCCGGGCCGGCTATCGAACGAATTGAGAATTCCTGTCTCACTCAGGTGGTGGCCACGAATTCCATCCCCATTAAGGGAAAAGACCGGCAATGTCCAAAAATTCATGTCATCTCGGTCGCGCCACTTTTGGCGGAGGCCATTCAACGCATCCATCAAGAACAGTCCGTAACTTCCTTATTCGAATAATTTCCCTTTTTATTCCGCGTATACTTCTGTAGAATAGAAGGTTCGTGTCTCGACCTAGTGCAGGTCGGTACTTCCTAATGATTATCGAAGCATCACCCCTTTGAGGGTGAAGAGTTTATATTTACGCGTGAGGGAATCGTATGAAGTTTGTGACTGAAGCTGTAGCACGAAAAGAGTCGGGAAAGGGTGTCGCCCGCCAGATCCGCATGAATGGAAGAATTCCAGGGGTCATGTATGGTCGTGGGGAGTCGCATATGCTGGAAATGGATCCGGCAGCGATTCGTAAAATACTCATGGCTCAAGCGGGCAGTACCGGGTTAATTTCACTTCGCATCTTGGACGGAGAGCAGGAATCTCAGAAGACGGCTGTGATCCAGGATTACCAGCTTGATCCTATTACGTCTTCTTTACTGCATGTGGATTTGCTTGAAGTCGATATGAATAAACCCATCCGCGTAAAAGTCCAAGTCCATATTACGGGCAGTATCCCGGTTGGAGTGAAAGTTGATAAAGGTGTCATGCATCATCTTATGCGAGAATTGCATATTGAATGTTTGCCTGGTGCGATGCCGGATCAAATTGATATTGATGCCTCAGAATTAGGCCTGGGACAGGGCGTTCATGTGCGAGATGTGCAACCAGGCGAGGGCATAAAAATCCTAGACGACCCTCATGGAATGGTGGTGAACGTGACGGCGCAAATTTCCGATGCGAAATTGGCCGCGATGTTGACGGGCGAAGGCGGAGGCGTTGCTCCTGTTTCAGCAGAGGTTGCTAGTGGAGATAAAGCTAAGGCTGACGCGGCTTCAGGGAAATCCACTGAAGCGAAAAAATAGCTTTTGTACGTCCTTGTTGGTCTGGGAAACCCTGGTTCCAAATATTCTGTCACCAGGCACAATATCGGCTGGAATGCTGTGGCCCGTGCTGCCTCCAAATGGGCAATCAATTTGGTGACTTCCTCCCTAGGTCATGTAGGGCAGGGTCAGGTAGGCAATGCCCATGTAGCTTTGGTGTTGCCGTTGTCCTGGATGAACCTTAGTGGCGAGGTGGTGAAGCCGCTATTAAGTGAATTTGGTGTTTCACCGGAGCATCTCATTGTCGTCCATGACGACTTAGATTTGCCGATTGGCCGGATGCGGGTAAAATTTGGCGGTGGGACTGGTGGCCACAATGGATTACTCTCGATCATTCAGGCTTTGGAGGCCGATGGGTTTTATCGGCTGAAGCTAGGGGTGGGGCGTCCAATGCCTAATCAGGAAACGGCCGATTACGTGCTGGCTTCATTCGACGATTCGGAGTTATCACCAATAAATGCCATGCTTGACCGATCGGTTGAAGCATTGCGGTGCTTGGTGGTTGATGGTCCAGCCGAAGCCATGAATCAATTTAATCAACGCGTCAAAGAGTAGGATTGTTTTTTTGTTTATGCGGCATAGTTTGGTGTTTCGACCAGGCAAAACATAAGGTTCGGAAATTATTTATTATGTACCGAACTTATGTGTCCAATCAGGTATCAAACTATGGTTTGACAGTACTTTCTGAGCTATGATAGTTTGTTTTCCCTTGTGGGGAAACCGTATACGGTAATGGTCGGGCTTTGAGTCTTTGTAGGAAAATGAGGGTGATACATGGCGTTTTATGAGTCGATTTTTATTTTGCGGTCGTCGTTGCCAGAGGAAGAGGCGGCGGGGGTACAAGAAAAAATGAAAGGGGCCCTGGAGAAACTTGGGGGTTCTGTCATTAAGGCAGAGAATTGGGGAAAGAAGAAGTTGGCTTATGAGATTAAGCATGATCGGCGTGGGTTTTTTACCCTCCTCCAATTTGAAGCTAGTGGAAATGTTGTCAGTGAATTAGAAAGACTCTATCGCTTAGAAGACTCTGTTTTGAAATTTCTTACCGTCAAGGTCGATGAAGATGATCTAAAGGAACCGGAACCAGAACCAGAACCAGAACTAAAAAAAGAGCAAGAGGCCGAATTGGTGGAGTCCGATAGTGGTCGCGTTTAATAAAGTTATTCTGATTGGCAATTTGACCAGAAATCCTGAACTTCGATACACCCCCAGTGGAACACCAGTTGCTAATTTTGGTTTAGCCGTTAATCGAAAATTTAAACAAGCTGACGAAGCAAAAGAGGAAGTCTGCTACATCGATATCGTGGTATTTGGCAAGCAGGCCGAGCATTGCGGGCAGTATCTTAATAAGGGAGATGGGGCCATAATCGATGGTCGGCTCCAGCAGCGTCGATGGGAAACTGATGATGGCCAACGTCGAAGTAAGCATGAAGTCATCGCCCAGTCTGTAACGTTTCTTCCCAAAAAGCAGGGCTCAAGCCAAGACATGGGTGGAGCTGAAGACGAGAATCAAGCTGATCATTCCTACGAAAGTGGCGAATACGCATAATTTCCTAGTAAGGATGTATTTTTTATGATGGATGGAGAACGAAACGTGGAGCGAGGCAGGTTGTTTCAACGGCGCCGGGTGTGTCGGTTTTGTACCGAACAAGTCCCTCTTGATTTCAAAGATGCGCCATTACTGAGAAATTTTTTGACAGAGCGTGGTCGAATTATTCCACGACGAACTTCAGGAAATTGCATGCGGCATCAACGTAAGCTCACTGTGGCGATTAAGCGCGCTAGAAGCATTGCCCTATTGGCCTTTGCTGAAGAACGGTAGACGCTTTAGTAAAATGCGGGGGCATCAATTTCATGATCTGGAGTTATTGAGTCGTTCTTGAGCTTCATGCATCGCAAGGTAAGTGGAAAATTGTTGAAATTGAATAGCGGGTGGAGCGATATTATGGCCTCGCTTGAAATTAGCCTCTACGAGATTCCTGCAGACGGGCTTGATTATGTGAGTGAAGTGACTCGCCTTGATTTAGAGCTTGGAAAAGGAGATCCTGAGTTTAAAGAGGCGTTTGAATTTAAGGCAAAAATCCACGCAGTTGAGAATGAAGCTTGGGTGGATGGCGATTTTCATGGAACCCTGATTCAAGAATGCGTTCGGTGCCTTGAGGGATTTGAAAGTATTCTTAATATTCCAGTGGTGGCCTACTATGTAGGGCAAGAGGTCATCGCAGCCAAAGAGCAATCTAAAGATTCAAAAGAAGACGATGAAGGCGACGGTGAGGAGGTTGACTGTTTTCCGATACTGAATGATCGCATGAATTTGGCTGATATGCTTCGGGAACAGTTGATTTTGTCTCTTCCAATTCAGCCGCTGTGTTCAGAGCAATGTCAAGGGCTTTGTCTGGCCTGCGGTCAAAATCTCAATCACCGGCAATGTGGTTGTGAAATTCAAACAGGGAAGACTCCTTTTGCTGCATTGAGGGATAAGCTGAATCCATCAGAAAAATTAGAAGGATAGTTGCTGAATTTAAGGGTTTTGAGAAAAGCAAAAATAGACATTCGATGATTTGAGGGAATACTATGCCGAATCCGAAACACAGACATTCAAAGGCGAGGCGGGATAAACGACGGAGTCATCAAAAACTTGTTGCACCGAGTTTTTCTATTTGTCCTCAGTGTCATGAAAAGATGCTACCCCATCGCACCTGCCTTTCTTGTGGTTACTACAAAAAAGTAGCCATCATTGCCGTCGAAGAGGGCTGAGACCTTCCTCCCTCAACCCTGAAATAGGGTCATCACTCAAGATTCATGAAAATTGCAATTGATGCCATGGGCGGGGATCATGGTCTGGGTCTCATCGTTGAGGGGTCGATTCAGGCCCTCAAAGAGCTCGATGTTGAGTTGGTCTTAGTGGGCCAAGAAGACCTAATTCGAGCTGAGCTTGATCGTGTCCGTGGGACTGATTCACGATTAACCATTCAGCACGCCACGCAAACGGTTGACATGCATGAGTCGCCGGCCCAGGTGGCTAGGAAGAAACGCGACTCTTCTATCTGGGTTGCCACAAATCTGGTCAAATCCGGTGAGGCTGATGCCGTCGTCAGCGCAGGAAATACTGGAGCCACTATGGTCTCTGCTTTTTTCCTGTTGGGTATGATCAAGGGAGTCGAACGACCTGCCATTTGTGCAACCTTGCCAACTTTGCAAGGAACCTCTGTCATGTTGGATGTCGGAGCCACGGTGGACTGTACCGCCAGCCAGCTTTACCAGTTTGGGATCATGGGTCACGAATATGGGAAGCATCTGCTCAACAAGCCTAACCCTCGTGTGGGATTATTGAGCATTGGAGAAGAAGACTCTAAAGGCAATGATATGACGAAGGAGACTTTTCGTTTACTTCGAGAGAGTCCTCTTAATTTTATAGGAAATATTGAAGGCCGTGAGGTGTTTAGCGGCAATGCAGATGTGATTGTTTGTGATGGATTTCTCGGTAATGTCTCCTTAAAAATTTCCGAAGGCCTCGCGGATGCCATGAAAAAAATGTTGATGCGGGAGGTGATGGCTTCTCGGTTGGGGCGTCTTTCGTTCCTATTTATCACCGGGCCATTGATGCGTTTGAGGAGACGAACCGATTATGCGGAATTTGGCGGTGCCCCCTTGTTGGGTGTGAATGGCATTAGCATGATTTGTCATGGTCGGTCATCGGCCAAAGCTATCAAAAATGCTATCATCCGCGCAGAGGCCTTAGCCAAAGGCCGACTCATCGATCTCATTCAGCGTGATATTGAGGGAAGTTTAACCCAGCCCGCGACCACAGGTCCTCAGACGGCTTAAGTCATGAGAAGTCACATTCTAGGGACAGGCTCCTATGTTCCAAAGCAGGTGCTGACGAATGCTGACCTTGAACAGTTGGTGGATACTTCAGATTCCTGGATCGTGGAACGCACGGGGATCAGAGAACGCCGAAAAGTTGCCCCAGGTGAAGCCTGTTCTGATTTAGGTATTCGGGCGGCCCAGCAAGCGTTGGCTGCGGCAAATATTCAGTCGGCCGATGTGGACCTCATTATTGTTGCCACGTGTACAGGGGATTCGCCCCTTCCTTCCACGGCCTCCCTTATTCAATACAGACTCGGTGCTTCTCGTGCGGCGGCCTTCGATATTTCAGCGGCCTGTTGTGGCTTTGTCTATGCCTTGTCCGCGGCAGATGCGTTCATTCGATCTGGTCAATATCGCCATGTATTGGTGATTGCCTCAGAGGTGATGTCATCAGTCACGGATTGGACGGATCGCAATACCTGTGTGCTGTTTGGCGATGGAGCGGGAGCCGTAGTCGTAGGACGAACAGAGGAGGAAGATCGAGGGTTATTATCGGTTCATCTACATGCCGATGGCCGATTGTCGGATCTCATCTGTGTGCCAGGAGGTGGATCGTCTTTCCCAGCCTCGGAATCCATGCTGGCTGAGCGATTGCAGTACGTCAAAATGCGAGGCAATGAAACATTTAAAATCGCGGTAAAAACCATGGAAGAAGCCGTTCGTGAGGCCTTGGCTCCTCATAACCTCACCATGGACGATATCGATTATTTAGTGCCTCATCAGGCCAATATCAGAATACTCAAAGCCGTGGGGCAACGCCTCGGCTTATCAATGGAGAAGGTCGTCCTTAATTTAGATCGATTTGGAAATACTTCTGCGGCATCTATTCCCTTGGCGTTGGACGAAGCGGTCAGGGCTGGACAAATTCGACCGGGAAGTTTGATAGTTCTAGCCGCCTTTGGCGCTGGGCTGACCTGGGCGTCTGGAGTCGTTCGCTGGTAAATATTCGTGACTGGGCATGCAGCTACACGGAAAAAATATGATTCAATATTTGAAAAGTGAAGAGAGGGGAAATGATGGCAACATCTGATCGACCGTTAGAAGGAGAATGGGCCTTAATTCTAGGAGCGTCGAGCGGATTTGGCGAGGCGGTGGGCTTGGAATTGGCAGGGTTGGGTATGAATATTTTTGGCGTCCACCTTGATCGAAAATCAACACTTCCGAATGCGGAACGAATTGTTGGAGAGATTAAAAAGCTTGGGCGTGAAGCCATATTTTGGAATGTGAACGCGGCAGATGCTGAGAAACGAAAAGAAGTCGTTGAATCAATACAGACACAATTGAGTAAGGGCCAAGTCAAAACCGTCCGAGTCCTTCTTCATTCCTTGGCTTTTGGCACATTAAAACCGTTTATTGCTCCAACAAGTGCTGAAGCCGTGAATAAAGCTCAGATCGACATGACCTTAGATGTGATGGCCAATAGCTTAGTGTATTGGACGCAAGACATGGTAGGCGCTGGTCTCATGGGGCAAGGTGGGCGGATTTTTGCCATGACCAGTGCAGGGGGTGCGCGGGTTTGGAAGACGTATGGTGCCGTATCAGCGGCCAAAGCCGCGTTGGAGTCCCATATTCGTCAGCTCACATTAGAGTTGGGTCCCATGGGAATCACCGCCAATGCCATTATGGCTGGAGTCACCGATACCCCGGCATTACGGAAAATCCCCGGCTCAGATGAAATGCTAACATGGGCCAAGAGGAAAAACCCCTGTGGACGTTTAACTACGACCAAAGACGTTGCCGAAGCCATTGGTCTTCTGAGTCATCCTAAAGCTCAATGGGTCACCGGCAATGTGTTGTGTGTGGATGGCGGAGAATTCATCGTCGATTAACAGGCGTTCGAAAAGCTTCCCAGCGGCGTTCTCTGGCTTTGCCGGAGCGGCTCGCACAGACCTAGTCGGCAATTTGTCGTGCTCACGTACTGGAAGTACGCTCCGCGCGCTAAATTGCCTGCGGCCTTGCTGGACAAGCTTTTGGAACACCTGTTGCAGAAATAAAGAAAACTACCAAAGAATGATTAATTTCCCGTTGACTTTGGCGGCGGATTCACTCATATCTTACCCCCTATGTCTGAGAAGGTTGGCTTTATTTTCCCTGGGCAAGGGTCACAATCCGTTGGCATGGGCCAGGCGTTGGTCGAGGGTCGTCCTGAACTTCGCCAGTTGTATGAAGAAGCCAGTACCATTCTTGGATATGACCTAGCGGCCTTGTGCTTTGAAGGGCCGGCTGAACAATTAAATAAGACAGAATTTACGCAACCCGCCTTATTGGTCACTAGTATTGTGGCCTTGCGAGCGTTGGGCGCTACACAGAAACCGATAGCCGTCGCCGGGCACAGTTTGGGGGAATATTCGGCGATTGTTGGTGCTGGTGGGTTGGGGTTTGCAGATGCCGTTCGCCTTGTTCAGCATCGTGCCAAGTTTATGGCAGAAGCCGTTCCTCCAGGAAGTGGATTAGTTGCGGCGGTATTAGGGCTCGCGCCTGAAGTCGTTCAGGAAGCCTGCCAAGAAGCGCAGTCCGAGGGCATCGTGTCGGCAGCCAACTTTAATGCTCCTGGGCAGGTGGTCATTGCAGGAGAGAAAGGTGCCGTGGAGCGTGCAATTGAAATCGCCAAAACTAAAGGATGTCGTCGAGCCATGCCGTTGCCTGTGAGTGTGCCGGTTCATACGGCGTTGATGAGGCCAGCAGCAGAGCGTCTCGCGCCTTTTGTGGAGTCCGCACCTCTATCAGATTTGCAAATGCCTTTAATCAATAATGCGGATGCCAAAGCCCTCATCATGGCGAGTGAAATCAGAGAGTCACTTATTCGCCAATTGCCATCTTCTGTTCTCTGGGAGCACACCATTCGTGTCATGGGTGCAATGGGAATTACGGTGTTTGTGGAGATCGGTCCAGGAACGGTACTCACGGGTCTCGTGAAACGTATTCTCCCTGAGGCGACCTTGTGCAATGTGCATAATCCAGAGTCGCTTGAAACTACCTTGGCGACTCTGAAAAATGGTGCGTAAGACCAATCATTATCGATGTGAATTTGTGGAGCGAGGCTGCCGTGCTTGAAGGAAAAAAAGCCGTAGTGACCGGAGCGGCTCAAGGGATTGGGCAAGCGATTGCTGAGATGTTAGCCCAAGCTGGTGCTGATGTCGTGGTGGCAGATCTTGATGCCGGACGTTGTCAAGATACGGTGGATCGGGTAAAGAAGCACAATCGGCAAGCGTTAGCGATCTCAACCAATGTCGGTCAATGGGATGATGTGAAAGCTATGGTTGACCAGGTGGTCAAGGATTGGGGGCGAATCGATATTTTCGTCAATAATGCCGGGATCACCCGTGATGGCCTTGTCGTGCGAATGAAAGAAGAAGATTGGAATGCTGTCATTCAGGTCAATTTAACGGGGACCTTTTATTGCATTAAAGCGGCATTGGGCCCCATGTCCAAGCAACGGTATGGCCGAATCATTAATATGGCCTCAGTGGTTGGGGTGATGGGAAATGCTGGTCAGGCGAATTACGCAGCATCTAAAGCGGCGGTGATTGGGTTGACGAAGACTATCGCAAGAGAGTATGCCAGTCGGAACATCACGGTGAATGCCGTGGCTCCGGGGTTTATTGATACGGCCATGACTCAGGCGTTAGGGGACGATGTGAGGGAAATGCTTTCAAAGCAAATTCCCTTGGGACGTTTAGGCCAGCCGAATGATATTGCAGAAGCCGTGAAGTTTTTGGCCTCGGATGCGGCGAATTATATTACGGGCCAGGTGTTGCATGTGAATGGTGGGATGCATATGGCTTGATGGCTGCGACTGTGATACGAGCGCCATCAGACAGATACAGAATTTACTAACAGGAGGAGTCAATTTCGATGGCAGTTGAAGACAAGATTAAAAAAATCATTGCAGAGCAGTTAGGCGTAGAAGAGGATGAAGTGGTCCCTGAAGCCTCCTTTGTGGAAGATCTTGGGGCTGATTCATTAGATACGGTTGAACTCGTCATGGCACTTGAAGAAGAATTTGATGTTGAGATTCCCGATGAAGATGCGGAAAAGATTCAAAAAGTTCATCAAGCAGTGGACTATATCAAAGAAAAAACCTGATCGCGTATATAGTTGAGTGATGGCTGACCAAAATCGACGCCGAGTGGTGATCACAGGATTAGGCGTGGTGACGCCATTGGGGATTGGTGTGGAAAAAACCTGGCAAGCCTTAACAGCTGGGGAATCAGGAATCACCAAGATCACGAGATTTGATGCCACCGAGTATCCCTGCCAAATTGCCGGTGAAGTGAAAGACTTCAATCCCGGCGATTATATCGACAAAAAGGAAATCAAAAAAATGGATTCCTTCATCCACTATGCCGTGGCGGCCAGCCAGGAGGCCGTGGATGATGCGGGATTAAAAATTACCCCGGACAATGCGGATCGAGTGGGTGTGTACATTGGAGCTGGAATCGGTGGACTTCCCGGGATTGAGCATTACCACGACGTCCTGAAGGAAAAAGGGCCGAGCCGGGTCTCTCCTTTTTTTATCCCGATGGTCATTATCAATCTAGCGTCGGGGCAAGTGGCCATTCGATTTGGTGCGCGCGGCCCCAACTCCTGTGCGGTGACCGCCTGCGCCACAGGAAATCATTGTCTCGGCGATGCCCTTCGAATTATTCAACGAGGCGAAGCCGATGTGATGTTGGCCGGTGGAGCCGAATCGACCATTTGCCCGTTAGCCCTAGCTGGATTCGCGGCAGCCAAGGCATTGTCTCGTCGAAACGATAATCCTGAAGGAGCGAGTCGGCCCTTTGACCTAGAGCGCGATGGGTTTGTGATTGGGGAAGGATCTGGCGTTGTGGTGTTAGAGGAGCTTGAGCATGCGAAACAGCGAGGAGCCCGTATCTACGGTGAATTGGCTGGTTATGCCATGACCAGTGATGCGTTTCATATTACGGCTCCCCCTGATGATGGTGCAGGGGCGGTGGACTGTATAGAGAAGGCACTCAAAGATGCGGGCGTGGAGAAGGCGGACATCGGATATATCAATGCACATGCGACCTCGACCTTTGCGGATAAAATAGAAACCCACGCGATCAAAACCGTATTCGGCCAGCAGGCCTATCAGGTGCCGGTGAGTTCAACCAAGTCCATGACCGGCCATTTACTCGGGGCGGCTGGTGGGATTGAAGCCGTGTTTACAATCAAAGCGTTGTATCATGGGTTGTTGCCGCCGACGATCAATTTGGAACATCCCGATCCAGAATGTGATCTCGATTATATCCCAGGCAAGGCGCGAGCAGTACCGATCAAGGCCGCCATTTCCAATGCGTTTGGTTTTGGAGGCGTCAACGCGTGCCTCGTCATGAAACACTACGACCAAAGTCCTACCACCTAGTTTCAATCCTAAGGCCTGCCGCATGTATTGGGGGAATGTTGAAAAAACCCGCCAGCAGCGTTCTCGCCATTTTGCCGTGCTCACGTACTGAGAGTACGCTCCGCGCGTCAACATGGCTGCGGCCTTGCTGGACGGACTTTTTTGAACATTCTCCTCTCACTGTTGCGGGTCGTCTTTTCTGGAGCATTTATGGGTCTTGGGCCTCAAATATTCAACAGGCCCATTGGCTATGTGTCTTGCGGATGAGGATCATCGTTAATCTTCGGTTCCTTCCAGATCATGTCCTTCGTTGAAAACGCGCAACAGACCCTTCAGTATGTTTTTACGCAACCACGGTTGCTTGAAGAAGCGCTGACCCATAAATCCCATTTGCAAGGAAAAACTGATGAATCTCTCAAGGACAATGAACGGCTTGAATTTTTAGGGGATGCGGTGTTGGATCTCATCATCAGCGAATATCTGGCGTACACCTTTCCTGAATGGACCGAAGGGGATCTCTCAAAAACTCGGGCTAATTTGGTGAGGCAATCCTCACTGGCGCAAGCCGCTCGCCGGTTGCAATTGGGGGAATTCTTGCGTTTAGGAAAAGGGGAAGAGCAAACCCAAGGCAGGGGCAAAAGCTCTTTGTTGGCCAATGCCCTGGAAGCGGTGATTGCCGCCATATATTTGGATGGTGGATTAGTTCCAGCCAGGGTTTTTGTCCTTCAAGCGTTGGAAGATCATTTGAAGGAGCTAGGCCAACCACACTTGGTTCTTGATCGGTTAGATTATAAGAGTCAGCTCCAAGAATGGAGCCAGCAACAATTTTCCATCACCCCGGAATATTGTCTGATCAGTGAGTCGGGACCTGACCATAGAAAAGTCTTTGAAGTTGAAGTCAGCATACAGGGTGCGATACAAGGACGAGGCATCGGGTATAATAAAAAGTCGGCTGAACAGGAGGCCGCAAAGCAAGCCTATACACAAGTATGCCATGGTAATTCTGAAGAAAAATCCTAGCCCATGGTATAATTCAAATATTTGGACTGAGCGCTCACTGGTAAACACAGGTAAGGAGGTTTGGGAATGAGGAAGTACAGTCTGGTCATTCGAGTCACGTTGTCGATGCTACTATTCGGAGTGTTTTTTTATAGTGGAAGTGGACAGGTGTGGGCCAAAGACCCCAAGGTGGTGCTGGCCGCCGAAGAAAAGGGAAAAGCCCCACGCGCGATCCTCAAAACAAAGTTTGGTGAAATGGAAATAGTTTTTTATCCAGAATTAGCGCCCAAGCATGTCGAAAGTTTTTTAAGTTTGGCGAAAAAAGGATATTTTAATGGCACCATCTTTCATCGAGTCATCCCGGGATTTATGATTCAGGGTGGTGATCCCAACACCAAGGATCCTAGTAAGAAAAGTGCGTATGGGACGGGAGGCCCAGGCTATACCGTGCCCGCCGAATTTAATAAAATTCCCCATGAACGTGGGATATTATCGGCAGCGCGAACAGCCGATCCGAATAGCGCCGGCTCTCAATTTTTTATCATGGTGGCCAAGTCCCCACATTTAGATGGCCAGTACACGGTCTTTGGTGAGGTGGTGAAGGGGATTGAGGTCGCGGACAAAGTTGTGGGTCAGCCTCGGGACCGACGTGATATGCCCTTAGAGCGAATTGAAATGACGATTGAGGTGATGAAGTAGGGTTGTTGAAAATTCGTGTTATGAACGAGCCCCACACTTTTCAGTGTGGGGCTCGTTGTGTTTGAAGGCAGTTTGGGTTTTTGGTTTTTGAATTGGGAAATGATTGATAGCAGGGTTTCGCCCCTGCAGACGAGTCACTTTTGTTTCGGCAAAAGTGTCTCGTCGTATGGGGGCGACACCCCATATCAAAATAAAAATCTGGCTATTTACTCCACTACAACAAAAGAAGACCCCACTAAAAATGGGGCGATGCCCTTTGTAGAATTATTTATCGAATCAGATTCTATTTGCCCTACTCACATACGATTATTGTGACTATCGTTTGGGTTTGGTTTTCCGACTGGATGGCTCTAATTTGTCTAGGATGCGAAGCCCTTTGGCTGGAGAACCACGGCGGGCTCTGACTTGGAATCGGACTTCCGCATCAAATTGTGCCAAGGTGGCGGTGGATAGTTCTTCTACCAGTTTATTGAGACTGATTTTTCGATGTCGTGCCAGTTGGCGAAGCCGAGCATGCGTGTTATCCGGAATGCGAATCGTTAAGGTGGCCATGAGTTTATCCTCCCGGAAATTCTTTGGGGTGAAGGATCCTTATCGCAGGAAACAACAGTGCCCCATCTTGAAAGTCTTTGGTGTTTTGGGTGACGATGATTTCAGCTCCTCCCGCAATGGCTAATTCAAGGATATGGTTGTCTCCTTCATCCGGGAGATTGGGGCGCCAGGTGTAATATACATTGACCCATCGACAGACATGAAGAAATGCATCGAATAAGGTCTGTCGTTCGTTCTCGGAGAGTAGGCATTTTTTAAACAATGCTTCTCGCCCCATCACTGCTTCGAATTCAAGAAAGAGTGTTGTGCCCATCAGCGGAACGTATTCTTTTTTAAGACAAGCCCGAATAACTTGGCGGCTGGGTCCTCCACGTCCCAAGAGAGCGGAAATGAAGACATTGGTGTCGACGACAATCGCGGAAGACATTGCACTTATGCTAGCATATGCGCTATCACCTGTAAATCAGGAGAACAATGTATAGGAAAATTCAAAAGATTCATTCAGGGCCAAATTTTAAAAAGTTTGAGAGGGCTGAGACCTCATAACTTACTCAGTAGAAGGGATGAAGATATGGGGAGGTTTCTCGGAAAAAAAGGGGTGTAAATATATCCTAGGCAGAGTTAGTCCAGGTGTGGGGGCTTATTTATAGCGGGGTTTCGTTCCTGCGCGACGAGTCACTTTTGTTTCGGCAAAAGTGAACAAAACCATTCTTGTCCGTGCGCCCCCCTCCGAACTTACAAGAGTAGGTTCTCCGGGGTCCCTGGTCCACCTCCCCGAATCAAGATGGCTCAGAAACTTGCTACGCTCAGACAGTCTTCGCCAGAGAGGTAGGTTCGGGGTGGCGGCCCAGCCGCGCCCAACTCAGGAGAGAAAGCGAAAGCGCAGCCAAAGTTTATTTGGAATGATCCTAGCCATTTGTGGTTTTTTTATTTCGTGGGCAGCCCGCCTTCGGATGCGGCGGAGCTGGAACCCCGAATCGACTTTTTGGCGAGAGCTGTTTGAGCCCTTCGATCAGACCCAGGGTAGACTCCACGAGTTCTCTCGCCATCTTACTTGTCCTGAGCGGAGTCGAAGGATTCGTGGTGTAGGCGGAGGGACCCGGAAGAGAATGGTAAGCTTTTTCGCCATTCTCTGGAGGGCCGCAGACGGGCGGAAATGGTTTTGGACACTTTTGCCGAAACAAAAGTGTCTCGCCGTGTGGGGGCGACACCCCACTTAAAAATCAAAGGTGGGCCGTGCCCACCCTACAAAAAAAGAAACTGTTCTCTATAGAGAGCAACCAATTATCGTGGCATGTCATCCTGAGCCAGCGGCGAAGGATCTGGTTTCCCCCTCCCCTGTAGCCGCAGCATCTTATGTTGCCTCTCCGGTACGTGAATGGCCATTAGGACGTTCGAAGCGAAGAGGGCACAATTAGATTGTGCAGCTACGAAAAAAAGATGGGGGAGGCTACAAGGGAAAGAGGTATCTCGGGGAACTGAGTGGAGAAATGCGAAAGGCTGGGTCAATGAAGATGCGGGGGTTGGTCGCCCATGTTGGCGCCACTGGGGATGATAATGCCGCCGCCGGTTTCGCTTAATTTAATCAACTGCTCGGCCACATCCGGATGATAACTTCTGAGAAATCCGCTCAGTCCATTTAAGAAGCGATTGGAACGGAGGCCTGGGCCGGAAAATTCGGTGATGAAAATCAGCCCTCGATCCATGACTTCCCCTACCATGTCGTTGTCGATTTTTTCGCCTTTCATAAAGGCTTCGTATTCTTTTTTGAGCGCTTCCGTGAAGGCTGGGGCCATGCCTTGGGGAATTTCAATTGGGCTAAACGTCCGACGTAATGATTGAATGGCGGTGATCACCTCTCCGTCTTGTCCATCACGACGGGAATGAAAGTGCTTAAACGTCACGGCCTCTAAGAAATAAAACACTTCAGCCGCTTTATCCCCCAAATCGTCATTTTCTAATAATTCGCGGTAGAGTGCCCGGCGTGCTTGCTCAAAAGAGTCCCCCACCCGTTTTTGTTGATACTCAACGTTGGAGTCTAGGTAGGTACAGTCCGTATGACACTCAATGCTGATCATGCGGTGGGTCCCACAACATTGAGGGCAAATAGATCCGTTGAGGGCTGGACAAGGGCGTTTCCCTTTTCGTTCATGGCAATAAATGCACTTACTCATTTTTTCGGGTATCTCCTCCCATCATCCCCAACCCATAGTCTGAAAGGGTGCGTTGTTTTTTCTTGGTGCCACCTTTCGCATTAGCTGGGCGTTCCAATCCGTTCATTTCCGCCCCATTGGCGTAGAGATAGGGGACGAGAATCATGTGTTTTTTTCGATCGATTTTGACACTGATGGGGGAAATGAGAAATTCGGCAACGGGGCGCATTTTTTGATCGGGCTGAACCCGCCAAATTTTTCCAGCCGTGAGATCAGAGAGATACATGTTGCCAAATTGATCAAAATCCACGCCGCTGAGATGTTGAAATTTTCCGGAAAAAAATGAATTGGAAATCAATTCCGTGATCGAGAGGTCTTGCGCAATCTCTAGGACCGTTCCATCGTCGAGGCTGACCACGACAAGACGGCCGGTTTTGGGATGTACGGCCAACCCGCGTGGTGAGGCTAAGCGGTCATTCTGAATATAGAGAGAAATAAGATGATCCTGGGTGGTATCAATTTGATAAATGGCATTGCCTTCGGTGTCCAGGACAAACAGTTGCCCGGCGCCATCAGCAATCAGGTCAGTGAGTTCCGTGAGATGGAATTGGCTGAACGCCACGGTGAGGGTGGCCTGCCCGGTATTGATATCGAATCCTCGAATGGTGTCGAGATCCGCGACATACAGGGTTGTCCCAACAATGGCCATGCCATTGGGAGAATGGAGGATTGTGCCCCTGCTCCCACCATTAATGAAATGCAGGTCAATGGGCTTCCCCTCGATATCCAGCTTGGAAATAAATCCATTGTTGTCCTGCTTGCCTGGTTCTCCGTTGGCATTGGCGATAAAATAATGTTCACCCGAGGGGGAAACAATAAAGCTTTGGGGCGTCATGAGATCCCCAATCGGGAATCCATACGCGGTGGTCGTCATCATAGCCAAGAAGGCGAAGAGTATGATGGAACGCACGAACGGAGAATGGAACCGATCAAGAATCGCTGAATAGGGACGCACTGAATGGAGAAGAGGAACCTTAGGCTTGAGTAACACGTTCGCATCGTACGAGACCATTTTCTGGGCTGTCAAGGAAGGGCTGAGACGGGTTATTGCATTGACTTAAATTTCTTGCCCCTGTTATCGTCGCCCGGAAATTAGTCACTAGGGAATGGTGAAAAAATCCGCCAGCAGCGTTCCCTGGCTTTGCCGAAATGGCTTGCCAGGCATCGTCGCCCTTTTGCCGTGCTCACGTACTGAGAGTACGCTCCGCGCGCCAAAAGGGCTGCGGCCTTGCTGGACGAACTTTTTGAACATTCCCTCTCACTGAAGTGGGTTGTCTTTTCGGGCGCTTCTAGGCGTTCTGGCCCTGAATTATTCAATAGGACCCACTAGCAACAAATTAAGGAGGTTGCCGTGCCTGCCCAGCTGATAGATGGAAAAGGGTTAGCTCTAGAAATTCGTCAGAAAATTGCTCAAGATATCGAAGCCTTGGTTCAAAAGACTGGCGTTCGTCCAGGCCTTGCCGTGGTTCTTGTCGGGGAGGATCCGGCCTCGGCTGTCTATGTTCGAAATAAAAAGAAGGCTTGCGATACCGCGGGTTTATATGTGGATGACCATATGCTGCCTTCAACGGCGACGCAGGAAGAACTGCTTACGCTGATTGCTCAGTTGAATGCCGACCCCAAAATCCACGGCATCTTGGTCCAGCTTCCCTTGCCTCCCCAAATTGATAGCCAAATGGTATTGAATGCGGTGTCCCCTGATAAGGATGCCGATGGGTTTCATCCTTATAATATTGGTCGGTTGGTCACCGGTAATCCTCTGTTTGTGCCTTGCACCCCCAAGGGCGTCATTCGCATGATTGAGTCTACTGGACAAGTCATTGAGGGGAAACGTGCTGTGGTGTTGGGCCGGAGTAATATCGTCGGGAAGCCGGTGGCCATGTTATTGATGCATCGCCATGCCACGGTGACGATTTGTCATTCTCGCACCAAGGATTTACCTGGCATGTGCCGTGAAGCGGATATCCTGGTGGCAGCCATCGGAAAGGCAGAGTTTGTTAAAGCTGATATGGTCAAGGCTGGAGCGGTGGTTATTGATGTCGGCATCAATCGATTGGATGATGGCCGGTTAGTCGGCGATGTAGATTTTGAACCGGTGAAGGATCAGGCCGGTTGGCTTTCCCCGGTACCAGGTGGTGTGGGCCCGATGACCATTGCGATGTTGTTGGCCAATACGGTGGAAGCTGCCACACGAGTTGCGAAAGGGTAACCGCCAAGAAGATTTGGCAGAAGACTGGCTGGGAATGAGTATTGTGACATGAGTGACGAACGGCAGACGTTGCGGCAAGCATTGGAGCAGGGGGAGTTTGCGATCACGGTAGAAGTGAATCCTCCTAAAGGCACGAATGTCTCGAACTTGCTTGAAACTTCAAAGGCATGGGTAGGACGGGTACACGGTGTTAATGTGACCGATAACACGGCTGCGGTGATGCAGGCGAGTTCGGTCGCGGTGTCGAGGCTCTTGTACGAACAGGGACATGATCCGGTGTTGCAGGTGACCTGTCGAGACCGAAACCGAATCGGGATTCAGTCGGACTTATTGGGGGCGCATGTTCTAGGGATTCGCAACGTGTTGTGCTTGACCGGGGATAGTCCCAAAGTCGGTGATCATAAAGACGCCAAACCGGTGTATGATATGGACTCCGTTCAAGTTATGCGGACGGTCGGCTTATTGAACGAGGGGCGAGACCTGGCGGATAAGTCCTTGGATGGCGCGACAGATTTTTTTATTGGCGCGGCCGCAGCACCAGGGATTGATTCACATGACATCATGCATCAGAAGCTAAGTGCGAAGATCGAAGCTGGTGCACAATTTTTTCAAACACAAGCCGTATATGATGTCAAATCGTTTCAAGCCTTTATGTCGGAAATGCGACGTTACTCTGGTAAAGTCTTGGCTGGGGTGTTGGTCCTTCGATCGGCGAAAATGGCAGAATATATGAATGCCAATATTCCTGGGATCGACGTCCCAGAGGAACTGATAGCTGCATTGAAGAACGCTGGTGAGGCGCATCAGGTAGATATTGGCGTGGACATTGCTGTGCAAATCATCAAAGCGGTTCGTCCATACTGTGATGGGGTGCATCTTATGCCTGGCCGACTTGGCGATCGTGTGCCCGAGATTATTCGAAAGGCGGGATTGAACTGATGACTGTTCCAGAATTCCAACGCCAAAAATCCAAAGGAAAAAAACTGGTCGTGGTGACGGCCTATGATGCCCTGTTTGCGCGTATTGTAGAGCAATCGGGTATTGAAGCGATTTTGGTGGGGGATTCTCTTGGTGTGGTTGTCCAGGGCAACTCGGATACGCTGTCCGTGACTATGGATGATATGGTGTACCACACGCGACTGGTCGCAGGTGCGCGGGAAAAGGCTTTGGTTATTGCCGACATGCCGTTCATGTCTTATCAGGTCAGTGTGGAGGATGCCGTGCGGAATGCGGGTCGCCTCATTCAATCTGGCGCAGGTGCAGTGAAGCTTGAGGGTGGAGTTGCCATGCTCGATCGTGTGCAGGCGCTGACCCGAGTGGGTATTCCCGTGATGGGGCATATCGGGATGACCCCTCAGTCGGTGAATCAGTATGGAGGGTACAGGGTGCAAGGTCGAGAGGAAGCCCAAGCTGAGGGCTTGCTGGCTGATGCTCGCGCATTGGAAGCTGGAGGTGCCTTTTCCTTAGTCCTTGAAGCCATTCCGGCGCCGCTTGCCAAAGCTATTACCGAAGCGGTTTCTATTCCGACGATTGGGATTGGGGCTGGACCAGATTGTGATGGCCAGGTATTGGTGCTTTACGATCTGCTTGGACTGTTCGATGAGTTTTCTCCAAAGTTTGTGAAACCCTACGCGCATTTAAAAGCCGATGCCCTGCAAGCCCTTCGACGTTTTAAAGAAGAAGTCGAATGCCAAAAATTTCCATCTGACCTTGAAAGCTACCAGTAAATTTTCACTTGGTTCAGGGTGACCTTGTAGATCGCGATCTGTGTACCCTTTTCCTATTTAAAAGGTTTCGCTTCGTAGGGAAAATTGAGGTGGTGTATATTTTCCTCAGAGTAAATTAATGACGTGGTTCTATTGACAAATCGCTATGTGGAGCCTACCATCCGTCCCCGGTTGGCTCTGACTTGATGTGAGTCGGGGCCTTTTTTGTGACATTTTCTTGGTCCAGATGCGAAGGCCTGGTATAGTCTGACCGTCTTGCTGAAATTTTTTGAGTCTAGGCATTGATTTTTATCTTCCTTGGAAAACTAGAGTGTTGACATGTCAAATTTAGTCGTCATTGGATCGCAATGGGGGGATGAGGGGAAAGGCAAAATTGTCGATATCCTTTCACGAGACGCCGATTTGGTTGTTCGTTTTCAGGGTGGGTCGAATGCTGGCCATACAGTGGTGACTCGCAAGGGCACCTATATATTCCATTTGATTCCCTCCGGCATTTTGTCCCGTGGGAAGATATGTCTTTTAGGCAGTGGTGTGGTGATAGACCCTGGAGCGTTGATCGGCGAATTGGATCATCTTCAAACCCACGGGATCAAAATTGGGCGGAATTTTATGGTGAGTCAACGGGCTCATGTCATCATGCCTTATCACAAAGCTATCGATAAAGCGGCCGAAAAGGCCAAGGGTGCTCGACGAATTGGTACGACAGGAAAGGGCATCGGCCCTGCCTATGTGGATAAAATGGCTCGTATTGGTATTCGGATGGGTGATCTTCTCAATCCAGAAACCTTTCGGCAGAAAGTTGAAGATAACTTGGTTGAGATTAATAGTTTTCTACGACACGTGTATAAGGCCAGAGGATTTACTGCGGGTCGAATCGTCGAAGAATATGAAAAGTATGCCGATCGGTTACGTCCTCATGTCACCGACGATTCATTGCTTATTCATAAGACCATGGAACATGGCAGGCATGTGTTGTTTGAAGGCGCGCAGGGGACACATCTCGATGTCGATCTTGGGACCTATCCATTCGTGACTTCCTCGAGCTCTTGTGCCGGTGGCGCGTGCATTGGCACTGGTGTTGGTCCAACAAAAATCGATGCAGTCCTTGGGGTGACGAAAGCGTATTCGACACGTGTGGGCAGTGGTCCTTTTCCTACCGAATTGTCCGATGCTGTGGGCGAAGGCTTGCAAGCGCGCGGTCAGGAATTTGGAGCGACCACGGGTCGTGCGCGTCGGTGTGGTTGGCTTGATGCCGTGGTATTGCGGTATGCGGTGCGTGTGAATGGATGTACATCATTAGCTGTGACCAAATTAGATGTGTTGGATGGCTCACACCAATTAAAAATAGCCGTTGGCTATCGACATTTGGGAAAAATTTATCGAGACATGCCGGCAGATCTTCAGGTTCTTTCGGAATGTGAACCGGTGTATGAAACCTTGCCAGCGTGGACGGGATCAACCACAGGTGCTACGTCCTATAAAGACCTTCCTCGAGAGGCAAAACGCTATTTAGGTCGGATTGAGGAATTAACGAGTTGTCCGATTGACATTGTGTCCACGGGTTCGCATCGGGAGCACACCATCATTTTGAAAAACCCGATGACGAATATTCGTCCTCGAAACAGAATCCCTAAAGTCAGCGCGTAAAAATAAATTCCCGCGAGTTTGACAAGGCGTATGCTGGTTGGCTAGCATCGCCCCTCGGTGAGCCGCTAGCTCAGTTGGTAGAGCATCGCCCTTTTAAGGCGAGGGTCGTGCGTTCGAGCCGCACGCGGCTCACCATTAATTCTTCCTATCTGTTTTCTATATCTTCAATATTTCCCAATGTCTCTCTTTCCCTCCTGCTAAAGGCACTTTTCGGAGGGGATGAAGGCTTAGTCTGATTCCTGCTGGCCAGTTGATTTTAAATAACGCTGCGAGAAGATAGAGAGGGATGATGAGAAAGTCTTTGATGGCAAGAGCCGAATATTTTTTCCTTTAAAAAGTTTCGTCGACTGCAAGATAGCGCTATGTGGTGGCTAGCCCTTGCACCAATCGGGTTTTTCCGTTTTCTCTGAGGCTGGCAAAGCGAACTTTTTGTCTAAAAGCAGCTTCGACACATTTTCTCCATTGGCCATTATTCTGGCAATCAGATTAAAGTTTTCTCCACGCTCCAATTCGTATAGCTCAATTTCTCGGGCATTTTCTAACACTGTATTAATGAAATTTCTGGCCTTCACAGCCAGCTCTTTTTCTTTTGGGCATTGCCCAAGGATTTCCGGTGTTTCGATTCCGGCAATGCGGATCAAAATTACGTCACCAAAAATATTTGGCAGATTTGGAATTGAGACGAAACAGGAATGGGCATGATAGCACCGGTGAAAGGTGACATTGTGAAAATGGAGATCCACAGCGGCAACGGGTGATGCGATGGTTCCCCAAAAAACACCAAGCCATAGGGTAAGACGATAGAGTTTCATCATTAAAAAACCATGCGTCTGTTGAAGGAGGGGCTACTGAATAATCCTGCCTAGCGAGGAGAGTCTAACATAAAGAAATAAGGACACAAAGAAGAAAACAGAGATGAACTCACAAGAATATGCTCTAGGTCTCTAGCACATTTTTGATTTACTTCATGCTTCCATGAGTCAAGTTTTCACAAATTCTATCCGATCAGAGGGAAGCTTATGGCCTTTTAAGATTGTTGCCTCAATCGAAGTTACTTTTTAATGACGAGGCCATCAAGTCGGGCCACTGACGATGGCCTCGTCTTTACCCACTTCTTAACACCGAGGGGCATATGCGCAACCGGATTTCGTGTTCTGCTCAAAAATTAAGTCAACTTGAACCGGAAATGGTGGAATCTGTGGTTGGCGGCCATGTGTATAAACTTGGCACTCAATATCTCGCCGAAAATCGTGTGAGAGTTCTAGACTCTGATGAAGGACAAATAAACTCTGAAGTTGATGGCACGTATGGGGTGTATTCTCAAACCATTCGATTAAAGAGTGGGACGTTAACCACCAAATGTTCCTGTCCTGCATCTGAGCAACCATTTTGCCGACATTGTGTCGCGGTGTTGTTGAAAAATTTTCATTCACAATCCCCTGAAGAAGTGGTGGTGAAACCTGTGCAAAAATCAGTACACGAAGCAGTTAAAGAAGCAGCCACGGAAATTGCCAGTTATAAATCTGCAGATACATCTAAGGTGAGTTCAAGTAGTGTCGATTTTAAATTTCATGAAATCGGTGCATTCGTTGATTGGATTCAAGGCGTCATGGAGGCTTTGGCCAAAGATGCCCCCCTCCCTAACTTGCCTGATTTACCCCCTGGCGCTGTTCGCAGTTGGACAGAGGTTATTCAAGACCTTCGTGTTCGCTATCAAGGATGTGATAAAGAGCGAATTGAAGCAAAAACCGAATTAGGTGATTGCAAAAATCGTATCGCGACTCTGACACAAGACTTGGAAAAGTCGACAAATGAAGCTAAAGAATACAAAGTGAAATATGCCGAAATCCGGAATGAATTGGACCGTTGCCAGGTAATGCTCGAAGGTCATGCGGTGTTGGTGAAAGAACGTGATCGGTACGCAGATCAAATGAATGGTTTGCGCGGGGAACTCCTGCGAAAAGGGGCGGAGCTCGATGCCTTGGCTGATTCAATTAAACAAGTTTCCGGTGCCCTGCAAGCTGCTACATACACCTCCTCCTCGATAGGTCTCTAGTTGCTCGTCGCTTAGAGAAGGATCACAGCCGAGCGACCAGCAACTCGTAACCAGCCCACTCCCCCTACCACTCCTCTACTGCCGAGAGATTAGACTCCATCCAGTGCTCGAGGCGATCAGTAATATGCTCAAAGGCCTTGGCCGCTGGTGAAGTGGGATTATGATCCACGACTGGAAGATATTTCTGGATGGAGTGTTCGACGGCGACATCCTGGGGAATTTGTCCCAGCAGATGTAATTCAGTTCCAATATACTGCTGAACCATTTGTTGAAGGTGGAGGGTATTGACCTTTGACGCTCTTCCCATGCGGTTCAAAATGAGGCAAGGGGTAAAAGATTCTAATGCTGTCTTGGCGATGGCGGTGCCGGCCTCATTGGTGTGCCCGACGGCATCCAATACTTCTTGGATACTTTGAAACTCTCGATTCGAAAGGGCAGTGGCAATTGGATCTCTGGCTAAAAAGGCTGAGAGCACTTTTCGAATGGCGGCAAGTTTGATAAATCGATAGAGATCCAGGACTGAGGTTGGATCAGGTGTCGCCACGGTCAGGTGTCGCCACGGTCAGGTGTCCATTTGCGAATAAAAAGAAATCCAATGTATGAAAATGGGTGCCAGCTCCAACGTCTACAAGGACGATGTCCCCTTCCAATTTTCGCAAATGATTGAGCAGCCGTTTTTTCTTGGGGTGGGGGAGGTTGGAAGTGAGGAGTGTTTCCCCAGTTCCGGAAATTAGTGACAAATTTGCGTGGACAGATAAAGGTTGAACCGCTTCTTGCAGTGTTTTTATCTTACGATTTAAAAAGTCAGTAAGAGTTACCTGAGGGTGAAAATGCCCAAAGAGCACATGGAGGTTGGCTCCTCCAGTGTCTAAATCGACCAGGGTGACTCGATAACCTCGCTTAGCCAGCAAGAGCCCCAAATTGCTGGAGACCATGCTTTTTCCTGCCCCTCCTTTTCCTGAAGCCACGGATAAAATAATGGGCATGGGTAAGTCGACTAGCCTTTCAAGTCAAAAACATTTATTCGTTTTACCAAACTGCACGGGAGGTTATGAAGATGATTCGGGGGTTTGCCATATAAAGATGGATGTATTTGCCTGAGTGTAGCACATCCCTAATATCGGGCCTATCAAAAATCTCGTTGGTGCAATAATCGAGACTTCTGGCGAGGGAGATTGTTCTCTCTGGCGTTGATGGGTCTTTTTGAGATGAGCAAAAATTTATCCCCTCTACGATAGAGCCATGGCCAACATATAATTTAAGCCCTTGCCTTTGGATCGGGGAAGTGGTAGTGTTTTCAGTCTAGGAAGTGGGCGTGAGCCCACTTTTTTTTGCTTTTTCATCCCCCTCCGAGACTCCACTCATAAAGGTTTGGGATTGGACACCAAAGATTTGGGGACACGGGTTAGGCTTACTGCTGACCCTATCGCACGGGCCTTGGATCTTGACTTGCTTGAAGTCATTTGTCAAGGCAAAGGTATTGGTTTGGTCATTTGCTTAACCCTTGATAAAGACGGGGGTGTGAGCATTCGGGACTGTGAGCAATTTCATAAGTCCCTGAGACGGGCCTTGGATGTGATTGAACCAGAGCCTTTTCCGTATAGGCTTGAGGTTTCATCCCCAGGAGTTGATCGGCCGCTAAAGAATATGAAGGATTACCAACGAGTGGTGGGTAAAGTGTTGCAAGTGAAAATTCAGGATTCTGAAGGTCAACTGCAGAAGGTCGTTGGACGTTTATCTGCTCTCAATCAAGATGGTCTTAGGTTGATGGTGAGTTCTGGAAAACAAAAAAAAACGAGTGAAATTGACCTCCTCTGGGATTCGATTACAGAGGCGAAGCAACAGGTGGAGTTATAGTCCGCGCGTGATTTGAATGTGCCGATTTTCTTGAGTCAGATGAAGGTGTCAGTTACGAAGGGGGAGTTGTTATGAAGCGTGAAATTATGGCGGTGATTGAGCAGGTAGGCCGCGAAAAAGGGATTGATAAGGATCGTGTGCTAGCCGCTGTTGAGTCTGCCCTTCTGACTGCCGCAAAAAAGAAATACGGCAATAATGAAAATATTCAAGTGCAAATTGATCCTGATTCCGGAGAGATTTCAATTGTGTCCCTCAAGACGATCGCGGATCCGGTCACTGATGTAAAAACAGAAATTTCCATTGAAGAAGCCCGCGAAATTGACGCTGAAGCCGAGGTGGGTGACGAAATGGGATCGCTCTTGGAAATGGGGGATTTTGGACGAATTGCCGCACAGGCGGCAAAGCAAGTGATTTGCCAAAAAGTTCGTGAAGCCGAATGGGAGGCAGTCGAGCGGGAATATTCGAAAAAAGAGGGTGACTTGGTTCACGGGATAATCCTTGGGCAAGAACGTCGAAATTATTTGGTGGAAATTGGCAAAACGGAAGCCCTTCTTCCAATCCATGAACAAATTCCCAGGGAAGCTCATCGCCGAGGAGATCGCGTCCGAGCCATGCTCTTGGAAGTCAGGCGTACACCCAAAGATGTTCAGGTGATCTTGTCGCGAGCCCATCCACAGTTCGTGGTCAAATTATTCCAATTGGAAGTGCCTGAAGTCATGGAAAAAATCGTGGAGATCAAGGGGGTTGTTCGTGAGCCTGGTGATCGAACGAAGATTGCGGTGTTTTCTAGAGACAAAGCCGTTGACCCGGTAGGCGCATGTGTTGGTATTAAAGGATCTCGGGTGCAGGCAATTGTGCGAGAACTTAAAGGGGAAAAGATCGATATTATCCCATGGACGACTGATCCTCGGGTATTTATTGGCGAAGCCTTAAATCCTGCGTCGATTGAAAAAGTTGGAATTGATGAGCAGAAGAAAGCCGCGCTGGTTGTTGTTGCAGATTCGCAACTTTCCTTGGCTATTGGGAAAAACGGACAAAATGTTCGTCTCGCTGCTAAACTTACCGGATGGAAGATTGATATTATTAGTGGCAGCGAATATGAAAAAGAAAAGCTTGAGCGGGAAAAAGAGATCAAGGCTGCGCTAGCGGAAGAAACAGAAGCTCAGCGAGAACAAGCTGGAGAAGAAATTGTCACCCCTCCTGCGGAGTCAGAAATTGCCCAGGTCGCCACTGAGGGTGCTGAAGAAGCTTCGGATCTAGCTTCACCAGAAAAACCAACTGAAACAACGGAAACTTTATCCTAACAGTCATGTGGGTGCTATGAGAGTCTATGAATTAGCCAAACAATTGGGAATCGAAAGTAAAGTTCTGATCCCGGAACTCAGCCGGCTAGGCATTGCTGTGGCTTCTCATAGTAATACCCTTACCGAAGAAGAGACGCAAAAGGCCTTGGCTGCATTCGGGAGTACGCAAGGAAGCGGTACATTTTCTGGGGGAGAAAAATCGGGAAGCGTGAAGAAACTTCTCAAAAAATCCACAACTCGGATTGGCAAAGGTCGCGAAGCCAGTGCGGAACCAGAGGTTCCTGCCAAGCCAGAGAAGAGGCATATCCTTATTAAGCGAAAGCGTGAAGAAGTCGAAGAACCTACCTCGGAAATCGAAGTGGCGGAGGGACGTGACCAAGAAGCCTCAGCTCCTGCTGTCGAAACCGAGGGGGCTCCGGAAATTAAGTTGTCACCTGAGGTGGCGGCTGTGGCAGAGGCCTTACAGTCACCTCATCCAACCCCTGAAGATTCTTTGCAGGACGTATCTGCTCCTGTTGTTATTCCTTCAGAGGCTGACGCGGCTCGTGCGCTAAAGCGAGAAGAGCCTGGAGACGGAAAGACGGCCATTGAGGAAAAGTCAAAAAAGGCTAAAAAGACTGGAAAAGAGAAAAATGAAGACTTATTTGCGGCCAAGTATGAAGATGCTGCTCGGTGGCAGGATTTACGTCCTCTCCCAACGTTAAGACGAGAAGAACGATCACGGCATGTGCCTTCTTCCACATCCGCGGAAGTGACCAAGCCACGCAAGAAAACCGTCAAGCTGACTTCAGGGATTACCGTGAGGGAATATGCCGAGCACCTTGGCCAACGATCCGGTGACATTATCAAAAAGTTGATGGAAATGGGTGTCATGTTGAGTATGAATCAGCCAATGGATCTCGATGCTGGCTTGTTGATTGCTGAAGGGCTTGGTATCCACGTTGAGGTTACCGTGGAAAGGGAAGGGGAGGCGCTTTTAGAAGAAGTGCTCGAGGCCACCGAGAACCTTGAACTTGTGAGTCGTGCGCCGGTTGTCACCATCATGGGACACGTCGATCATGGGAAAACATCACTTCTTGATGCGATTCGACAAACGAAGGTAACTGATCAGGAGTCCGGGGGCATTACACAGCATATAGGTGCCTATTCAGTCCCTGTTGGCGAGAAGTGGGTCACATTTATTGATACTCCAGGCCATGAAGCTTTTACGGCAATGCGGGCTCGAGGTGCACAGGCTACTGACATTGTGGTCTTGGTGGTTGCCGCAGATGACGGGGTGATGCCACAAACAGTTGAAGCTGCGCATCACGCTCAAGCCGCGAATGTTCCCATTATTGTTGCTGTCAATAAGATCGATAAGCCTGGAGCGAATCCCGACCGAGTCAAGCAAGGTCTTTCTGAGCATGGGCTACTTCCTGAATCTTGGGGTGGTCAAACTATTTTCGTGGAAGTGTCCGCCAAGGAAAAACTGGGCCTTGACACATTGCTGGATATGATTTTGTTGCAAGCAGAAGTCATGGAGTTAAAGGCTGATATTGCTCAACTTCCCAAGGGCATTGTGCTTGAAGCGAAATTGGACCGTGGTCGTGGTCCGGTCGCCACGGTGTTGGTCCAGAGTGGGGTTCTGAAGGTCGGGGCACCTTATGTCGTGGGCACAACCAGTGGTCGCGTTCGAGCCATGTTGTCCCATGACGGGAAAAAGATGAAGGAGGCCGGGCCTTCCACTCCAGTAGAAGTCATTGGATTGTTAGCCTTGCCTGCTGCAGGCGATAAGTTCGTGGTTGTGAAGGATGAGCGAATGGCCAGGGAAGTCGCTGAAGATCGGCTGCATAAGCAGCGATCCGCAGAGCTTGGCACTGGCACTACTCGGATGACGTTGGATGATTTATATTCCAAAGGGATGGAATTAGACAAAAAGGAATTGGCCATTTTAATCAAGGCTGATACCCAAGGGTCAGTTGGTGCATTGCGTGAATCCGTTCAGAAAATTCAATCAGATTTGGTCACCCTTCAAATCATTCATAATGGTGTTGGGGGTATAACCGAGTCGGATGTGCTCTTAGCCTCTGCGTCCAAAGCCATTATTATTGGGTTTCACGTGAGACCAGAGCCGAAAGCCACGGCCTTGGCAGAGCACGAAGGGGTAGAGATTCGTATGCATACCATCATTTATAATGCCCTTGCGGATGTCAGGGCGGCTGCCGAAGGCATACTTGAGCCGAATTTGGTAGAACGGGTGTTGGGACGGGCCGAGGTCCGTGAGGTCTTTAGTATTCCGAAAATCGGAACGATCGCTGGGTGCTATGTCAATGATGGGCATATTACTCGAGCAAGTGAAGGGGTTCGGGTTCTTCGAGATAATGTGGTGGCGTATGAAGGTAAACTCGGGTCTTTGCGTCGGTTTAAAGACGATGTTCGGGATGTGCAACAAGGGTATGAGTGCGGAATTGGCGTCGAAAACTTTAATGATCTGAAGTTGGGCGATATCATTGAGGCCTATGTGTTCGACAAGGAAATGGCGAAGTTGTAACTGGCAGACTTTATGTGTTCCCAGAAGAGTCCTGAGCCAAGCAAATGATTGTTGGGGTATGTCAGGTTCGCTTGCATTTGCCAGATGGTCATTCCCTCAAGGCTAAAGGTCAAGTCCGCTCGAGCTTCAAAGCCAGATTATGCCAGGCCTTCAATGTCTCATTCGCCGAAGTTGGCGACCATGATCTTTGGCTGCGGGAGACCCTGAGGATTGCTTGTGTGGCCTATAGCCTATAAATGAAGCACGACATGCCAATGGGGTGCTGAATCAAACCTTGAATGTCATTCGAGCTAACCCCAATGTGAAGTTATTGGAGTCGCAGATCGAAATATTGTAATGCCTATGATGACGCAAACGGATCAGTCGAGTATGTCGAAGCCAAATTATAAAAGAGCCGAGCGTGTCGCTGACCAACTTCGCATTGAAGTGGCAGATATTCTTGCGAAAAAATCAAAAGATCCCCGACTCCAGTCTGTGACGGTGACTAGCGTGGAAGTCACCAATGATCTTCGAATTGCCAGGGTCTATGTCTCGATCTTGGGTTCTCGTGAGGATGAGCCTGGTATCTTAAAGGCGTTGAACAGTGCCGCTGGATTTGTTCGCTCAGAGATCGGGCGTCGGTTAGAGCTACGCTACACCCCCGAGGTGAAGTTTTGGTCAGATACGAAAGGGCCTCGTGCCGATAGGATTTTAAAAATCCTTGATACTTTGCCCACCAGTGACACCATTGATAGCTCTGATTCTACTACGAATATCGGGTCTCAGGAATCGGGGGGGCAGTAAGCGGTGAGAAAGGAATCGTGCAACGTTTTGGCACCTCCAAGCATTGATGGGGTTTTGAATATTGCGAAACCAGCGGAGTGGACCTCTCATGACGTGGTCGACAAACTTCGGCGGATGCTTGGAATTCGAAAGGTGGGTCATGCTGGGACGCTGGATCCTATGGCCACAGGAGTGCTCCCAGTATTATTGGGAATGGGCACTCGGGTCTCGGAATATTTAGTGGAGTGGGATAAGGAATACGAAGCCATCCTCTGCTTGGGGCAGGACACTGATACGCAAGATGCGACTGGAGTGGTGACACAGGAACGGTCGTTCGCAGGTGTGACGGAAGAGGCTATTCGAATCGCAGTTGCACAGTTTTCGGGCAACCTCCTTCAAGTCCCACCCATGTATTCAGCCCTGAAGGTTGCTGGGCGCCCATTGTATGAAATGGCCAGAGCTGGAAAAACGATTGAGCGTACTCCTCGTCCCATCACCATTCATCACTTAGAAATTTTGAATGTCAATATTCCAGATGTGTCGTTAAGGGTCTCGTGCTCTAAGGGGACCTATATACGAACCTTGTGTGCGGATATTGGAGAAGTGCTTGGAACGGGCGGGCATTTACGTCAATTGTGCCGGACGCGAGTGGGTCCCTTCCATATTGACAACGCGATGTCTCCATTGGAAATTGAAGGTCAGGATTTTCTGCAAGAGAATAGCCAGGTTCTGTGGAGCCTGGATGCGGTGTTGAGCCATTTGCCTGAGGTGACGATTGCCTCCGAAATGGTGAGTCGTGCCTTAAATGGTGCGCCGATCCCGAGTTCCTTCGTCTCTGGAGAGTTCAGCGAATCATGGCGGGCAGGGCAAGGCGAAAAAATCATACGGGTCAAGGACCCTGTCGGACAATTATTGGGATTGGGGAAATTTGATAAAAGAGATCTCGTTTCGTCAGAATCGGACCAGCCCTTGGTCTTGGTCAAGGTGTTTGGATAGTCAAGTGCAGGCAAGAAATGTCAGAAATACGTGTTCAATAATTTTCAGTAAGGAGGAGTGAGGCATGGCGCTCGCAACGACAGTCAAAACAGATATCGTCAAACAGTATCAACTACATGAGGGAGATACCGGTTCTTCAGAGGTGCAAATTGCCTTGCTGACGAATCGTATCAATTATCTCACTGATCATTTTCGGGCCAATAAAAAAGACCATCATTCGCGGCATGGGTTATTGCGAATGGTGAGTCGACGACGACGGTTGTTGGATTATCTCCATCGTGTGGATGCCGATAAATATCGTTTGCTCATAAGTCAATTGGGATTGAGAAAATAATAGATCATTTGGAAAAGCTCGTAGGGCTTGTTGGGGTGAGGAAGGAGAGAATTTCATGGTGCATTCTGTTGAATTGGAAATCGCCGGTCGTATATTGAGGCTCGAAACAGGCCATATGGCCAAGCAAGCGGATGGATCCATCCTTGCCACCTATGGTGACACGGTGGTGTTAGCCACAGCAGTGGCCTCAAGGAAGGCAAAGCCCGACGCAGATTTTCTCCCCTTAACCGTCAATTATCAGGAAAAGGCCTATGCGGCTGGAAAGATTCCAGGAGGATTTTTTAAGCGTGAAGGTGCGCCGTCGGAGAAAGAAACTCTGACGAGTCGCTTAATTGATCGTCCGATTCGTCCTCTGTTCCCTAAAGGCTATTTTTTGGAAACGCAGGTTGTGGTGTCGGTCTTATCCGTGGATCAAACGATGACGTCGGATACCATTGGCATTACCGCTGGGTCTGCGGCGTTGGCGATTTCTGATATTCCATTTAATGGCCCACTCGCTGGTGTGCGAATTGGTCGAGTGGATGGGGCTCTGGTGGTCAATCCCGATAGGGATACCCTAGCCAAGAGTGAATTGGATTTAGTCGTGGCTGGTACTGCAGATGCCATTATGATGGTCGAGGCAGGTGCGGGAGGATTATCCGAGGCTGTGATGCTTGAAGCCCTGGAACTCGCGCATGGGGAAATTAAAAAGATTGTCGCAAAGGTTAATGAACTGAGAGAAAAGGTGGGGCGTCAGAAACGGGTACTCGAAGTGGCAACGGTGAATCAAGAACTCCAAGGCCAAATAAAAGAATTGGCCACGGTGTCCGTTCGAGAAGCGGTATTTATTCCAAACAAAGCTGAACGCCAAGATCGGCTAGATGAGATTTTACGAGAAGTGATTGAAAAACTCGGAGGGGAAGATTCTGCATGCCATCGGCAGATAAAAGATGCGTTTCATGACCTTGAATATGATGAAGTTCGGGATTTGATCTTAGAGAAAAAAGTCCGGGCCGATGGACGAGGACTTGCGGATATTCGTCCGATCACTTGTGAAACAGGGCTCTTGCCTCGAACTCATGGTTCCGCCTTGTTTACCAGAGGTGAAACTCAAGCTCTTGCGGTCGTGACCTTAGGAACCTCCGATGATGAGCAGCGTATCGATGCACTCGAAGGGGAATATTTTCGAAACTTTTTGCTCCATTACAATTTTCCGCCTTTTTGTGTTGGCGAAGCTAGGCCTATGCGAGGGCCAGGTCGTCGAGAAATCGGGCATGGCAAACTTGCCGAACGTGCGCTCAAATCGATCCTGCCGACGAAGGAAGAGTTCCCGTATACGATTCGACTGGTCTCGGATATTTTAGAATCGAATGGGTCTTCGTCAATGGCGACCGTGTGTGGCGGAGCCTTGGCTTTGATGGATGCTGGGGTGCCAATTAAAGAGCCAGTTGCTGGGATTGCCATGGGTCTGATTAAAGAGGGCGATCGGGTGGTGATTCTTTCCGATATTTTAGGGATGGAAGATCATCTTGGCGATATGGACTTTAAAGTGACAGGCACAAAAAGTGGCGTGACCGCTTTGCAAATGGATATCAAGATCGGTGGTATTACCACGGAGTTGATGCGTCAGGCCCTGGAACAGGCCCGTGCTGGGCGTCTGCATATTTTGGAGCGGATGAATGAAGCCTTGGCGACTCCACGCCCAGACCTTGCGGCCTATGCCCCAAGAATTTTCACCATTCAAATTAAGCAGGACAAGATCAGAGACATTATTGGTCCAGGAGGCAAGGTCATCAGAGGAATTATCGCTGAATGTGGTGTGAAGATGAATGTCGATGATTCTGGGCTAGTGACCATCGCCGCTGTGGATGGAGATTCTGCCAATAAAGCTATTAAAATGGTGGAGCAGTTGACCGAGGAGGTCGAGATTGGGAGGCTCTATCTCGGAACGGTCAAAAAGATTGTCGATTTTGGTGCCTTTGTCGAAATTCTTCCTAATATGGATGGACTTGTCCATATTTCTCAGTTGGCCCATCATCGCGTGAATGCGGTGACCGATGAGATTTCAGAGGGCGAGCAAATCATGGTCAAGGTTTTGGAAGTTGATCGACAGGGGAAGATTCGTTTGAGTCGAAAAGATGCCTTAGCCGAATCCGACTCCGAAGCCAAGCCTAGTGAATCATAAGTTTTTCTGACCCACGAGCGCCGGGAGACCGGCGCTTTCTTTTTCAGATGGTTATAGTGCCGCACCCAAGTGCGGTCTTGTCTTGCGTCCAAGGTTGTTTCAGTAGCGATCCTGACAAGGCTCACCAGCATAGACGGTTTCCATCCGCGAACATGTTTCTTCAGTGTTGATCGATCGGAAGACTCGACAATTCCTCAAAGGAAATAGACCGCATGCGTAAAGTTGTGTTGGACAATGGGGTTCGGGTCGTGATGGAGCGAATGTCGACGCTAAGGTCTGTGGCCATTGGGCTTTGGATAAACGTGGGCACGCGTGATGAAGCCAAGGGTCAAGAAGGTCTGTCCCATTTTTTGGAGCACATGATGTTTAAGGGGACTCGGCGGCGGTCAGCGTCGCAAATTTCCAATGAGATCGACAGCCTCGGTGGCGAAATGAATGCGTTCACTACTCATGAATCGACAGCGTTTTATGTCAAAGTCTTAGACCAGCAGATTGATCAGGCCGTAGATCTCCTTGCCGATTTGTTCCACCACTCACGTTTTACTCCTACTGAAATCGAGCGAGAAAAACAGGTGGTCTTGGAAGAGATCCGAACAGTTCGCGACGATCCTGAAGATTTTGTCCAGGAGCTTCATGCCAATCACGTGATGCGCGGTCATCCACTAGGCCAATCTATCCTTGGCACAGCAACGACAATGAAGCGGGTGGGCCGTGGCGATATTCTTAAATTTGTGGGGGAGCAATACCATCCTGAAAAATTGGTGATTTCTATCGCGGGGAACTTTAACGAAAAAACATTGGTTCCACTCTTAAATCGTTCATTTGGAAAGTGGAAACCTTCTCCTTCAAAAGCCAAAATTCTTCAACCGCGTCAACCTCCAGTGTTACGAACAGGGACCTTTGTGCATCCCAAAAAATTGGAGCAGACCCATATTTGTTTTGGATTGCCTGGAATTCCTGCTAACCATCCGACTCGATATGCATCCCATACCTTGAATGCCCTATTCGGCGGTGGAGTGAGTTCACGATTATTCCAACAAGTTCGAGAGAAACGCGGACTTGCCTACACGATATATTCACAATTGTCTTCTTTCTCTGATTCCGGAACACTTACAATTTATGCGGCCACCGGGGCAAAAGAGGCACCAGAGTTGGTTGATGTCGTGCGTCAGGAAGTGCGAAAACTTCGGAATCGAGCCCCAGCAGGGCTGGAATTGACTCGAACAAAAAATCAATTAAAGGGCACCCTCATGCTTGGGTTAGAAGGCACATATGGTCGAATGAACAAATTAGCCAAAGATGAAATATGTCAAGGCCGATATGTCTCTTTGAAAGAAATGTTGTCTGAAATTGACAAAATCTCGAAAGACCAACTCCAGGCCGTGGCCCAGGACCTTTTAAGGGTCGAGGAAATGACGGTGACGGCACTCGGACAAGTGGCGAAGACTATATTCAGTGGGTAAATATCAAAAAAGTCCTAGATTTAGTTATGCCGAATTTCAACAAAATGCCTCTTGACAACCTCTATCGAGATCAGTAGCATGTGCCACTTGAAATTAAGTAGGGAAGTAGTAAACCTATTTAAATAGATGGAATATTATAGGGTCCAGTGAGTTGAAAGTAAGTGGGATGCCTAAATTGTCGAAAATATTAAATTTGACGTTGCAATTAGAAACGGTGTTCGTTAAAAGTTAACAGTTGTTCTTTTCATTTTCATTATGTCATTTTTTAAGAAAAGGGGGGGGAAATGAAGAAGTCATTAATCCGTGGAGGAGTTTCTGCGCTCTTTGCCGTCGGTCTGATTTTTGGTTTCCTTAGTACGGTTGACGCAAAAAACAGCATCTTTGGTCCATGCTCGACCAGTAAGAAATGCCAGGACAAACCAATTGGCGTTGCTACCATTGGCGGTATGGCGCTTGAAGGCAAAGTAGCAACAAGCCTTAAAGGCCGTGTTTATTCTCATTGGGCGGACAACCCAGAAGGCGAAATTCTTTTTGGTATTCAATACTGGAATACCAGTGGACCTGGTGAAGCCGGTGATCCTCTTGGTCGTGCATCTGACGATCGGAACGTCGCTATTCCTGATCCATTGTTTGTGTGTTGCGGATGGGGGTATCAAGGTGGAGAAGAGAAGAACGGCCCTTACGCTGGTTGGTATAACCCACAGACCACAGTTCGCCTTCGCGTGAAGGATTCATCATTGATGAAGCAACTCACCGAAGCTTCCCAAAAATTGGTGGCAATGGAAGTTCAACTTTCTGGTGGAAATACCATCACAGGCTTTAAGGTTTTAGGAAACTAATCAGAAATCCAGAATTTATTCAGAAAAACACAAGTCTTTATCATTTACAGAGGAGGATGCGATTATGAAAGTTCGTACAACCGGGTTGGCAGTTTTAGCTGCCATTGCCTTGGTAGGCGGAATGGCCTCCAGTGCTTTTGCCATTGAAGCATTCCAAGAAAGGTTTGAGTGGGGCGATCTCAGCAAACCAACTACGCTTCATGCACGGGTTGCCGTGACTGATCCATACGACAAAGCAGCCTGGATAAATGTGGCTGTGTTCGGCGGAAATTCGGAAAGTGGGTATTACTGGCAAACATATTTCCCTGGCAAAAACCTGAAGGTGTATGCTGGAAATGATGCTGTTTGGAGCAAACTTCAAGAACTCGGAAAAGCTTCACACAGCCAAGCAGTGATGAGTGGAACCCAAGCGTCAAAGTACACATTGGTGGAATTGACCGTACAAGAAACTGAGCAAAATCATCGTGTGGTTTCGGCAATTAAAGAAATCCCGGAAGTTGCCGGTACTCCAGATAAACCACGAAGTATTCATAGCCTTCGTGCCATTACCCAAGTTCAGGCAATCCAGAATGAGGGTTGGTCAGCCAACAGACGGATGCGATATGATGTAATGCTTCCAGGTGGACAATCCATTATTGGGGTCATTCCAAACTCCGACCAAAGCCCACACATGTCCCCCCGCACCGCGAATGACGACGGGTTTGGTCACGGATACCTCGGGGAGAAATAATAAGTAAGTTAAACCTCAAAGGTTTACAATTATTTAAAAAGGCGAAGCTCGATTTTTCGGGCTTCGCTTTTTTATTCCGAGTCCATGCGACGTTGAAGATCGGCTAAACGATTGAGGGCTTCCAGAGGGGTCATTGAAAAAAGATCCATTTGTTTCATTTCTTCAATGATAGGATGTGGAGGCGGCAAGGTATTCTCAATCTCATTGGGTTTTTCTTTTTGATTTTTCTGAGAACCATCCGCTTGCTCCAGTTGTAAAAGTACTTCTTTTGCACGTGTGATAACTGGCTTTGGTATGCCAGCAAGCTGAGCGACATGGATTCCGTAACTGCGATCGGCCTTTCCTGGAATAATCTTTCGCAAGAAAACAATATTATCTTGTAATTCTTTTACGGCAATCGTGTAGTTCTTGATTCCACTTCGATGATTTTCTAGATCCGTCATCTCATGATAATGCGTCGCAAAAAGAGTTCTTGCTCCCAAGACGTTTCGATCTTGAATGTATTCGGCTATTGACCAAGCAAGGCTCAGCCCATCATAGGTACTTGTTCCTCTTCCGATTTCGTCCAGCAGAATTAAGCTTCGTGATGTCGATGCTCCAAGAATTCTTGCGGTTTCAGACATTTCGACCATAAAAGTACTTTGACCTCCCGCCAGATTGTCTGAGGCCCCAACTCTTGTGAATATTCTATCGACCAATCCAATTTTGGCTTTTGCTGCAGGGACAAAACATCCGATATGCGCGAGTAAAACAATAAGTCCCGTTTGGCGAAGAAAAGTACTTTTTCCAGCCATATTTGGTCCCGTGATCAGTAAGAGGCGATTGTCTTCAAGATCTAATGTGGCATCATTGGAAATAAACCCGTCTGGTATCAAAAGCTGTTCAATGACCGGATGGCGTCCTTCCGAGATATGGATAATTCCGCCTTCGTGTAATTCCGGTCGAGTGTAGCGTTGTAAAGAAGAAATTTCTGAAAAGGTCACAATGACGTCAAGGATTCCCAAACGCTTGGCCATACCTTGAATCCTCACCGTCTCCTGCCCTATTTTTCTACGAATAATGTGGAACAATTCATTTTCTAAAATCCGCAATTTGAGACTTGCTCCGGTGATTTTGTCTTCCAGGTTACGTAGGGCGTTACTGGTGAATCGCTCAGCATTCGCTAATGTTTGCTTTCGCGTGAAGTAGTCTGGTACTCGGGAAAGTTTGGTTTTGGTGATTTCAAAATAATATCCAGAGATTTGATTGTATTTAATTTTGAGGGAATCAATTCCAGTTTGCTTTCGTTCTTCTTGTTCTAGATCGGTAATCCAACGGCTTCCTTCCTTGGTAATCCGACGAAGTTCATCAACCTCCTCATTGAAGCCATCTTGAATTATCCCTCCCTCTTTGATGGATGTGGGGGCATCAGGCAAAATACTTTGCTCAATAACCTTGCCGATGTCATCCAGATCATCCCAACCCTGTAGCAGGCCTTTTAGTAAATGGCTTTGAAAGGAAACGAGGAGTTCACGAAGTTGCGCAAGAGAGTAAAGAGCATTTCGTAAATGAAGAAGATCTTTCGGCGTCCCCGTTTCAAGTGCGATTCGACTACTGACACGCTCAAGGTCAGGAATGCCTTTAAGCGTCTGCCGTAACTCTAATCGTACCTTTACCTCGGTGGTCACTTCTGCAACGGCGTCGAGTCTTTCATTGATGGCCGCCACATTCACCAGAGGCCGTACCAGCCAATGTCTGAGTAAACGGCTTCCCATAGCGGTGACCGTGTGATCCATAACTGAAAGCAGGGTGGCATTTTTTTGATCGGGAGAGAGTGGCGTGAGAATCTCCAAATTGCGTAAGGTCATGGCATCCACATGCATTTCTTGAGTGCCATGCCGAATTTGTGGGCGTTGAATGTGATCATGTCGTAACAGTGGTTGGGTTCGATGCAAATATCGTAGGACCATGGCGGCAGCATTGACGGATACCATGGACCGATCAAGGCTTAAGTCTTGCAACCCTGAAACCTGAAACTGTTTTATGAGAAGGTGTTCGGCGGTTTCATATTCAGAGTCAGGGTGACGATGAGTGGTGACACAAGGAATCCGAAGCGTGGCCAAGGCCGTTTGAATTTTTAGGAAAGGGCCTTGGGCTGGGATGGCATGGTCAGGAAGAATCAACTCTTGAGGCCCAGTCCGGATGATTTCGTCCAGAAGGTCCTCGTGGGCATGGGGACCAGAAAATTCAGCAAGTAGGAATTCTCCTGTAGATAGTTCCGTGGTCGCCATGCCACAACCTATGGAGCCATCATGATTTGAGCGTTCCCAAGTAATGGCTGTCAAAAAGTTTGACTCTTTGGCATCGAGTAGTTCGGCATCGAATAAAGTCCCTGGAGTGTAGAGCCTGACAACTTCTCGACGAACTAATCCCTTGGCTGTTTTTGGATCTTCAACTTGTTCGCAAAGCGCAACGGTTTTTCCTGCTTTCAAAAGTTTCGCAATGTAATTTGAAGAGGCATGATAGGGTATCCCGCAGAGAGGTACGGGATTCGGGTTATTTTTATCTCGTGAGGTCAGCGCAATATTCAGAATCCCAGCGGCTTCCTCTGCATCCTCAAAAAACATTTCATAGAAATCCCCCACACGGAAAAAGACAATAGCTTCCTGGTAGGATTTTTTGACCTCTTTAAATTGGCGCATTAAGGGAGTGAGTTCAGGATTGCTCATGGGAGAATTTTCATCTTATAAAAATCAAATGATGTTTTTTGTATGCTCTACTTGAATTGCCGACTGAGGGCGGACAACACTGCCTGACTCCTTGGTCCAAAGCCTTGAAGCGTCACATGGCGAGAGTGGCGGCTTCCGTACGTGAGTTGTAACGAGAGCCGATCCTTGGGGAGTAGCGTTTCAGGAATACGATCGGCCCATTCGATGATCACGATATGCTGGGTAGTAAAATAGGACGACAGTCCGATCTCATCAAGTTCGACCGCGGATTCTAGTCGATAGAGATCGACATGGACAATCGGAGGCTGGCCATCATATTCTTGGATAATAGTATATGTCGGGCTCGTGACTTCATCGGTGGAAAGCCCCAGGCCTTTGGCCAAGCCACGCACACAACAGGTTTTTCCAGCACCTAATTCACCAGTCAAGGTGATGACCTCACCTCCCTGCAATTTATGGCCAATAGCCACCCCCAGTTCTAGGGTGGCGGAAGGTGTGCGCAACAAGGTTTTCCATTGATGTTCCCCCATCTGAGAGAATCGAATGTGTCGAGGCTTGATATTTCCCACGCGAGCAGCCTATCCCTGTTCATTCTCTGCAAAATATTGAACCGATAGAATGGCTCGGGGGATGCAATTGAGAAGGTCGCGTGCAATAAGCCCGGCTTGTCCAAATTCTTTGGCCGCAAGGTCCCCTGCCCATCCATGAAGAAAGACTCCAGCCTTCGCAGCTAGCATGGCTGGTAAGCCTTGAGCCAACAGTCCAGTAATCATGCCAGTCAACACATCTCCCATTCCAGCTGTAGCCATACCCGGATTCCCCGTGGGACAAATTGCCACTTGCCCATCTGGTCCAGCTATGATGGTGCGAGCCCCCTTGAGTACCAGAACGCAGGAGTGGGCCTGAGCAAAGTTTTTCGCAATAGTCAATCGATTTGCGTTGATGTTTTTGGTATCCGTGTGCCTCATAAGCCGCGCCATTTCGCCGGGGTGGGGAGTGAGAATGGGAGTTGATCGACAGCTTCGGAGGAGGTCCGTATGCCCAGCGAGCGCATTTATTGCGTCCGCGTCAATGACGCAGGGACGGTCCATACCCGAGAGTAAGGCCTGAATGAGTTGAACCGTGTCTGTTTGAGTCGTGAGTCCAGGCCCGATGCCTATGGCATCTCGCGTGTGGGCAAACTCTTTCAGGAAGGGCAAGGATGCCAACGATAAAGTGTGCTCGTGCGTTTCAGGCATTGGCATCGTCATGACTTCCAAAGTTTTGGCTTCGAGACTAACATTGGCGCTCTCGGGCGTGGCGACGGTCACGAGTCCTGTGCCCACGCGAAGGGCTGCCTGTGCCGCTAAGGAGGCGGCTCCAGTTTTCCCTGGGGAACCAGCGATGATTCCCGCATGACCAAACGTCCCTTTGTGAGAAGATGGCTTTCGGTCAGGCAAGAGATCCTTGATGGAACTCTGAGTCATTAGTTGGACAGAGATGTTCATGGCATCGATGTAGCTGTCAGGGATGCCGATATCGACAAAATGAATCTCGCCAACATGGTCGATGGCTGGTCCCATGTATAATCCGAGTTTCGGGAGGCCGAACGTGGCCGTCAAACGAGCCTGGACAGCGGTTCCCATAATCGCTCCAGTGTCCGCATTAATGCCGGAAGGGATGTCCACAGCAATTGTCGGCAAGCCCGAGCCATTCATGGCTTCTATGGCTGACTGATAATGGTCTTTCACGGGCATGGAAATGCCAGTCCCAAGCAAGGCATCGACAAGAAGATCGCTTTGGGCAATCAATTGAAGGATTTTTTCTTCTGATGGATTTGCAAGAACCTTTGGCGCTCCAGTTAATTTGGAAAATCGTTGATACATGGTTTTGGCGTCACCCCTGAGGTCTTGAGGCTTGGCCAAGAGGCAGACATGGACCTTGCATCGCCTTCGGCGAAGAAGTCGAGCGACCACCAAGCCGTCGCCCCCGTTATTTCCCTTTCCACAGAAGATTGTGACGGTGGTGCCTCGAGGTGTGCCGAACATCTCCTCTAAAGCAGCGACGACCCCTTCCCCTGCACGTTCCATCAAGACTTTGCCGGGGACCCCGGCTTCATGAATCGTTCGCCGATCGAGTTCCTGCATTTGGCTAGCGGTGACGATCTTCATGATGGCATTACTCTCGAAATGCGAATCTCCAAATTTGAAATTCTAAAAATCAAATGGTTCATGATTGGCGTGAAAGTGTATTTCGGATTTCGACATTCGAGTCTGTCCAAAAGGTAGGTAATGGTTTGGTCGAATCAAGGTTGAGAATTCGGCCCAGTCACCAAGGACTTCATCTCTCGAACCGCTCGTTCTAGTCCTACAAGAATGGCTCGGGAAATGATGCTGTGACCGATATTAAATTCTACAATTTCAGGGATCATCATGAGGGGTTGAATGTTATGGTACGTGAGTCCATGGCCGGCATTGACTTCCAATCCAAGTTTACGGGCTAATTTTGTGCTTTCTAGGAGAGCGTCAAATTCTTTTTGGATTTCCGCAGATTCTCGACTATTGGCATAGCGCCCGGTATGCAGTTCAATCGCATCCGCCCCAACTTTTTGTGCCGCACGGATTTGATCCAGATCGGGGTCGATGAACAGACTGACGGGAATATGCACATCGTGCATGGCGCGAATTAAGGATTTAATGCGGTCACGATGCTCGATCACGGCAAGGCCCCCTTCAGTGGTCAGCTCTTGTCGACGTTCCGGCACCAAGGTCACTTTATCTGGCCTAATTTGAATGGCAATTTTCGCCACCGACTCTTCGACCGCCATTTCCAAATTTAAGGTGCTAGGGACGGTCTCTCGAAGAAGCTTGAGGTCCCGCTCTTGGATGTGCCGCCGATCCTCACGGAGGTGGACCACTATGCCATCCGCTCCCCCAAGATCCGCCAAAATCGCGGCAGCAATGGGATCAGGTTCACGTCCGCCCCGTGCTTGTCGCAGAGTGGCCACATGATCGACGTTGACACCTAACTTAGCCATGCAAATTCAATCTCCAAGGAACGGTCAATAGTTATTGCGTTGCGGAGATTGGCATTATGGCAAATTGCCTAGGAGCCTGTCCAAGATGAGGGGGCGTCGTGAGGGGTTGCTGGTTTGAGTTAGATGTTTCGAGCGTTTGAGATGAATAGTGGTGACTATTTGACGAAAAGGATCGGAAGATCTGGCCAAATCCAGCACGCCCGGTAGCAGACCCGCTCATCTTGGACAGGCTCCTATGAGGTGGCAATCAACCTCTTGCGATAAGGTAAAATCTCGATAAGATAAAGATTAGCATTTTTTTTACAGGCGCGATGGCGGACATGGAGACTTTGATTGACTGGTTTTAAGCCCTCTACTACAATAGTCCGCATTCTCTTGAATGCGGTATTATGATTAGGCAAATACCCTAATAACATCCAGGAAGGTTGAAAGCGTACACATGGAGAATTTTTTTCGAATTCAGCGGCTCCCACCATATGTGTTTGGGCAAGTGCAGGCATTGAAAATGGAGGCTCGTCAGCAGGGTGAGGACATCATTGATTTGGGAATGGGAAATCCTGATCATGCGACCCCGCCTCACATTGTGGAAAAGCTAATTGAAGCCGCGAAAAAGGGAAAGAACCATCGGTATTCGGCGTCTCGTGGAATCACCAAGTTACGCCATGCGATTTGTGATTGGTATGGACGGCAATACGATGTTGATCTGGATCCCGAATCCGAAGCGATTGTGACGCTTGGTATCAAAGAAGGGTTGTCTCATTTATTGTTGGCGATGGTCGGTCCGGGTGATGTGGTCTTGACCCCAACTCCGACCTATCCTATTCATATGTATGGGGTGATCATTGCTGGTGGGGAAGTTCGTGGCGTGCCCAGTGGTCCGGAAGAAGATTTTTTCGAAAATCTCAAACGAGCCTATCGACAGACCCAACCGCGTCCTCGGATTTTGATCATGAGTTTTCCGCACAATCCGACCACGAGCGTGGTTGATCTTGAGTTTTTTCAAAAAGTGGTGGATTTTGCTCTTGAACATAATGTGTATGTGATTCACGATTTGGCCTATGCGGATTTGGTGTTTGATGGGTATCGCGCTCCGAGTTTGCTACAGATTCCAGAGGCTAAAAAAATTGGCGTGGAGTTCTATTCCTTGTCCAAAAGTTACAATATGCCTGGGTGGCGGGTAGGATTTTGCGTCGGGAATAAAGAAATAGTTGGTGTCCTGACAAAGATCAAAAGCTATCTTGATTATGGCATGTTCCAGCCAGTACAAATTGCCAGCATCATTGCGTTAAATGGGCCACAGGATTGCGTGAAGTCCATTGTCAATGGATATGAACGTCGACGGAATGTGTTAGTCTCTGGCCTCAATCGTGTGGGATGGTCTGTGGATTATCCAAAAGCGACCATGTTCGTTTGGGCGAAGATCCCACCGGCCTATGCCAGAATGGGATCTTTAGAGTTTTCGAAGTTTTTGTTGCGTGAAGCCAAGGTGGCGGTGTCCCCAGGCATTGGCTTTGGAGAGGGTGGAGATGATTACGTGCGGTTTGCCCTCGTAGAAAACGAACATCGCATTCGACAAGCGGTGAATGGAATCAAGACAGCGCTCAAAGTTCAAACACCATGAAATCACAGATCAACATTGGCCTGGTCGGCCTGGGAACTGTAGGAACCGGAACCGCCAAGATATTACTCGAAAACCGAGATCTCATTGCTCGTCGTGTCGGCATTCCGCTCGAACTCAAACGAATCGTGGATTTGGACGTGACGACTGATCGAGGCATTGCCATTCCTGATGGCGTACTGTCGTCTGACCTGCCAGGACTGCTCACTGATCCCTCGATCGATATTATCATTGAACTGATTGGGGGGTATGACACGGCGAAACGGGTCATGCTTGATGCGATTGCTCAGGGAAAACATGTGGTGACTGCGAATAAAGCCTTACTCGCAGTTCATGGCGAGGATGTATTTGCGGCTGCGACCCGTGCTGGGGTGGATGTAGGGTTTGAGGCGAGTGTGGGTGGTGGTATTCCCATCATTCGTTCTTTGACGGAAGGGTTAGCCGCCAATCGATGTGTGTCCATCGTTGGGATTTTGAATGGCACCGCCAATTACATCCTCACGCAAATGTTGAAGGAAAAACAAGAATTCACAGATGCGCTAGCTCAGGCTCAAGCCAAAGGGTATGCGGAGGCCGATCCAACGTTCGATATTCAAGGGATTGATTCGCTCCATAAATTAGCCATCATGGTCAATTTGGCTTATGGTACGCCTGTTAATGTGAAAGAAGTGTTCACCGAGGGTATTGCACAGATTACGGCCCTGGATATTCAATATGCCTCTGAGTTGGGGATGACCGTGAAATTATTGGGCATTGCCAAGGTTCATGATGGCGATGTGGAGGCCCGGGTCCATCCGACGCTGATTGACAACCATTCGCCCTTGGCTCAAGTCCATGGTGTCTATAATGCGATTCATGTGGTTGGAGATGCCGTCGGAGATGTCATGTTGTATGGACAGGGGGCCGGAGCTATGCCGACGGGGAGTGCCGTGGTCAGTGATGTGATGGATATCGCCCGCAATATTCAACGCCAGGCTTGTGGCCGTGTGCCACCAACATCCTTTCCAGAAAACCAGCGCATACCGATTCGTATCCGCCCAATGGAAGAACTTACCACGCGGTATTATTTGCGCTGCATGGTGGTTGATCGTCCAGGAGTGCTTTCACAAATTGCTGGGGTGTTAGGTCATCACGGAATCAGTATTATGTCGGTGTTGCAGCAAGGGCGGCAGGAAGGACAAACCGTTCCGTTGATCATTATGACCCATCGTGCTTCTGAACGATCGGTTCAAACCGCGTTGAAAGAGATTAACCAAATGGCCTCAGTAGTCTCTCAACCTACCACGCTCATTCGAGTGGAGGATGAAGAGCGATGAACCCGCAGATGTGCGATGATCTGACACGCATGCCGTTTTTGGGTAAGATGAATCAGTTTGTCCTGATGTATGGAGTGTGCCGATGATTCCCTGGCGTGGCATTATTGAAGAATATCGAAAATTTCTTCCGGTGTCTGAGCACACCCCGATCATTAGTTTGTGCGAGGGCAATACTCCACTGATTCGTGCCGATCGCTTGGCAAAGAAGATTTGCCCACAGGTAGAGTTGTATTTGAAGGTGGAAGGGGCGAATCCGACCGGATCTTTTAAAGACCGCGGCATGACGCTTGCGGTGTCCAAAGCCATGGAAAAGCAGGTGCGGGCCATTATGTGTGCCTCCACCGGGAATACATCTGCGGCGGCGGCGGCGTATGGCGGTAAAGCTGGCTTGCCTGTGTACGTGCTGGTCCCAGCAGGTAAAATTGCTCTTGGTAAATTAGCTCAAGCCATGGTCCATGGAGCCATTGTGTTTCAAATCGAAGGGAATTTTGATCAGGCGTTGACGATAGTTCGTGATCTGTGTGCCGAAGATGAGTATGAACTGGTGAACTCCCTGAATCCCTTTCGTTTGGAAGGTCAAAAGACAGCCGCCATGGAAGTCTGTGATCAACTGGGGTATGCCCCCACGTTTCACTTTTTGCCCGTAGGGAATGCCGGAAACATTTCCGCCTATTGGAAGGGATATCGTGAATATCATACGGCGGGCCAAATTCATCAAATGCCCAAAATGATGGGATTCCAAGCAGAAGGTGCGGCGCCCATCGTTCGTGGACATGTGGTTGAGCATCCACAAACCGTGGCCACGGCCATTCGCATTGGAAATCCAGCGAGTTGGAAGCTTGCACTCCAAGCCGCAGATGAATCGTCAGGAAAGATTGATATGGTCACCGATGAAGAAATTCTGGACGCCTATCGAACCTTGGCTCAAGAAGAAGGAGTCTTTTGTGAACCAGCCTCAGCCGCATCCGTGGCCGGTGTCACTAAATGTAGCCAAGCTGGCCTGTTGCCCGAAGGTGCCATTGTGGTCTGTACCTTAACCGGCCATGGATTAAAAGATCCGGACATTGCCGTGGAATCCTCCCCTCGCCCTCCTACGGTCAAGGCCACACGTGAGGACGTGTTAGCATTGTTACGAGCCTAACCAGACAAGGACTACAGTCTGCACCGATAACCAGATCTCTATCACAGCCCTTTATCCGAAAGCCCAACATGAAAACGATTATTCTGCAAGGCGATGGTATCGCTGATCTCCCAAGCCCAGAGCTGGACGATCGAACTTCTTTACAGGTCGCTTCAACTCCGTCACTTGATTTTTTAGCCTCTCATGGCGAATTCGGGTCACTGAGGTTACCAGGGACAGGACAGTCTTTGACTGGCGATGTTACCCACCTGGCACTCTTGGGTTATGATCCTCACAAGTATTACTCCGGCCCAGGACCCTTAGCCGGGGCTGGCCTTGAGGTCGAGTTGGGCCCTCAGGATGTGGGATTTATTTGTAACCTTGTGACATTGAGGACTAAGCCGGGACACATGGAAGGCAATAAATTTGATGCCCACGTGGTCTTGGAAGATGATACCGCGGGTGGAATTAGTACGGAAGAAGCTCGTGAACTCATTGAGGCGGCCAATGAGCAACTTGGCTCAGAATCTATTCAATTTTACGCGGGGACCGGGTGTCGACATTTGATGGTGTGGGTTGGAGGAATTGCGAAGATGACCTGTTCCGATCCGCACTTTGCTGTAGGGCAAGGCGTCAGTCCATTTCTTCCTCAAGGTGAAAAAGCCAATGTACTGAAGGAATTGATGGAGGCTTCACGAGTCATTCTCCGAGATCATCCAGTGAATCAGGAACGAGAAACTGCGGGTCTCAAGCCTGGCAATGGTCTGTGGCTGTGGGGCCCAGGCAAGTCTATAGAATTGCCATCCTTTAAAGATCGATTTGGATTGTCGGGGGTCACGCTCTCCAATTCAGATTTGCATCTTGGAATCAGTCGTTGTGCTGGCATAAAAGGCCTCAATGTCGACACGGAGGACGAATCGGCTGATGGTCCATTTGCTGTGTATGCTCAAGCGGCCATTAAGCTCTTAGAGCAAGTTCCTTTGGTCTATATTCATGTCCAAGAACAACCGGATCTTCGGGAAGGATACCGTAAAGAAAAAGTTGCCCGGTTGGAGCAATTTGATCAGCAATTGGTGGGGCCACTGCTGAAGCATGCGCAAGAAGCTGGGGATTGTCGAATCCTGATCGTGTGTAATCGATGGGGAGGTCGTCGAGACGAATCTGCTGAAACGCCCTCGACGCCCTTTGTCCTCTATGAGGGGGGATCCTCTCCCCAAAAAAATTCTGATGCGAAATTTAACGAAGTGGAGGCGTTGAGTTCCGCAGTGGGGGGGAAAGATGCCACACGATTCATGAATGTATTTTTGGCAAAGTCTCCTCGGTAATGGCGCTGTTTGTTCAAAAATTTGGTGGAACTTCCGTCGGGACCCTTGATCGTATCCATCGAGTGGCCGAGCGGGTAGAAAAAACCGTGCGAGCCGGACATCAGGTGGTGGTGGTGCTTTCTGCGATGAGTGGAGAGACCGATCGCTTAATGAAACTGGCACACGAAATCACCTCACAGCCAGATGATCGAGAATTGGATGTATTGCTCTCTTCCGGAGAACGAGTAACCATCGCACTGTTGGCCATGGAGTTGCGTGGCCGAGGCATCAATGCGCGTTCCTTTACTGGGCGGCAGGTTGGGATCGTGACCAACAGTTCCCATACCCGCGCACGAATCGCCAAAATCATGGCCTCCCCTGTTCAGCAAGCTCTGGCCGAAGGGGTGATTCCCGTGGTGGCAGGGTTTCAGGGCGTCAATGAGCGTTCTGAAGTGACCACGTTGGGTCGCGGTGGATCAGATCTTACCGCCGTCGCCCTCGCAGCTTCGTTGAAGGCTGATCGCTGTATTATTTTTACCGATGTGGATGGGGTCTATACGACCGATCCCAATATCGTTCCATCAGCAAGAAAAATTCACAAATTATCCTATGAAGAGATGCTCGAACTCGCCAGTTTAGGCGCCAAGGTTCTTCAATCTCGATCCGTTGAGTTTGCGGCGAAATATGGTGTTCCAGTAGAAGTAAGGTCAAGCTTTCAAGAGGGAGAAGGCACACTCGTGACACATGAAGATGCAGACATGGAGCGGGCTCTGGTTTCAGGAGTGACCGGTGATCGTAATCAGGCCAAGATTACGGTGGTGGGTGTACCCGACCGCCCGGGAATTGCAGCCGACCTCTTTAGCGCAGTGGCTGGATCGTCCATTTCCGTGGATATGATTATTCAGAATGTGAGCCAGGGGGACCTGGCTGATATTTCGTTTACCGTGCCTCGTAGTGATTTACCACGGGCAAGGCCATTGATGGAGAAAGTCAAAGTTGAACTTGGAGCGCAACGCATAGAAGTGAAGGATGATGTTGCCAAACTCTCGATTGTTGGGGTGGGTATGCGTTCTCATTCTGGTGTGGCTTCCCGCATGTTTCAGACGCTCTACAGGGAGGGAATCAATATCATGATGATTAGCACCTCCGAGATCAAGATTTCGTGTATGGTGAATGAACAAGATCTGAATCCTGCCATGAAAGCGTTACATGAAGAGTTTGGTCTCAGTGAGCCGGTCCAAGCGAAGCCTAATCTTGGATAGGCTCTTCAATGTTGGGCATTTCACGCCAATTGCCAATACAATAGCTCCAGATGAGCCAAGCTTCGTCGACGAGAGGGAATCTTGACGAATCGATGGATACTTAGAAACAATAAGCGAATGATGATAGGATTCGCCTCAGAATCTCAACCAAACGTGTGGAAAGAGGAGGCCTGGTTTTTTAGCCAGGGCAAACAATAGTGAGCGGTGAAACGGTTCAATTAGAAGTCTACGATACGACACTCCGAGATGGCGCACAGGCTGAAGATGTGAGCTTTTCGGTGGATGATAAAATTCGCATTGCGCAAAAATTAGATGAACTGGGTATTCATTTCATCGAGGGTGGATGGCCTGGTGCTAATCCACGGGATATTGAGTTTTTTCAACGTATCAAGGCGATCCCTTTACAGCAAGCTAAAATTGTTGCATTCGGGTCCACCCGAAAAGCCGGGAATACCGCAGAGGATGACCCCACTCTCAAGGCCCTTCTCGACGCAGACACGAGGATTATTACGATTTTCGGAAAGAGTTGGCCGTTGCATGTGACGGAAGCCCTTGGGACGACATTGGACATCAATTTGGAGTTGATCCAAGATTCCGTCGCCTTTCTTCGTGGACAGGGGAAAACCGTCTTCTACGATGCAGAACATTTCTTTGATGGGTATAAGGCAGATTCGGCGTATGCGCTTGAGACGGTGCGTCGTGCCGTAGAAGGTGGCGCAGAGCGGATTATTCTTTGTGATACCAATGGTGGGACGATGCCATGGGAAATCGAAGCCATCTGGCCGAAGGTTCAAGCCATATGCCAAGTTCCATTAGGAATCCATGCCCATAACGATGCGGAAATGGCCGTGGCCAATACGCTCGTCTCAGTCCAGATGGGGGCACGACAAGTCCAAGGGACCATCAATGGAATTGGGGAGCGGTGCGGAAATGTCAATTTGTGTTCGGTCGTGGCTAATTTGGAATTAAAGATGAATAAGCCAGTTCTCGGCGAAGGCCGTTTGCAGCACCTTCGCAATGCATCAAATTTTGTGGCGGAAATAGCGAATATGTTGCCCAATAAGCGCCAGGCGTATGTTGGAGATGCGGCGTTTGCCCATAAGGGTGGGGTCCATATTCACGCAGTTCAAAAAAATCCTCTCACGTATGAGCACGTTCGACCCGAGTTAATCGGAAATCGGCAACGTGTGTTGGTCTCGGATAGCACTGGGCGGAGCGGCGTTGCTCATAAGCTTGAGGAATATGGGGTGACTCTTTCCAGGGATCATCCACGTGTGCAGCAATTGTTGGCTCAACTCAAGGACCGAGAGCGAGATGGCTTCCAATTCGAGGGAGCCGAGGGCTCATTTGAGCTCATGGTCCGCGGAGCCTTAGGGACGCATCGTCCAGCCTTCAACCTTCTGGGGTTACGTGTGATCGTGGAGAAGCGTGATGCTGACGAAGTCCTCATCACCGAAGCGACGATTAAAGTTCAGGTGGGTGAGGTCATTGAACATACGGCAGCTGGTGGTGATGGTCCGGTCAATGCCATTGATAATGCCCTTCGTAAGGCCTTGGAGAAATTTTATCCTGAATTACGAGAAGTGGAATTGCTGGATTACAAAGTGCGTGTGTTAGCGGGCAATCATGGGACGGAATCAAAGGTGAGAGTACTCATCGAATCTGGTGATCAAAAAACGAAATGGGGAACCGTAGGAGTTTCGGAAAATATCATCGAAGCCAGTTGGCAAGCATTAGCTGACGCCATTGAATACAAGTTGCTCAACCGTGATCAGGATCCTCAAAAAGCCAGTGATGCTTGATTTTAAAAGGTTTTTCCTTGACAAAGTTGGCTTCTCCAGATACCTTTCTTTGAAAATTTTTTAGGTTTCACTAATCTGGTGATCCCTATGAAGATCATCATGGTCTAGGAACTCCAATGCGAAAAGCGGATATTGCCAACGAGATTTGTGAACAGGTCGGGGTCTCAAAGACCGAAGCCATGGATCTGGTTGAATATGTTCTGGATTCCATCAAAGCCGTTCTTAGGAAGGGCGAACCGGTCAAAATCGCGGGGTTTGGAAATTTCATGGTTAGGAGCAAGGGCGAACGTAAGGGGAGAAATCCTCGTACAGGTGAGGAAATCGCCATTACGCCTCGGCGGGTTGTGACATTTCGGGCAAGCCAAATTTTCAAAAAATATGTGAATCCCTCTGAAGCTTCTGGTGATGTCGCGGATGTCATTGATGTCGATGAGTGAGGTAGAAATTTTTGGTCATGAATATTGAGCTTAAACTCAGCGAGAAATATTTTTATAAGATTGGTGAGGTGAGTGCGCTGACGAAATTACCTTCATCGGTCCTGCGGTTTTGGGAGTCTGAGTTTAGTTTTCTTCGTCCACGGAAAAGCCAAGGACGACACCGAGTCTATGACCGGCAAACCATCGAGACGGTGTTGGAAATTAAGCGAATGCTCTATGAGGAAGGGTACACGATCATGGGGCTCAAACGGCATTGGCGTCGTCGTCGAAATCAGACCACTACTGAAGTTCCTCAGGATAAAGTCGAACAGGTGCGAACCCAACTTCAGGATATTCTAGGCATTTTAAATTCTCATAGCACGAAGTCAGGCGAGGTAAGCGCTCATCAGTAGCGTAGATCTGGAGTCCTGATCGAGACACCGAAAACATTATGGTGTCGGGGCGTAGCGCAGCCCGGTAGCGCACTCGCTTGGGGTGCGAGAGGTCGGCCGTTCAAATCGGCTCGCCCCGACCACGTAATACCCCTCTCTCCCAGTCATCCAAAAATAATTTAGCAGATGAACACGGTAGTAACGAAAGATTGCCCTCCACCTATTAGGTGAGGAGTATTTCGTTGTTCGTATCTCGTGAAAGAACCAAAGGAGAGCTGGGAACCAATTTCTTCACTTTTCTTTTTTACGAGATACGAACGACGAGATACGAGATACGAGTATTTTTTATGCTTGCAAATCATCCTCATCTTCCATGGCATCTTCGCTTTCTGGCATGCCGTAGGCCACGAATTTAGCATAGGAAAGATAAATGCTACTGCTATCACGCATGGCTCGAGTCCCTGCGGACATGCGCTCGAGTTTCTTCGCATCGCTTGCTTCCCCTGTCTGAAGGGAAATCAAGTACTGGGTCAATACGTCATTGTAGCGTTCCATCGAGCCAGCTACCTCTTCATAGGCCTGCATTATCTGTTCTTTCATCGTGTTTCGCTCCTGTTGAATATCAAAAAATTACCATACAGAAGGTCCTCAGGGCGGTCAACCTAATCTGTGGTAGGCTACATTCAATTGTGGTCTGCTATACAGAATAATATGGCGACTGATGTAGAGTGATAACAATCTAACAATTGAATAGTGAAGATAAGGGCACAGATACAAGAATCGTAATGGACTGGGGACTCTTTCTATGGGCATGGTTGGTCACAACTCCAATGATGCTGGGGCTGTGGGTGACCTATCGTTGGTGTCACCCTAACGCGGCCCTGGCCGATGTGGGGTTTTGTGTTGGGTTTGGATTGGTCTCCATTGGCTTGGGGTTGCTGACAACCGGTGATGTAAGTCATCGGATAGTGGTTGCGGCCTTGGGGGCTGGGTATGGGTTTAGGCTCGGTGTCTATATGTTTTATGCGCGAATCGTGAACGCCCCAGAGGATTCACGCTACCAATTGATTCGGGAAAAATTAGGGAGTCGAGCCGAATGGTGGGCGTTTGTGTATTTCACGGGCCAAGCGCTCGCCATTGCCGTGTTTTCTATTCCTCTGCTTGTGCTCATGACCGATCTTCACGAGGCATGGAGTGTTTGGGAAATGGCAGGTGTTGGCATTTGGATCGTAGGTGTTGGGGGGGAGGCGGTCGCAGACCATCAATTGAATCGATTCCGACGGCAAGCATATAACAAAGGAAAAACCTGTCGTGAAGGGCTTTGGCGGTATTCCCGACATCCCAATTATTTTTTTGAAGGGGTCCATTGGTGTGCCTATGTGGTGATGAGCATTGGGTTATCGAATGCGTGGTTAACCTTAGTAGGCCCAGTCCTGATGATTTGGGCGTTGCTCAAAGTGAGTGGGGTCCCCTTTGCCGAAGCGCAAGCCCTTATCAGTCGCGGTGATGATTATCGTGAATATCAACGAACAACGAGTGTGTTTATCCCGTGGTTCCCCAAAGAGGCGAAGGGAGTTATACTCAAAAGTTGGGGATGACCTGAAAATCAAAGGCGGCGTATCCTGGTGATAAGCACATCACCAACCTTTCAGACAAAAGG